>JBBQSD010000020.1:0-63499 GCA_038214135.1 Chloroflexales bacterium | reverse complement strand
CAGCTTTCAGCCATCAGCTTTCAGCCATCAGCTTTCAGCCATCAGCTTTCAGCCATCAGCTTTCAGCCATCAGCTTTCAGCCATCAGCTTTCAGCCATCAGCTTTCAGCCATCAGCTTTCAGCTTTTGACACATAATAGCGCATGTGGCCGTGTTGGTTGTACCAGCGTCAGCCTTCAGGAGTGGGCACTGAGTGAGCGGCATAGCCGCACATAACATCTCTTGACATTCCAATACCGTATTGTATTATAAATAGGTAATATACAAGAACGCACATAGCGTGGAACAAGGAATTTGAACATGCGGATTGCTGTTATTGGGAGTGGAAACATTGGCGGAACCATTGGTGTGAAATGGGCGTCCGCTGGGCATCGGGTTGTGTTTGGTTCCCGCGACCCACGCAGCCCGAAGATCCATACATCAAGTGCTGCCAGCGAGGCTGTTCAGGTCGCCAGTATTGCCGATGCCCTCACTGATGCCGAAGTAGTCCTGCTAGCGTTGCCTAGTTCAGCCGTAGCCGATTTCGTGGCAGAATATGGCTCTGCGCTGAATAATAAACTGGTGATCGACGCCACCAATAAATTCGGTCAAGCAGTGATCAATAGCCTTGCCGTCATTCAGGAAGCTGCACCGCAGGCAACGCTCGTGCGCGCCTTCAACTCATTGGGCTGGGAGAATTTCGCCGAACCGGTGATCGATGGCGTCCAGGTGGATCTACTATATGTCGGGCCAGATGGCGAAGCCCGTGCGGTTATTGAAACACTAATCATCGATATCGGCCTGTTGCCTGTACGTGTTGGCGATCTCACTCAGGCGGCGCTCGTGGATAACATTGGTGCGCTATGGGGTGCGCTGGCATTTGGTCAGAAACTTGGCCGCCGTGTTGCATTCAAGGTTCTGACGCCTCAATAACACTGTTGTACTTGCCCAACCTGCTGCTCACGAGTACAATACAGCGTCTGAGTGAGTGGAAGGGTATCCAGCCGTGGGCATACCCATCGACGCCGATCAGGTCTCTGGTGAGCGTGGCCCGGGCCGCCCGCGTGAACCCGAGACCGATCAACGCATCCTTGATTCTGCCCTGCACCTGATGGCAGAGCAGGGCTATGCGCGTATGTCAATGGATCAGGTTGCAGCCATGGCTGGTGTGACCAAGCCAACGATCTATCGCCGCTACCCTGGCAAGATCCAGTTGGCCATGGCCGCTATTGTGGCCTACTGTGCCGATATCCCGATTGTTAAGATCGGCGAGACGCGCACCGATCTGATTGCCCAATTGGATCAGTTGCGGCATGCGCTTGATCGGCCAAACGGAATGGGCATGATTGGCACAGTGCTCTCAGAGGAGCATGAAACGCCTGAACTGCTGGCCAACTTCCGTGAACATCTTGTCGCGCCACGACGCCAGGCCGTACGGGAAATCCTTGAGCTTGCCGCCAAGCGCGATGAACTACAACCAGGTGCTGACCTGGCGATTGCTTGCACACTGCTGATTGGGGCCTACTATGCCCATTACCTTGGCGGTACGCCCTTTCCCGATGGCTGGACGGAACGTGTTGTGGATGTTGTGCTTGCGAGCATAACGAAAGGCTAATACAATCTGCGAAATCTGCGGATAAATCGAGCGCCTGTCCAACATGCAGCCACGAGGAGTATCATTCACTGCGAAGCTAGGGCTATTTCTCAAGAAGTGCTATCATCAGGCATATCGCTTGGTTTTTGAGCTTTCCCAGGGCGCATTAACTCCCTGATCGTTCGATTGGCAGCAGAATCCGCGATCAACGTTGCCATGCGCGAAATGCTGCTGGTGTTTCAAAAAAGGTGGCGTCCATTATTAACCTCCATGTTGGGGCGTAGCGCATACGCCCGTACCTAACCAGCCTCACCCATGGCCAGCAGCGTTCGTAATGCCGAATCATCGCGCTCCAGTTCCAGCCATGTGAACTGCTGCACCAGCACCGCGTTACCCTGCTCAACCTGGTAGACCCATAGCCTGGCGACATCCGCGATCACCAATGAGGGCAGTTCCAGTGTGAGCGCATAGCCAAGCGCCTGCTTCGTGGCCCGCTGCAAATCATGGCTCTCTGCGATGCGGCGCTTGTTCTCAAACAGTGTCACTGGTGCTGTACCGGCATTGATCGACACTAGTATATCGATGACGCCCCGCTGTGTGCGGCTGCTTCGCCGCGTAAGCTGAAATTGCCGCTGGCATGCCCAGCCCCAGCGCATCAGCATCGGCAGAATCAACGCATCCTCAATCTCATGCTCGGTTGGATACCATGCACCAGCGTATGGGCTGGTGATCGTGATCGCCCGTTGGAAGAACAGATCGAGCAGCGCCGCGGGCAAATACCCAAGCCCATGGGCGATAGGCTCGCCATCCCGAAACAAGATATATGTCGGCGCAGCACGGATTCCGAATGACTCTGCGATTGCATGGCTTTCATCAATATCCAGCATCACAAAGCCTACCCGATCGCGGTAGCGCTCAGACAGACGCGTAAAGGTTAGGAAACATGGCTCGCATAGTTCGCACCAGGAAGCGACAAACAGGGCGATTGTCGGGATCGGCGATTTGAGTACCAACCGGTTAAAGCTCGTGTCATCGGCATTGCAATGCGAAAGCCAGTTCGTTATGTCATCATCGCTGTCCGTATCTGGGCCTCTTTGCACGACGTGCGTTTACAACTCACATAGGAATGCTCTAGCAATCCTGGCAAGTTAGCGCTTGGAAAAGAATAATTTCCCAAGCTACGAATATGGCCTTTGCCATCGCCATCAGCAGGCTGAAGCCTGCGGCAAAGGGATGGGGCACGAAGGAGGCGCGCTCATAGCCGCAGGCTTCAGCCTGCGGGGCATGGTGCGGAGGCACAATACCCGATGAAACAGTACACGTTCATCAGCCCCACGGCGGCAGGAGCGGGATAGTATTCTTTGATGAACCCTTGGCGCTTGACCATCTGGGGCATGAGCATGGTATATGGTGCAACTGGTGGCCTGGATTCGATGGTGAGCCGTAGGGTTGGGCGTATGGGATCACTACTCACAATCAATGCGCGCCCACGGTAGGGCCAGCGCCCTGGCGGTATCCATTGTACCTGCATTACTACCTGGCTCGCAGCACCTGCCGATAATGCGCCAATGCTCGTGCTACTCTGTAGCCATGCATTCGATGCTGGCTGTGGTCGTAATTCAAGGTTGAGCCTGGATAATGCCTGAATCTCGCTGCCACACGCCAACTCGACTCCAATCCCCGGCTGGCGTTGAACTCCCACACCCGCCTGCCCAGGTGCCGGTGCCAGGTCACCATAGCGCAGCTCAATTCGGCCATCTGGCAGTAGCGTGATCTGGAATGTTGATGTTGCTGTAGCAGGGCCAGTTCGCAATGGTATCTGCTCATAGCTCACGACGAACCCGCCATCAGATGGCAGCGCAGCGGCACGGATCTGCCCGCCACGTGTTGGATCCAGATCCGCGTTGAGCGCCGCAATTGCATAGAAATACAGCATCCCATCCGGCATACAACGACTGAGTGGGCTACCGCCATCAATCGGTCGCTCGAATGAGATCACGCCATGGGCATTGACGAATACCGATGTATAGTTCTTATCATAGATGGGGAATGCAAATGGCAGTGCAACCTCGGCACTGCCCTGTGGATCGAGCGCTATACGTGGCGCATCCGCTGGAAGCACACGCAACCCCGCCGATGGGCCATCTGGTTCATCGCTGCGCCAGATCCCATATGCTTCCGCTGGAATATAGATCTGATAGTTCAGTGTGCTTGTTCCGCTATTTGCAACCATTATCTGGGTTTGGGCCTGGCTAGCTAGTGTTGGTGTGAGAGCGCCACCAACAACATGCGCCGCAATCTTTGGCAGATCTGGCGTCAGCGCAATATCGGCTATCTGCCCACCTACACCAATAGAGACAGCCTGTGTTGTGGATATATACCCAATCGCCTGGGCGGAGATGCTGCGTGTTCCTGGTAGCAGGCGCAGAATGTAGCGGCCATCGCTATCTGTTGAAACCCCAAGCCCACCCTCCAGGCCAACAGTTGCGACAAGCGGCGTCCCGGTTTGGGCCGCTGTTACTCGGCCAGTGAGTGTGACTGCACGCCCATCATCGGGAACCGTAATAGCAACCGGGATTGTGAGTGGCGTTTGGCTCAGATTGCCTGGATACACCTGAATGCGCGCCTGATAGTTCCCAGGGCCTGGCAATCGGTTGGTATCAATGATCAGGCTTAGTTCGGTTGATGCGCCAGCGCCAATTGTTGGCGGCGTGGTTGCCTGGAGCCAGGGAATGCTGACTCGTGCGCGTGTGACGGCAGCAAAAGCATCCAGCCGCCCATAGCCATAGACATTATTTGGTGTGATCGGCTGTGCATCGCAGCGCATATCGGGGATGGGCTGGGCTGTGCCGGTGAGGATGGCATAGGTTGCATCGAAATCACCGATCAGCGCCGGGTTCGCCGCCCAGATCAGGGCGATGACGCCGGCTACATGCGGTGCGGCCATTGAGGTGCCCTGGAGTGACCGATAGGCGCTGCTACTCCCTGCATAGGCACTATAGATCCCCGATTGGCCGCTGCGATAGGTTCCGGGTGCAGCCAGATCGGGCTTGACCTGACCATTGTATGCGGGGCCACGCAGGCTAAATGATGCAATTGCACCATCAGTATCAACAGCTCCAACCGCAACTGCCAATGGATCATCGGCAGGCGAACCAACCGAACCACACACAGCTGGCTGGGTTGCGGTAACATTGCCAGCAGCAAAGACAGGAAAGATTCCAGCGGCACGCCAGGCGGCAATATAGCCACGATACCAGGAATCGCCACCAGGGCCGGCCCACGAATTATTGACAACCATCGGGCGCAGATCGGGGCGCGGATTCCCACCAGCCAGGTCTGTCGGGGCCAGTATCCATTGTGCGGCAGCGATCAGATCGCTTTCCGCACACGATTGGGTTGTACAACCCTGTGCGGCGACCCATTGGGCACCTGGTGCAACCCCAATCGATGGCTGAGTGCTGGTGCCATCGCCAGCGCCAACAAATGTCCCTAACACATGTGTGCCATGGCCAACCTGATCGAATGGTGCGGCCTGGCTGCCGTGTGGATCATACCAGTTGTAGTTATGATCGAACACGCCTGCACCACGAGTACCACGGTAGTTGCCAACCAGCGCCTGGTGTTCAAAGAATGCACCAGTATCGATTGCGGCAACCGACACGCCACGCCCATTTACGCCAAATTCATGCCACACCCGATCCGCACCGATTGAGCGAATATTCCAGCAGACCGGGTTTGTAGGTGCATCGGGGCTACACAGATCTGGCATAGTCGATGATGAGGGCGGTGGTTCAGGGAGCGCCACGGACTGATCGGCCTGCACCAACGCGACTTCAGAACGATCAGCAAGCGCTTGGGCAGCAGCTGGTGTTCCCCGAACCAGAAGGGCGTTGGCAATCCACAGTGGCCGATAGCTGATGCCCTGGCGGGTGAGTTCGGCGCGCAGTGCGGCCTGCGTTCGCTGTGCCTGTTCGGTAAGCGTACGATAGACATATTCGCCACGGGTGGCCCAATCCTGGATCGTCAGCGCAGCGCTCAGATCGGCCTGATCGCCAAGATACACGATGAATTCCGTTTGACCATCGGCGGCATTCTGGGCAGCGCTGGCGATCTGCGGATCAAGGCGGGTTCGCTGAAAAGGCAGTGTCGCACGCAGTGGCGCTGCCGCAACGCGCAGCGCAGATGGGGCGCTATCGGGCTGTGCGATATACACAAGCGGCGTGAGTGCCTGCGGTTGATTGTTGCGAATCTGGAGTGCAATAACACGCTGCTCGCCAAGAGGAATCGTCAGGCCAACCGTTGTTGGGGTGCTACTCAAGGGCGATGACTGCGCAGCCACTGGTGCAACCGATTGGAGCGCCTGGGTTACGAGCAGCAGAATCGGGAGGAGGAGGCGGTAGAAACGAGTGATCATTGAGCCTCACATACACGAGAAGCCAACACAACATTGCTGCATGATACAATAGATAGGAGTGTTTGTTGATAGTGATTCGATGAGTAATTGGGATGCCACTGCGCTACGGCACCCAGGGGGTACCCGCTTTCAGGTGAAGGGTTTTCTCAGACTGTTGCTCATTCCCCGCTCCCCAGCCCCGCCCCCACCGGTGGGGAGGGCTGCAAAGGGTTTGCAAGAGGTCAATTCCCCCGCGCCCCGGCGTGGGAGCGGGGGTTAGGGGGTGAGGGCAGTTCGGTGTTCCTTTGGTTCTTTTGGAGCATGCATGATCACAATTATTGGTGCCGGGCCGGCTGGCTTGGCTATCGCATATGAACTAGCGCAGCGCGGCCTGCCATACCAGATATTGGAGCGTTATAGTGTTGGCTATGCCTGGCAGCACCACTACGACCGATTAAGATTGAATACGCTGAAGCAGATTTCGGGGCTACCAGGGCAACCGATGCCGCCAAGTTACCCGGATTTCCCCAGCCGGGCGCAGTTCCTTGCCTACCTGCACCACTATGCACAGCACTTCAACCTCCGAATTCATGCAGGAATCGAATTGCGCCATGCCGATTTCGATAGTGGTAGATGGCAACTCACGACCAACCAGGGTGTACAGGAGGCTGCGGTGCTTGTGATGGCAACCGGAATCTGGAGTGCGCCGGTGTGTCCAGCGTTTCCGGGTGATGCACAGTTCGGCGGGCCAATTATACACAGCCGTGAGTATCGTAACCCAAGGCTTTTTATCGGGCAACGGGTGCTGGTTGTTGGCCCTGGCAACTCAGGCACCGAGATCGCCGTTGATCTGGCCGAACATGGAGTAACAACAGCAATTGCGGTGCGCAGCGGTATCGCCTTTGTTCCCAGAATGAAATCCGTTGCTGTTTCTCGTGCCAGCGCCTGGTTGTTACGTACCCTACCCCGCAGCCTGGCTGAACGCATGCTGAAGCGGCGCGATTTTGGCCACCTTGGGCTGCCGCTACCGCTAGGTTCGCCACTCGATCACTACCCGGTGGTTGGCTATGGCCTGCCAGAAGCGGTTGAAGCTGGGCGGGTGACGGTATATGGTGCGGTTGAACGCCTGGGGCCTGGGATGGCCTATTTCAGCGGCGGCCAGAGCGCAGCATTCGATGCGATCATTATGGCAACAGGCTACCGACCAGCTCTCGATCCAGTGGCGCACGAACTGGAATTTGATCAGCAGGGGCGACCAGTGCTGGATGCGTATTGGCGTGCGCGGAAAAACCCACACCTGGTGTGTGTCGGGTATAGCTACCCAAACACTGAGGGCTGGTTACAGGCCATGAGCCGCGTTGCGCGCACGGCAGTCGCAGGGATTGTGAAGATTCAGAGGAGGCAGTAGCGGATCTGCGCCCTGAACTCGCATGGGATGTTGATGGCTCGCCAAAACCTGTTGGTCATGCCTCGGCTGTGATCGAGGTATATTTGTGGCTCATAGAATAGGGCCACAATTCCTGGTTCTTAGCTGCTGGTTGCAATCAATCTGCGAAATCTGCGAATAATGCTGACTCCTGACTCCTGACTCCTGACTCCTGAATACTTGGTTCCGACTCCTGCCCTCCGAATTCGCGTACAATAGCATACGTTTGGTTTCGCTTACCCTGAGCTAGATAAGATTGCAAAAACTAATGCGTGTACGTGTTCTGCTCCTGAGTATTCTGTTGGTAGCTCTGGCTCCAAGTGTTGCCCTGGCCCATGGCGGGCACGCCAGCCCGATCCAGACGTTTACCCAGAGTGTTGGGCCATACGAACTTGCGATAACGGTCGAATTGCCCACCGCTGTTCCAGCACCATTGTATCTGGTGGTCACTCCGCAGGGCGAGATCGAGCAGACAACCATTCGGATTCAGGCGGTACCACGTGGCTTTCCGCTTGAGGGCGCAGCAGTTGCTGAAATCAAAACCTACCCTGGCACACGGGTGTATTATAGTGAGTTGAGCGCAGATCGCGATGGCGAATGGGAGCTTGATCTTCAGGCCAGCGGGCCACGCGGCGATGGCCAGGCACGCATTCCATTCACTATTACCATTCCGCCAATTGCCGCCGAAACAATCCCACTCGCAATTGCGCTGGGTCTCATGCTATTGCTCATGCTGAGTAGTTTTAGCCTGGGGGCGCTTGCCAAACAACGTGGGCGACCGCTTCCAATAATGGCGGATCGGATTCTTGGCTATGGCATCTTCGCCTGCCTGATTGTCGAAATTGTGCTTGGTGGCCAGCAAGCCGCCCGCCAGTTCAGCCCACAACCACAACCAGCCTCTGGCCGCCCACATGTGAATGCGGTGCTGAGTACCAATCCAACCCAGCCAGTTGCACAAAAGCCACTGATCCTGACCATCGATCTGAGTGATGGCTCAACCGGATTGCCTGTCGATGATATTATTCCCCATCACGATGCGCTTCTACACCTGGTGCTGATCGATGATACTGGTGCAGCATTTCTGCACATCCATCCTGGTTCCATCGTGCCAGGCCGTTTTCGCATCCCTGTGACTATCGAGCGCCCTGGATCATACACGGCCTATATCGAAATTGAACGCCAGGACAGTGGCACCCAGATCATCGAACGACGCTTCACGGTGACAGGTAGCCAGCCTGCGCCAGCAATCGATCCGCCAGGGCTTGGCACACGAACAATTGGCGATCTCGATATTCAGGTAACATCTTCGTTGCAATCAATCCAGGCTGGACGCCAAACAACACTCACGTTTAGCGTGAGCCAGGCAGGCAAACCCGTCACCGATATTGAACCATGGCTCGGCATGGCCGGCCACCTGATTGTTCGTAGCGATGGCGGCAATGTCTACGGCCACGTCCATGCTGTTGGGGCCATGTTCTCGCCAACCAGTAGTGTAGCTGTTATTACGCCACCAAGCTATGGCCCGGATATTCAGTTCGTCTATACCTTCGCGCAGCCTGGCAGCTACCGCCTGTGGGCACAGTTCCAGCATAACAGCCAGATTATCACTGTTCCAGTTATGTTGAATGTGGCCAACTGATGTGAACATAGCCGATAAACCGATAGCCGATAGCCGAAAACGCGCAGCGAAGGCGAGATTAACGATGCGAATATTCTTCCTGATAACAACCATGCTGCTGCTCGCTGCCTGTGGCCCAACCACAGTAACGCAAACCAACCGCACCGAACGATATACCGTCGAAATGTTGATCGATGGCACCAAAGTCGGGCAGCGAACCATTGGCATCAATATAACCGATCGGGATGGCAAACCAGTCCAGGCCGATGTCGTCGTTGTTGCGCCAGTCATGCTCGAAATGGGCATGGCCTCGCCCGAAATGCCAGCGACAGCAACAGCGCCAGGGCGCTATGAGGCTCGTGGCGAGCCATTCTCCATGCTTGGCAAATGGCAGATTGATGTACGCATCACGGCGGGTGGCATAGAGGACAAAACCACGTTTATGGTGGAGATAACGTAGATTAGGGGTTAGGAGGTAGGGTTCGCTTGCACGCTGCGGGCTGATGGAGAATGGGATAATATCGGGGATATGAAATCACCATCTATCCGCAGGCTAAAGCCTGCGGCTATGGTTGACCATTCCCTGGTCGTAGGGTATCCCGTTGCCGCAGGCTGAAGCCTGCGGGGGAGGGATCGGGTTGAGGACAATCTCGCTGCTTTATTCTGACTCCTGACTCCTGAATTCTCAGTTCTCGGTTCTCGGCTATCGGCTATCGGTCTCCCCTCGATCCACTCGTACCTCACCAAATCGTTCCGGATATTTGCCATATTTATCCCTATAGAAATCGCGCAGGATCTCCATATCGGCATCAATATCCCCTGTTGGTGTGAGTATTGGCCCAAACCCGCCCCGTTTGGTTGCATAATCGAGGTAGCCGGGTGCGATTGGTACGCCAGCCCCAAGCGCAATATAGTAGAATCCGGTCTTCCAGCCCTGTGTAGCAGCCCGTGTCCCTTCTGGTGGAACAGCCACTACCATCTCATCGGCTTGTTTGAGAATATCGACGCACTGCTGCACCATATTATGGCGCTGGCTGCGATCAATCGGCAGGCCGCCAAGCGCACGGAAGAATGGCCCACGCAGGCCACGAAACATCTCGGATTTCATCATCCAGCGAACACGCATCTTGAACAGCCAGGCAAACAGTACCAATAATGGCACATCCCAGCTTGATGTATGCGGTGCTGCAATCATCACATATTTATTCAGTTTTGGTGGCGCACCACCCGCCCGCCAACCAACCGCCAACAGGATCATTCGTGCAATCCATGACCGCATCGTCATTCCTTTCAGGCTCATTTGCGAAGTTGAATATGCAGATCCTTCAGTTGGCGCTCATCAACCGGTGAGGGCGCGCTGGTCATCAGATCAATCGCCTGCTGGGTTTTCGGGAAGGCCATTACCTCGCGGATCGTCGGCTCATTGGCCAACAACATCACAATCCGGTCGATCCCCGGTGCAATGCCGCCATGCGGCGGTGCACCATACTCAAATGCTTCCAGCATATGCCCAAACTGTAACTGTGCCGTATCACGGCTGATCCCCAGCAGATCAAATAGCTTCTGCTGCACATCGCGCTGATGAATACGGATCGAGCCACCGCCAGCCTCATAGCCATTCAAAATCAGATCATAGGCCTTGGCCCGCACCTTGCCCGGATCGCTATCCATCAGCGCCAGGTCTTCGTCCCGTGGTGCCGTGAATGGATGATGGACGGCATCCCAGCGCTGTTCATCGGCATTCCACTCAACCAAGGGGAAATCCAGCACCCAGGCCCACGCGAGCACATTCGGGTCGGCCAAATTCAAGCGGCTGGCAAACTCACGCCGCAATCGATCCAGTACCGCCGCAACAACTGGCGGCTGATCGGCCACAATCAGCAGCAGATCATCGTAGGCACCGCCCATGCGATCAATGATCGCCTGGAGTTCAGCGGTTGTCACCTGTTTGCCAAAACTGGAACGCGCCGTCTCGGCAACCGGCCCTTGTTGCAGCGAGGCCCAGAGCAAACCCTTGGCCCCGGCCTGCCTGGCAAACTCAACCACTTCATCGAGCTGTTTGCGCGAGTAACCACCAATCCCCGGCACACGAATACCCTTGACCCGCCCACCGTTTGCGAGTGCCTCGCGAAAGACGGCGAACGAGCTTTCCTGCACTACATCGCTCAGATCGACAAATTCCATGCCATAGCGCAGATCGGGCTTATCCGAGCCATATTTCTCCAACGCCTCAGCATAGGTCATCCGTGGGAATGGTGTTGGCAAACGTTTATGCGGCATCAGCGTTCGGCACAATTCGGTGAACAGGCGCTCGATCAGGCTTATAATATCCTCCTGATCAACAAAGCTCATTTCCATATCGAGCTGCGTGAACTCCGGCTGCCGATCTGCACGCAGATCCTCATCGCGGAAGCAGCGGGCGATCTGGAAATACTTATCGTAGCCAGCCACCATCAGCAATTGCTTGAGCTGCTGCGGGCTCTGCGGTAATGCATAGAACTCGTGCGGGTGAACCCGCGATGGCACCAGGTAATCACGGGCACCTTCCGGCGTCGATTTAATCAGAATTGGCGTTTCGATCTCCAAGAAGTTCTCGGCATCAAGGAAATCGCGGATAAACTTGATCACCCGATGGCGCAGGATCAGGTTATTCTGCATGCGCTCGCGGCGCAGATCGAGGTAGCGATACTTCAGGCGCAGCGCCTCGTCCTCGCCACCCTCCTTACTAATATACAGCGGCGTCTGCTTGGCCGGGTTCAGCACCGTCACCGCCGATGCCAACACCTCAACCTCACCTGTCGCAATATTCGGGTTGATCGCCTCATCAGGGCGCTGCCGCACCAGGCCATGCACCTGGATCACAAATTCCGAACGCAGATCAGAAGCAAGCGCATGCGCCGCTGGTGTCGCCGAATCAAACACCACCTGCGTTAGCCCATAGCGATCACGCAGGTCAAGGAAAATCAGCGGGCCATGGTCGCGGCGGCGATGAACCCAGCCCGCCAGTATAATCTCCTGTCCAGCATGCGTTGTGCGTAGCTCGCCACAGGTGTGGGTGCGGTACATAGAACTCCTCAATCGTCCTGGCCATTGTATTCATCTTCACAACCCTGCAATTATACCACGCCATGCCTTTGTGACTGACAAACACCACGCCAGCCTCTATGTTTATGCGTTGGTTATGTCAATTGCAGCCGCAACGTCTTTTTCATTCCAAGGCTTGAAGATCCACGGTTGTCCGGCAGCGTGGGCAAACACGAGGTTATGGCCCTACCCTTGGTGACGCCATTGATCGCCGATTGTCCACCAACACTGTCGAATATGAATTGACGGCCATGCTAGACTCTTCAAACGATACAAGTAATCAATCATGGGAGAATACGAAATGGTGTTCGACGAAGCAATGGCACAAAACGCGGCAGTACAATATTGCGATGACCAAGGTGATGAGCAGGGGCTGATTCAGTCATTTGTACAAGTCTGCAATTTTCTTTACGATAATCAAGACAGTCTTTCCTGGAGATCTCGAACGAACATACCTTCAGTTCAAACTGATGAGGGGTTACGTCTACTTGCCAAGAAATATTATTCAGCATATCGTAGATCAGATTTCCCAATAAGAGCTGGAACGATTCCCGATGACATGGTCAGCATTGTAATGGTGGAAGCATTTGGTTATTCAAAAGAAGCAAGTGATCGAATTAAAGTTGAACATCAAGAGGCCATGGTTGCAGAAAACTGCGTAGGAGCTTTACTGGAAAGATATTTAGACTCAGTACTGCGACCAAATGGATGGCATTGGTGTTGTGGTAGCTTCGTCAAGGCCATAGACTTTATTCGGCGTGATCAAAATAACAAATGGCTTGCTCTACAAATAAAAAACAGAGACAATTCAGAAAATTCCTCAAGCAGCGCCATTAGAACCGGCACGACCATACAAAAATGGTTTCGCTCATTATCAAGAACTGGCAGAACTAATTGGGATAATGTACCTCCACTCATGCAGGGATTTAATCTCAGTGAGCAAGGATTCATCGATTTTGCTCGTGCATACCTAGCAAAAGAAAAGGCGAAAATGACAATATAATCCTCGCCACAGATACTCGAATAGCAAAGTGTACAGGTGTAATGTGTATACACCCGCTCACTCCTAGAACAGCACATGTTGAACAAGTTGACTTTCTACGGATGCAGCACCAAAATGAGCTATCCATTCCGTATCGCTGGTATTGCGATAGCGTGAGTAATTGAAACCAGGCATATCAGCGACAGGCTCATTCCTCAGCAAACGATATATCAACCTGCCAATAGCTTGCCCAAGGCTTGCAGGAACCGCATTACCGACTTGTCGATATTGTTCAATAAGTGGCCCTGCAACCAACCACTCATCCGGGAACTCTTGCAAACGCTTATATTCCTCAATAGAAAGTGGCCGGTTTTGCTCTGGGTGCGCTAAATCGGTAGCAGGCATCGCCGGATGTGTTACCAGCGTTGGTGCAGGTTTGTCCCAAGAAAGCCGTCGGAGAAAGCCTGTCTTCCCACCTCCCGCAGCGTATGATTTTCCCAAAGCCTCTTTTTGTAGTTCTTCGGGAAGAGACCGCCAGTTTTGACCTTCTTGTAACATACGATAATACACAAGCCGTTTTTCGGGAAAGTTTATATGATGATGTTCCGTAAGGTCATGGGTTGCATCACGAAACGTCTTCCATTTCTTTAAGCTATACATGCCATCTTCAGCATGAGTTGGTGTTAAGAACGGTGGCTTTGATCCATCACGGCTGCAGACAATCACCACACGCTCCCGCACCTGCGGGCTACCGAAATTGGCGGCATTATACAGGTTAAACGAATATGAATACCCTGCACGCTGGATGGTATTCAGCACGAAATACAAGGCACCTCCTGGCCTTTCATCAAATGACAAATCTGGGTAATCTGGGCCTCGCATTTCATGTGGACGATGGTTCATGGGGCAGGATAGCAGCCCTCGAACGTTTTCAATGACGAAATACTTTGGCCGAATATCCAATACGATATCAAGATATGTGAGGAATACATTTCCGCGATTGTCGTTAAAACCATTGCGCCTTCCGGCAGTGCTAAATGCTTGACAGGGAGGCCCACCAATCATAAGATCAACATCATCTGCTCTGGATAAACCCGAAAAACGCAATATATCGTCGGGAGAATAGTTGGCAATATCTCCGATCAGTGCCAATTCTGGTTTATTATGTGTAATAGTTTCACGACAATATTTATCAACTTCGCAAACGAGCCTGATATCGAAACCGGCTTGCTCAATGCCGAGATCGAGACCCATAGCACCCGAAAAGAAACTAAGTGCAACCGGATTATCCCGCTTAACCATATATGTTGGATGATCTTCAGCAATCTTGTGGGTGGTTGCAAGCTTGTACTGTAGGAGACTTTGCTGCTCAATAAGCCAACTTACCCCGATCTTGCGCGATGAGAGAACTCCCTCCCGGCAGAGTGTCCGCACACGCTGATCACTGACTTGCAGCATAGAAGCAGCCTCAGTGATTGTAAGCTCGGTACTCATAACAAGTTTCCTTCTCGAAACAGGAATCAGGTACCTATTTTACTCTAGGGAGAACATCCATGCAAATGGAAAGGAGCCTATTGTGGTGAATCAACCGCAGGGTCCGGTCATATCGCTCATGCTGGCCGTCAGCGATACGCCCGCCGCCGTCGAGTGGTACAAACAGGCACTTGGCGCAACACTATTATGGAGCCTTGGATCGGTGGCTGGATTGGAGATTGCCGGTGCGCCATTCTTCCTTGGGGAGCCAGCTAATAACGGCTGGGAAAGCCCCACAAAGCTTGGGATTACATCCACCCGCGTCGAGGTATTCTGTGAGGATCCGGATGCCCTGATCGCACGCGCTGTCGCAGCAGGCGCACAGGGTAGCCACGACGAAATCAGGGATCACCAGCCACCCTGGGGCATCCATCGGCAGGGCGGGTTTATCGATCCATTCGGGCATATCTGGCTCGTCGGCGACAAATCGCCGCTCAATCGCTATCCGCGCTAGCGTCAATGTAATCGGTATTATGCATGTGGCGGGCGGTTCACGAACCGCCCCTACGGTCATTGTCGCCAACGCTAACGTCAATGTAATCGGGTATTATGCAGGTGGCGGGCGGTTCACGAACCGCCTCTACGGTCATTGTCGCCAACGCATACATCCAAAATGGCACACCGCGCCTCCTGGTTCCTGACGACTCCCGCCCGGCCTATGCTATACTTGCGCCGTCACAAACCAAGCAGCTTCCGCAAAGCAACGAGGCTTGCCCATGCCCATACCAAACAGAATTCCGCGCCGATCCCGTAGTATGCTGTTTGTGCCAGCCACGCGCTGGAATATGATCGAAAAAGCAGCAAGCAGTGCTACCGATGCTATCTGCCTCGATCTCGAAGATTCGGTTGCGCCAGCGGAAAAGCCCGCTGCCCGCGCCAATGTAGCCCGCGCCCTGCGCGAACTCGATTTCGGCCAGCGCACCCGTATCCTGCGGATCAATGCACTCGATACTCCATATGCCTATCGCGATCTGATTGAGGTTGCCGAAACCGCTGGCGCAACACTCGATCTGATCATGTTGCCCAAAGTCGAAAGCCCAGCCCACGTCCAGTTTATCGATACGCTCCTAACCCAGATCGAACTGGCCCATGGATTCGAGCCAGGCCGCATCGGGATTGAGGCACAGATCGAAACGGCCAGTGGTTGCCTGCATGTTGCGGCAATTGCGGCTGCTTCGCCGCGCCTGGAAGCGCTGATCTATGGGCCTGGCGATTTTGCTGCATCAATGCGCATGCCATTGGCCAATATCGGTGAGGCCGATCAGCATGATGCATTATATCCAGGGCATCGCTGGCATTATGTCATGCAATCAATCGTCGTTGCCGCCCGTGCCCATGATCTGCGCTGTATGGATGGCCCATATGCGGCCTTTCGCGATACGGAAGGGTTAGAACAAGCCTGCCAGATCGCCCGCGCTCTTGGCTTCGATGGCAAACAGTGTATTCACCCAGCCCAACTGGAAATAGTTAATCGGCTGTTTGCGCCAAGTGCCGCTGAGATCGCATGGGCCGAACAGGTTGTCGCCGCCTATCAGGAAGCGCTCTTGCGTGGCGATGGCGCGATCCGGATTGGCGACCGTATGATCGACATGGCTTCGATACGCATGGCCCAGACGATCATTGATAGCCGATAGTCGATAGCCGCCCTCACCCCCGGCCCCTCTCCCATTGGGAGTGGGGCGGCGCAGCAGGGGTGAGGGAACAAATAGAAAGCAAACAACAATGATTGACATCGCCGAATTCCTCTCGCCCAACCCGACGCCACTATGGAAGCTGGCCAAGCAAGCTGGTATCGATTACGCTGTTGGTGGGCTGCCATTCAATGAACCATTCAATGGCAGCGATGCGCCCTGGGATTACCTGCCATTGTTGCGCATGCAGCAGCGCTACCAGAGCGCTGGCTTCAAACTGGCCGTGATCGAGTCGCGCCCGCCACTCAATAATGCCAAGCGTGGCCTGCCTGGCCGCGATCAAGAGATCGCGACGGTCTGCACACTGATCGAGAATATGGGCAAGCTCGGCATTCCCGTCTGGTGCTATGAATGGATGACCGATTTCAACTGGTTGCGAACCAGCACCAACACGCCATCACGCGGCGGTTCGGTCGTCACCAGCTACGATAATGCACTCATGCAGGATGCTCCGCCAACTGAGCTTGGCCCGATCAGTGAAGCAGAACTATGGACCAACCTCGAATACTTTCTGCACAAGGTCATTCCCGTCGCCGAGCGAGCTGGTGTGAAACTGGCCATGCACCCAGATGATCCGCCGCTCTCACCGATTCGCGGGATCGGGCGGATTATGCGTAGCCTGGAGAATTTCCAGCGCCTGATCGATCTCATTCCCAGCCCGGTTAATGGCATTACCATGTGCCAGGGTAATTTCACGCTCATGACCGATGATCTGCCGATGGCGATTCGTCAGTTTGGGCATCAGGGCAAGCTATTCTTTGTTCACTTCCGCGATGTCCAGGGCTCTCCCGAAAAATTCGAGGAAACCTGGCACGACGCAGGCAAAACCGACATGCTGGCCTGTATGCGCGCCTATCGCGAAATCGGGTTCGATGGCGTGTTGCGGCCCGATCATGTTCCCACCGTCGAGGGCGATAGTAACGAAAATGCGGGCTACTCATCGTTTGGGCGCTTGTATGCCATCGGCTATATTCGTGGGTTGCGCCAGGCTGTCTATTCATAGGTTCGCATACAGATAGAGAATGCTGATGCAACTCCGCTTACTTGGCACAGGCAGCCCAAATCCGCTACCCGAACGACAAGGCGCTGCTGTGCTACTATCGTGCGAACACGAGCACCTCCTATTCGATGCTGGTCGTGGCGTCACCACGCAGCTCGTTCGTAGCGGGGTTTTCCCACAAGCGCTAAATGCAATCTTCATCACGCATCACAACTATGATCACATCGGCAATCTTGGCGATCTGCTGCTAACGGCATGGGGGCTGCACGCATCTGCCAATCATCGGCCCGCCCGGAACGGATCAGATCGTCCAGGCACTGTTCGATCAGGTCTACCAGCGCGAGATTGCCTTCTCCCAGGCGCTCGCACAGGCAACTGCAGCCAGCCTGCCCGATATTCATGCAACAATGCCAATCACGATTATGACCAACGGGCAAACCTACCAATATGGCGAATGGCACATCACTGCCGCTGCTGTTGATCACGGGCATCGGCTGGGGCTCACCCATGACGAATGGCCATGCCTGGCCTATCGAATTGAACGAGCAGGCAAGTCGATTGTTATTAGCGGCGATACCGTTGCTTGCGCGAACTTAATCACACTCGCTCAGGGTGCCGATGTCCTGGTGCAGTGCTGCTTTCTCGCCGATGCCGATCTGACAACGCCAGCTCGCCGATGTTGTGATTACGACATCTGAACAAGCTGGTAAAATAGCTGCCCAGGCAGGCGTCAAAACACTGGTACTCACCCATTTTAGTGATATGCAACCAGAAATGCTGGCCGCCATCCAAACCGATGTGCAGCGTGATTTTCACGGCCAGATCTATCTTGGTATGGATCTCATGACCATTGACGTGTAATCATTCAAACGGACAGAAAGTACGCTATGCAGATCGCCATCACTGGCGGCAATGGCCGAGTCGGAAGGGCTGTCACTGATCTGGCCCTGGCTCAGGATCATACGGTTGTGATCATCGACCGCACCCTGCCAGAAAGTGAGCAGCAGGGTGTTAGCGCGATTCGGGCCGACATCACTGATTATGAGGCAATCGAGCATGCCTTTCGTGGCTGTGATGCCGTTATTCATTTAGCCGCTATCGCCTCACCAATCGGCAACCCGCCGCATGTGGTTCATCATAATAATGTCATCGGTAGCTATAACGCATTGTGTGCTGCCACTCACCTTGGTATCACCCATGTCTGCCAAGCATCCAGCATTAATGCCACCGGTGCGGCCTATAGCCGCCAGCCACGCTTCGATTATCTGCCACTCGATGAGCGCCACCCGACCTATAACGAAGATCCCTACAGCCTTTCGAAATGGATCTGTGAGGAGCAGGCGCATTCGATTGTGCGCCGCAATGAGGGCATGACGATTGCCAGCCTGCGCTTCCACTGGATCGTCCCAGATCGCACATTCGCCCTGCAACACGGGCAGGAACATAACGACTGGCTGCCCAAACATCTGTGGGGCTACACCAATATTGAAGCAGCGGCCCGCGCCTGCCTCCTGGCCCTGACCGCCGCGTATAAAGGCCACGAAGTCTTTCAGATCGTTGCACCAGACACCATGATGACAATCCCATCGTTTGAATTAGCCCAACGCTTCTTCCCCAATCTGCCAATTCAGGGCGATCTAAGCGGGACAACCGGTTTTTTCGATTGCCGCAAGGCCGAGCAACTCTTGGGATGGAAGCACAATGAGGAGTCAGGAGTCAGGAGTCAGGAGTCAGAATGAAGAACCAAGCGAACAACAATCGAGAACGGCTGTTATCCCATGAATCCCCAGGCTGATGGATTTTGAGCCCTTCCATCCGCGTGGCTTCAGCCTGCGGCGTACAAGAGATTCATACCCAATTCGAAGCATATTCTGTCTTCTGAATCCTGACTTCTGAATACTATCAATAACGAAACGGAGCAATTCCCAATGTATATCCAACCGGCACTCGCCGACATGATCGAACTGACCAGCCTGAATCCATTTGAGCGCTTCCCTGATGGCCGCCCGCGTGTGCCAGACGACCTGATCGAGCGCATGAAGCTTGTGACCACCGAAGAAGCCTGGGGAACGTTGCGCCACCATGGCTACCACCGCCAGTTCGAGGGCAATTGGAAGGAAACGCATCCAGGCACGATCATGGTTGGCCGAGCGGTAACAGCCCAGTTCCTGCCGCATCGGCCCGATTATCATGATGCCATTCAGCAGGCTGGGTTGCGTGAAGGGCGTGGCATGGTTGGCGGGCAGAACTCCTGGATTATCGAAACGCTGCAAACCCACGATGTGATGGTCGTCGATATTTTCGGCAAGATTAAGGATGGCACAATTGTCGGCGATAACCTGGGCACAGCGGTTCGCACCCGAACGCGAGCTGGTGCCGTGATCGATGGCGGCATCCGCGATTACCAGGGACTCATTCAATTGACTGATGTGAACTTCTATGTTCGTGGCGTCGATCCAACCGCTATCGCCGATGTGACCCTGGCTGGCCTGAATATCCCGATTCGCATTGGTGGCGTCACTGTGTTACCTGGCGATATTGTGCTTGGCACACCCAGTGGCGTGATCTTCATCCCGCCCCATCTGGCCCAGGAAGTTGTCGAGCAGAGCGAGAATACCCGCGTTCGTGACGAATTCGGCAAGCAGCGATTGGCGGAAGGCAAATACACCAGCGGCGAGATCGATGTATCAACCTGGCGTGAGGATATCGAGGCCGATTTTCAGGCGTGGAAAGCCGCATCTTAGGGGCGTATCTTGTATACGCCCGGTATCGCATCCACCCAACCAGAATATCGTAGGGGCGGTTCACGAACCGCCCAACCAAGGATTCACCAATGACAACACCACCCGAAGATAATATTCGTACCACATCACGCCCAAGCGATCTGAAGATTACCGACATGCGCACGGCAACGGTTGGCTGGAATGGCTGGCGGTTCCCAATCATTCGGATCGACACCAACCAGGGCATCAGTGGCTATGGCGAAGTTCGCGATGGTGCCAGCAAAACCTTCGCGCTGATGCTGAAAAGCCGCCTGCTTGGCGAAAATCCCTGCAATATCGATAGACTGTTCCGCAAGATCAAGCAATTCGGCCATCACGCCCGCCAGGGTGGCGGAGTCTGTGGCGTTGAGATGGCGCTGATGGATCTGGCGGGCAAGGCCTATGGCGTTCCAGCCTATATGCTGGCTGGCGGCAAATTCCGCGATGCCATTCGGATCTATTGCGATACGCCCAACGAGCCGACTGGCGAGGCCATGGGACTTAAACTACGCAACCGAGTTGAGCGCGGCTTTACCATGCTCAAGATGGATGTTGGCATCCAACCGCTGATCGGCGTCAAGGGCGCGCTGACCTACCCAGCCGGGATGCTACCGACTAATGATGGCACGCCACTCGAACGAATGCTCAATATCAATGCGATCCAGCATCCATTCACCCATGTGCAACTGACCGAGAAGGGCATCCGCCTGATCTGCGAATATGTCGAGCAGGTTCGGGAAACAATCGGCTATGAAATCCCGATTGCCGCCGACCATTTTGGGCATATTGGTATCGATGATTGTATTCGGCTTGGGCGCGCACTCGAACCCTATAACCTGGCCTGGCTGGAAGATCTGGTGCCCTGGCAGTATACCGATCAATGGGTTCAGCTTGAGCGCGCACTGCACACCCCCGTGTGTACAGGCGAGGACATCTACCTCAAAGAAGGGTTTTTACCATTGCTCCAGGCACGTGGTGTGAATGTCATCCACCCCGATCTCGCAACCAGTGGTGGGATTATGGAAACCAAGCGGATCGGCGATCTGGCCCAGGAATATGGGATCAGCATGGCGCTGCACATGGCTGGCACCCCAATCAGCACCATGGCCAGTGTGCATTGTGCCGCCGCAACCGAGAATTTCATTGCGCTCGAACACCATTTTAGCGATCTGCCATTCTGGGGCGATTTCATCAGCGGCCTGCCCAAGCCAATCATCCAGGATGGTTATATTCCCGTCCCAGAAGCGCCCGGCCTGGGCTTCGAAATCAATGAAGAAGCGATCAAGGAACACCTGAGCGCTGCTGATCCAGGGTTCTTCGAGCCAACGCCGCAATGGGATAGCGAGCGAAGCTGGGATCGGCTGTGGTCCTGAACCGAGTATTCAGGAGTCAGGAGTCAGAATGCGGAACCAAGAACCAAGAACCAAGAACTGCGGAACTGCCCTCACCCCCGGCCCCTCTCCCGTTGGGAGAGGGGCGGCGCAGCAGGGTGAGGGAACAAAAACCGAGCTACCAGCCGCAAGCATTTCTTGGTTGCAGCTGAGGCATGATCAACCAACGTTGAAGCGCCACCGACATTCTTTCATCAAAAACACGGGCCAACAAGCAAACAGCCACCAACACAATTCGATTGCAGCCGAGGCATGACAAATGGGCATTGGCGAACCACAATGGTTCATTCAGGGTCCAGGACAAAGTCCCTGGCCGGGGGTGTTGGGGTGGCGGGCCACCCCGACCGCAGGTGCGGGGCGCGTAGCTCCGCAAAAAGCACAGGCCTGAACGGTTCCTGGCAAAGAGCATTCCGCAGGTACATATATGCAACCACTCACCATCCTGAATGTGCGGATCGACGATGTCACTGAGGATGAGGCGATCACCCAGATTGCCGCATTTGTTGAGGCCGGTGGGCCGCACCAGGTTGTGACGATCAACCCGGAGTTTGTGATCGAGGCCAGCCGTAACCCGGCTTTTGCACAAGTGCTGGCCGCTGCCGATCTGGCTACACCAGATGGCTTTGGGTTGATGCTGGTGGCGCGTATGCGCGGCTCGCCACTACGCGAGCGGGTGACGGGCGTCGCGCTGACCAAACGGATTGCGGCGCAGGCAGCTCGTAATGGTTGGCGCATCTTTCTGCTTGGTGCGGCTGCTGGTGTTGCCGAACGTGCCGCCCAGATATTGCAGGAAACAAATCCAGGGCTCATAATTGCAGGATGCTATAGTGGCTCGCCGCGCCCAGAGGAAGAACATGCCATTCGTGTACTGCTGGCCGAGGCCAAAGCAGATATTCTGCTGGTTGCCTATGGCCACCCCAAACAAGATCTCTGGATCGCCCGCAACCAGCCCTTGTTACGGATCCCAGTTGCGATTGGCGTCGGCGGAACCTTCGACTACCTGGCTGGCATTGCACCCTTGGCCCCGCTGTGGATGCGCCGGATAGGCATTGAATGGCTGTATCGGCTGATCCGCCAACCGCAGCGCTGGCGCAGGATTATCGATGCGGTGCCGCTGTTTTTATGGAAAGCGCTCCGTGAGCGCTAAACAAGGAGAATCCCGTGAAAGTACTGATCATGGCCGATATGGAAGGTGTGAGTGGAATCGTCGTCTGGGAACAGGTTACTGGTGGCTCACCGATGTATGAGGAGGGCCGCAAACTCTACACCGAGGAGATCAATGCTGCGGTACGCGGCGCCTTAGCGGCTGGCGCAACCGAGATTGTGGCCGTCGATTGCCATGGCGCTGGTGACGGCTGGACGTTCAACTCATTTATTCCAGAACTACTGCACCCCGAGTGTGATTGGGTCGCCCATCATACATGGTCGCGCTATACCGAATTGCTTGAGCAGGGCTGCGATGCCTGTTTGCTGGTTGGCATGCACGCCCGCGCTGGCACACCCGATGGCGTCCTCTGCCATACGATCTCGACAACCAACTGGCGCAATTTGTGGTTCAATGATGATCTTGTTGGCGAGTCGGGCATCAATGGCGCATTGTGTGGCCATTACAACGTGCCAATTCTACTGGTCACTGGCGATGAAGCCACCTGC
This sequence comes from Chloroflexales bacterium, assembly GCA_038214135.1. Lineage (GTDB taxonomy): Bacteria > Chloroflexota > Chloroflexia > Chloroflexales > Roseiflexaceae > JANLSE01. Next base: position 40,391 of record JBBQSD010000020.1, on the reverse strand, counting down.
CGCGAGACCCGCTCTCTCTTCGGGCCAGAACTGACGACGGTGGCGGTGAAGCGCGGCCTGACGCGCTATTCTGCTCGCCAGATCGCGCCAGTACGAGCGCGCCAGATGATCGAAGAAGGAGCCAAACAATCACTCAAAAACCTCAAGGCCGTCAAACCGTATGTGCCCGCCAAACCAACGACAATCACCGTCGATCTTGGCACCGTCGATAACGCGGCCCAGTTCCGCGGGCGCACTGGAGTTGAGGTGATCGAGCCGCTACGGGTGGTCAGCCGCGCCGATGATTGGATGACGGCATGGAACCAGATCTGGCCGATGGCGTAGCGACGCGCTGCAGCGCATCGCTACGGAGGCAGGTGTGGGCAGATCGATGATTTTGTACGGGCGGTTCGCGAACCGCACCTACATCTTTCTATAAAAAGAGAATTTTCACATGACAACAGAACAACAGGGCCGTGGCGAGGGCTGGGTGGCAGGTCAAATCGCTATATTGGCGGCAATCGCCCTGGCACCACCGGAATTGGGTGGCCTACCACGCCTACCCAACTGGTGTTTGCCATTTGGGCTGATTATCGGGTTGGCTGGTGGGGCGATTGGCCTGGCAGGGATTCGTGGGTTGGGCCAGAACCTGACGCCCTTTCCCAAACCGAAGGAAGATGCCACCCTGATCCAGAGTGGCATCTATAGCGTGGTTCGACACCCAATCTACGCTGGCCTTTTCCTTGCTGCACTTGGCTTTGGGCTGGCCCGCAGAAGCATCCCCTCACTGGTTCTGAGCGTTCTTCTTGGGATATTTTTCGATCAGAAGGCCCGCCGTGAGGAGCGCTGGCTGATCGCCAAGTTCCCAGAATACCAATCCTATACGGCGAAGGTGCGCGGGCGGATTATGCCATTTTAGAAGAGGAGTCAGAAGTCAGGAGTCAGAAGTCAGAATGTATACCACCGACCTTCATCTTGCGCTATTCAGACTCCTGACTCCTGAATTCACCCCCGCACAACCCCAACTGCCGCCTGCCACACGGGATCGAGCGGGCTGGGAGCATAGGGCATATAGGCACACACCCGATCAAGAACGCCAGCATAGCGCTCGCGTAATGCCTCGCCGATCCGATCTAGAGGAGCCTCAATGGCAAACGCCGCCAGCATTTCGTCACTCACCAGTGCGCTCATCTCGCCCCAGCGTTTGGCCGCCGCCAGCCGCGAGAGCTGCTCGCCAATATCCTGCCAGCCATGGCACTCCAACACCACCCGATAGCTTGGCGTTGAGGCATAGAATGCCACCTGATCGCGCGCCATGGATCGCAAACCAGCTCGCGTCTGTTCATCCGGCCCGGTGATCAGGAACACACTACTGACCAGTTGAATATCGGTTGCTGCACGCCCCGCCTTGGCCGCCCCAGCAGCAACCTGTGGGCGAACGAGTTCGTTCAGGTATTTCACGGTATGAAATGGGTGAACATGAAAGCCCTCGCATAGTTCGCCGGCCAGGCGTGCCAAACCCTCATTCACACCAGCAATATAGATCGGGATGTGTGGATCACTAATTGGCCCTGGATTAAAAAAGGGCGACATCAGGCTCAATTTATAGAATTGGCCCTGGTAATCGAATTTCCCGCCATGCTGCCAACAATTCCAGATCGCCCGTAGCGCCAGAATATAATCGCGCAACTTCGCAACTGGTGCTTCCCATGGCATACCAAAACGCCGCTCAATATGGGCGCGTACCTGCGTCCCTAAGCCAAGAATAAAGCGACCCTTCGAGAGCGCCTGCAAATCCCAGGCAATCTGGGCCGTTACCATTGGGCTGCGCGGAAACGCAATCGCAACCGAGGTTCCCAAGCGAATATGCTCGGTATGTTCAGCGGCAATTGCCAATGGCAGAAAGCTATTATGCTTCGTCTCGGTTGTCCACAGTGTATCGAAGCCAATTGCCTCAGCGGCCTGTGCGATGGACCCAACCTCACGCATCCGCGCCGCCTCAACAAACATACTTGCATCAAGCCGCATACGTCCTGCCTTATTATTCTAGCTTTCAGCATTTTCAGCATTCAGCTTTCAGCTCGCTAACAATGGATGTTTGTACAAACAACAGACGGTATCGTGCCAGCACGAGCGCTCTATCTCCACCAAAAAGATGATGGCTGACGGCTTACTCAGCTAAGGGCTGATGGCATTCTCAGAGCGTCCCCTTCGTACTCGGAACCGCCCCGCCCAAGCGCGGATCAACGCGAGTGGCTGCATCGAGTGCGCGCCCAAATGCCTTGAACAACGCCTCAACTTTATGATGATCATTGTGCCCATATAGCACCCGTGCATGGATATTCAAGCGCCCATGCACGGCGATACTTTCAAACAGATGCCCAATCAGATCGGTACCGAGTTGGCCAACACGAGGGGTCACAAATGCCGCATCGAACACACAGTATGGGCGGCCACCAAGATCAAGCGCCACAAAGCCAAGCGTCTCGTCCATTGGAACATAGCTATGCGCCGTTCGCACAATGCCACGCCGCTCACCAAGCGCCTGATCAAGCGCCTGACCCAGACAAATACAAACATCCTCTGCCGTATGATGATCATCGATATGGAGATCGCCATTCGCCTGAATTATTATGTCAAATAACCCATGTTTAGCAAACAGTATCAGCATATGGTCGAGGAAGCCAATGCCGGTGGCAACCTCAGCTTTACCGGTTCCATCAATCGTCAGGCTCAAGCGAATATCGGTTTCGCCCGTTTTTCGTGCAATACTGGCAGTTCGGGATTTGTTGGTCATTACTTTGGCCCACCACCCAATAGCCGCAGCGCCTCAAGTAACTGCGGATCATCATCCTCACTATAGCGCGTCCAGTCACTTTCAATCGATACATTCGGAAGCACGCCAATGCCTTCCAGGTTGGTACCATTTTGCAGATGAAAGCCCTCTTCGGCCAACCACAGCCGCGATCCATCCTGGAACGAGTGGGCATAAATCGTTTCGGTATTGCCAGCCGAGCGTGCGCCAATAACGGTCGCACGCGCTTCTGTTTGCAGAATAGCCGCCATCACTTCGGCATACGAGGCCGTATCGTTATCGATCAGCACCATCAACGGAACCTGCCGCAGATCTGGCCCAGCCGGTGCGGCGATCACCAATGGCCGCACATGATTGCGCCCATAGAACACGCCAACCTGTCCGCGAACGAAGTGGCTCAACACCTCATTGAGTACCTCGCCCCAGCCGCCACGATTGGCCCGTAGATCGATCACCATGCCGCGCAATGGCCCACTCGCCCGTAGATCGGTGAGCGCCCCACTCACCTGCTCGCCCATGTCATTGGCCCATAGTGTTGGGATCGCAACATAGCCAATATCGCCAGGGAAGCGCCGATAGTATGGCAGAATACGGTTGGAAACCTCCTGACGAACCAGCACCACATCACGGGGCCGCTCACCAGGCCGAACCACCGTCAGCCGCACTGCAGTGCCATCGCTGCCCAACAGATCGCCATCTTCCGTGCGATACGGGCGGCCATCAACACCAATAATCCGGTCACGTGGGCGAATACCAGCCCGTTCCGCCGGGCTATCGGGGAAGACCATCTGAATAAATGCGCCATCATGGCGCAGCCGTGTCACAACGCCAATCCCAACGGTAACTTCGCGTCCACTCGTATTTGCATCTTCTGCCAACGCATCCGATGGCGGCACAAACCGTGAATGATGATCATCAAGTTGCGCCACAAGCTCAACTAACGTCTGATAGAATGTCTCTTTGGTGGTTGCCGCCTCAATCTGAGGCACATACACATCGTGTAAGGCCTGCCAATTCGTTCCCCGAAAATCGGCATACAAATAATTATCGGCAACAGTTGCCCAGACATCCTCGAACAACTGGCGGCGTTCCTCCAGCGAGAGGGTGATCGGAATCTGGGTGGGGATCGCATCAACCAGAGCTGGCTCAGTTGCGGTTGGTAGAGGGCTTGGCGATGGCACGCTGGTGGTAGGCGCAATCGGTACACTGGTTGCAACCGGATTCGGGGATGCGCTGGTCGTGCTGGTTGGGATGCGCAGCACTGTATGAGTCGGGCTCGCGGGTGGTAGCGCAGCCGGGCCACAACCCATGAGCAAAAGCACCGTGCCAAGCAATGGCAGGCGTGTACGACCCAGCGAAAAGCAGCCGATTGCCGCAGCAAACGAGACCAAATCCGCTCCTTCGCGCCACATTAACGACTGCCAGCGCAACCAACCTATTATACGACAAGTGACGGCTCCCAGGGCCAAGGCAACACCCAGAGGGTACCCAGCTTCAAGGGGATGCCGCCCCATCCCACAGAATCAGGTTTGAAAGGTTTGAAGACCCCGTTGCAGAATGTTGATTGCTGCATTCTCATCACGATCCAACACCAGCCTGCAGTGTGGGCAGATATGGATGCGTGTGCTCAACGTCTTCTGCACTAGCTCACCGTTTCAGATCGGCTTCATCTGTGCGATAGAAGCGCGGATTGTCGATCTTCTCGCCATTCGCGAGGGTGGCAAACGACTCAAGCCCCACATCAACACCTGTGACATATTCGGTTGGAGCAAGCGGCGTCGCAATCGTTTCGCAGGAAAAGCACGCAAACCACTTGCCGGTACGTTCGCGCGTGAGTGTGACCGTCTTAGGTGTGCCCTCAACGGGTCGATGCAGCACCTTCACGAACTCGACGAAAGAATGCCTGAAATGCCAGATCAACGCGAATATTGACGTTTTGCAACATCAGGGAGTGAACCTGCTTCAACGAAGAACGGCCTTCTTTCAAGATAGGAATCATATTTTGCGTGTCATACAGACGCAACGAGACACTTGTTGCTACATAAGCTCGTTTGCGTATTGCAAGAATCTCATTATACAGCCAGCGACATTCCTCAAGCTGGGAGTTTAGGATTCGTTTCTGCCCATTTGTGAGATAGATGCGATATTTGAAGGATTTTCTCATCGGTTAAGTATAACACATCTCACCTAAAATGAAACACATATTCTAACTTCGTGAACGGTCTAGAGCTACGAAGGCGAGTGAAAGGCTTCCATCCGAGTACCCTGTGGATGACACTCCAACTGGTCAGGCGCTGCGGCACCAAGAGGGTACCCGACCCGCAAGTGATGCTCTTGGCTCTCGACTGTTTCACTGGCATGCTTCGGCTGCGATCAAGCAATGATTGTGGCTGATAGCTTGTTCTTGGTTCCGTAGTTCTGCAGTTTGGAGTTTCTTGGTTTGGGTGCCTTCTGGGCAATTCTTGTTTCTTGTTGAAAGAATGTTGATGGACGTTCAACGTCGGTTGGTCATGCCTCGGCTGCAACCAATTGATGTTTGTGGCGGTTATTCCAGACGCGATGCATCGCGTCTCTCCTGGCTCCTGAACGATGGTTCGGCAGTTCGGCAGTTTTGTAGTTCTCGGTTCTCGGTTCTTGGTGCTCGGTTCATCTGCGTCATCTGCGCAATCTGCGGATAATTCGTGGTTCTCGGTTCTTGCTTAGGGTTCCAGCGCCCCACGAATCACATCGGCGGCTAGTTGCGCACCAGCACCCGATCCCTCACCGCCGCCCTCTAGCATGACGGCGATGGCGATCTGGCTTTCTTCGAGCGGTGCAATTGCGATAAACCAGGCGTGCGTACACACCAAGTTAGGGTTATCCGGCGTCGGGCAGGGGTATTCGGCAGTCCCTGATTTGCCACCAACACGCACACCGGGAACATTTCCGGCAGCTTGCCCAAAGCCATATTCGATCACGGCCCGCATATCAGTTCGCATGATCTGGGCGGTGTTGCTCGACATCACACGCCGAATGGTATGCTGGCCCTGGCTGATCACCAGTTCGCCATTTGGCCGTGTGACCTTTTCAACAAGATAGGGCTGCATCATCACGCCATCATTCGCAACGGTTGCAGCGACCATGGCCATTTCAAGTGGCGTGACCAATAGCTGTCCCTGGCCATAGCCGGTATCGGCCAACGCCGGGCGGCGGTTCAGAAAGCCAGGTTGCACATATAAAACACTCGGAACCGTTGGCAGATCGGTAAAGCCACCATACAGATCGGGCGCCTTGCCGGGCTCATAGATATCAAAACTCGCCGCAGTTTGGGTCATCAGGTCGGCACCAAGCCGCATCGAATATTCGGCAAAAGCGGTATTGCACGAAAAGGCGAAGACTTTCTCCAAGTTCGATGGATTTCCGGTGCGCTCAGCTAGGTTATTGACAGCATTGACGACGGGCGGCGCACCTGCTTCGGTCTCACGCTCATTCGGGCAATCGATCTGATCTGGCTGGCCCTCGCGGGGATGCTCCAACGCACCAACAGCCGTCACCGTTTTGTAGATTGAGCCGGGTGGGTAGCGCGCCTGGGTTGGCCGATTGATCAATGGCTGAATGGAGCCTTCGCTATTGAGCTGGTGCCAATAATCATCGATACGCTTGTTCTCGGCATCGCGCGGGGCAACTGGGTTAAACGCTAGCCCACGTGGATCGAAGCCAGGGTAGCTGACCATCGCCAGCACCGCTCCGGTCTTCGGATCAAGAACGACAACCGATCCAGGACGCCCGGCAAGCGCTTCGTATGCTGCCGCCTGAATACGGGCATCGATTGTCAGGCGCAGATCATCGCCAACATGCTGGCGACCAAGCAACCCATCCTGGACGCGCCGCAGAACATCGCGCTCACCATTCAGATAATCGCCATAGGTCGCTTCCAGCCCGGCCTCGCCATAGCGATGGCTAAAAAAGCCCAGGATATTGCTGAATGCCGCTGGATCATACTGATCGGTAATTGGATATGTTCGAACGGTATAGCCCTTATCAACAATCTGCGAATCGGCCAGCACGCTACCATTACGGTCGAAGATCTTGCCGCGCTTGGTTTTCAGCGCTTCTAACACACCGCGCACATTACTGGTTGTCTGTCCTGTGGTTTCATCAATATAGATAAAGCTGGCAATATCATCGGCGCGGATGGCCTGCTGGCGCAGGAGCTGTAGTGAAAGCAGCACAAACCCAAGGGCCACAATCAGGCCAATATTCTGAACACTACGCGCTAGGCCATGTGGGCGGCTCGGTAGCAGGAGGCGGCTTGCGCCAAACAGGAGCGGAGCGGCCATCCACAGCGCCAATATCCAGCGCGTCTCGGCGGCAACCGGCTGGATCATGCCATAGACAATCAGCGCAGCGGCCAGGATTGCCAGAGCAATAGCAACGGAGCGACGGACACTCATTCGAGCGGCATGGTGGTACGCACAGTCACACCACCACCTTCGGTCTCGAACACATCCAGGCGACCACCAAATTCGGCAATGCGATAGTGCATCGTTCGTAGTGCATGCAGCCCAGGGCGCTCATAGGTGCCATCGGCAAGCCCAGAACCATCGTCCTGAACCAGCATCACAATCGAATTAATATCATAGCGCAGTGTCAGCGAGGCCGATCCTGCATGGGCATGCTGCTGAATATTGAGTAGTGCTTCCTGTGCAACACGAACCAGCAGATCACGATGGATTGCTCGCAAAAAACGGGTTCGGCCAATCAGCGCCACACGGGTTGTAATACTCGTCTGCTGGCTGAAACGAGTACCAAGAACATCAAATATTGCACCAAGATCCATGTCCGGTGCTGGCAGTGGGGCGAAGATAACCCGCCGCAGTTCTTCCACACTCGGCTCCGCCGTGCGCGTGCGCGTGAGTTGCACGGCAAGTGGCAATTCTGGTGCAAGTGGTTCGCTGCGGCGCTCATCAGTGGAAAGTCGCGTGAAACGGGGCGTATCGAGGCGTGGCTCATGACCAAACGATTCGCTATCGTCGTTATCGGGTGATTGCCGATGATGGTGTTCTGGAGATATTTGGTGCCGTAAACGTTCGATCATCGCTGGGAAAAGCCAGCCAATCGTTGGTGGCACAACCATCGAAATTGTGACCGTCAGCCCGGAGAGTGTTCCCTCAAAAATACGATCAGCAGCAGGCATTCCTACTGCCGTCAGCGATGCCTGATTGATCGCAACAAATGTCAGGCCAGCCATTACACCACCAGGCCACCCAAACAGCAGTGCTGGCAGGATGATACTGCCATATGCATAGAACACAAATGGGCTTTCCCAGCCACCACTTGAGACGATTGCAGCAATCACGAGTAAAATATCGAGGCCCATTGCCACAGGAGTATGGCGGGCGATCTGAATATACTGACGAGCAAAAACAGTCAGAATCAACGTCAATAACAAAGTGCCAATTAACGGGGTGCCATAGACAACAATTTGGCCCTGCCCAAGCAGCCACATCGCAGTGACACACCAGGTGAGCCAACGATAGCCAGAGAAGATCGCGTGATCAGCCAGCCACGGGTTCGAGATCGGGCGGTTCCCACTCACTAAATCACCTCAAGGTTAGTTGGTATAGAAAAGCCTGTTTCTGACCGTCTCTCTGCCGTATGTGTGGCGGTCACATGCCGAAAATCTTTGAATCTTGTGTTCGTAGTGTAGCAGAAACCCGCCCTGCTAGCAAGTACAAGAACCGAAGAACGAGTATTCAGGAGTCAGGAGTCAGGAGTCAGAATACCAGTTCGTAAGGGCGCAGCGTGCTGTGCCCTTACGATACCCCCTACAACCCTCATCCACGGCCCTGCTTTCAGTGGGAGCAGGGCGGCGCAGAGAGAACCAGCCACCAACCAATGAACAATCGTTGCGGGCGAACACGAGGTTCGCCCGTACATGCATTGTTTGCGGTGATGCCACAGGTATTGCGTGGTGGTGGGCTATTCCCAGGGTATCAGGATGTACGTGGCTTGTCCTTGGCGCGCTCGGCCTCGATCCGCAGCCCACCGCTGCGCATACTGACGCGCTCGGCCTCGCTGATGCGGGCAGCGATCTCGGGGTGGCTTCCACGCAGTTCGCCGATCAGTGCTGCTAACGCTGCGCGATCATAGCTGACCGTGGTGGCCGCAGCGGTGATCGTTACCCGCCCAAAGCCGGGCAGTGTCACCGTGCCGGTGCGGGCGACGATCTGGCTGAGTTGATCGCGCAGTTGATCGCGCTGTGCCTGCAACAACGCCAGATCGGATTCGACCTCACGCAGATCCGACCAGATCGCCCGTAGTGCCTGCATGTCGGTGATTGCGCCAGCTTCCCAGGCGTCAAACGATGTTGGTTCGTTGGTGGTCATAGGATTCTCCTTATATATTACTTCTTTCGCAGGAGCCATTCCGTCGAGCGCTCTCGCTTTCGTTTTTTGCAGGAACCGTTCCGTCCGGTTTGGGTGCCAGACCCAAAGGGTACCCCGGCAACCCTCCATCGGCCAGGCGTTACGGCACTAGAGGGTACCCGAGACGTAATGGATGATCATGGCACGATAATCTCTATGGTACATGCCTTGGCTGTGATCGAGATGCGTTGGTGGCGGTTATTCCAGACGCGAGGCATCGCGTCGCTGCTGCCTCCTAACCCCTCGATTCTTGGTTCGTTCTTGGTCATGCTAGAATATCGATACAATCGGCACCTATGTTGGTAGAAGGGATGCGTATGTTCGGCTTTGCAGATTTGCTCTCACAGGTGCTTGGGCAGGCGCTTGGCGAGGTGCTTGGCGAATCGATTGAAGATTCACTTGATCGCCGTAAACTCCAGCGCGAACTTGCAGTGGCAGTTTCCCGCGCCGAGACACGTTTCGCCAAGGAATTCCGCACCCAGGATGCCGAACTGGCCGATACACTCACGCAACACACCCGCTTTGCCGATTTGCCAAGTGTGCGAGCGGCACTGCGCGAGATGCTGACCAATCCATTCCGCGATTCATCCGCATCGATCTCAATTGTTCGCCGCTCATTCACCGATGTGCTGCCAGAGCAAGTAGATCGTAGCCGGGTTGATGCTGCGGTGCAGGCCTTTCTGCATATCCTTGGCGAGGAAACACTTGCCATCCCACTGCTGCATAAGCGCTATATGCTGTTCTTCCAAAAAACCAGCGCCGAGAGCACCCGCCGTACTGCCGATCAGACTGGTGTGTTGGTTGATACTATCCGTGGCCTGCGCGCCGATATGCGCCAGTTGACGACGACGCCACCTGTTGGGTTGCTTGCGGATGGCGCTCCCACTGCGGAACGCCCGCGCCCTCGGCATAATCTGCCACAACGCAATTATACCCAATTTATCGGGCGTCTGGCAGAAATTGAGAAGCTGACCCAGTTGATGCTCCCGCATCCGCGTAGCCGCCACTTTGTCGTCACACTCGATGGTATTGGTGGCGTTGGCAAGAGTGCGCTGGCCCTTGAACTGGCCCACCGCTATCGTAGCGAGTACGAAACACTGCCAGCACAGGAACGCTTTGAGGCGATCATCTGGGCCTCGGCCAAGCGCACACTGCTCACCGCTGGCGGCATTCAGCAGCGCCGTCCGACCTTCAACACCCTTGATGATCTCTATCGCGAGATCGCCGCCGTGCTAGAACAACCTGGCCTGCTGCAATCAACTGCCGATCAGCGCCGGGCGATGGCCGAACGGGCACTCAGCGCCCAACGAACGCTGCTGATCATCGATAATCTGGAAACGGTTGATGACGAAGAACTACTCAGCTTCTTGCGCGAACTCCCCGATCCAACCAAGGCAATTATTACGACACGCCATCGCATCGATATTGCCTACACGATTCGCCTGACTGGCATGCCGCGCGCTGATGCACACGATCTGATGGAGCTTGAGGCTTCCGCCAAAGATGTTGCGCTACCAGCCACTACATACGATCAACTGTTCCATCGCACTGGTGGCATACCGCTCGCTATCGTCTGGAGCATTGGCCTGATCAGCGTCGGCCATAGTATTGATTCGGTGCTACGGCGGCTTGGTAGCGGCCATAACGATATCACGCGCTTCTGTTTTGCCGAGAGTATGGCAACCATTCATGGCCGCGATGCACAACGGCTGCTGCTGGCACTGGCCCTGTTTGAGCGTAGCGTCAACCGCCAGATGCTTGGCGAGGTGGCAGGATTGCAGGACGATATCATTGGCCGTGATGATGGCCTGGCCGAACTGCTGCGGCTTTCGTTTGTTGATCAGAAGGGCGACCGTTTCAAGCTGCTGCCACTGACGCATAGTTTCGCACTGGATGAGCTATCGCGCCATCCCGAGCTCGAACGTGAGCTGCGTGAACAGTGGGTTTCCTACCTATCCAGCGTGGCCCAGAATTATGGCGGCATCCATTGGCGCTGGCGCGATAGGCACTGGCTGCAGCAAGAAGGGCAGCATGTTCTCACCCTTGCAGAATGGGCGCAGCGCGTTGCTCGGCCGGATGTGCTGCTGGAGGTTCTGCCAGCGCTGTGCTACTACTTCGATCTGATCGGCCAGTGGGCAGATGCGGTAACAATTGGCAAGCTGGGCATCGAGTATGCGCGTGTCACCGGCGATATTGAAGCACTCGTATTTATCGAACACTTCAGCGCCTGGATTCTCAGCCACCAGGGGCATCATCAGGAAGCCGAACAGTATGTGCGCGAATCGCTGAGCCTTGCACAGCAGCTCGGTGATCCATTATGGATCTGCTCAACATATCAAAGCCTCTCCCAGATCCTACGCCGAATGGGCGCAATCGATCAAGCCCGCCTGGCGTGTGCGGAAGCGCTCGTGTTGCTCGATAATGTGATTGAACAACAGCGCCCATTTGTTCGTGCGGATATTGCCTATGAGCTTGGCAAGATCGAGCGCGATTGTGGCAACTGGGATGTAGCGCGAACCCACTTTCTTGAGGCCCAGAGTGTCTTTCGCTATGATGATGACAAACAGGTTTTCAATGCCGAATTTGCTTGGGGCCTATTGAGCAACCTCGGCGTGGTAGCCGCACAGCATGGTCAGTTCGAGAAAGCCATGCAATACTACCAGCAATGCCTTGCGGCCTATCGGCAGACAGGCGGAAAGGGCGATATTGCCACGCTGCTGGTGCGCCTCGCGCTACTCGAAGAACAGCGTGGCAATCATATAATCGCCATCGAATATGCGCGGGAAGCATTAGAATTAACCAGCAAACTTGAATTGGTCTATGAGCAAGGGCAGGCCGAAACGCTGCTTGCCCGCCTGGAGCAGCATCCATGAACCGCGAACAGCGCGCCCATCTGCGACGATTGCTGGAACTGCATCGCGCTCACCTACGTGAATTGGAGCTACAGGCCGCCAAATTCGGTGATCTGTACGCGCCAACCCATATTCTGCTCCAGATTGCTGAATATCAGCATAAAATTGCTGAGATCGAAGACCAGATGAAACCACGGCTGCCCCATAATAATCTGCCACCGCGTGATTATGATCGTTTTGTTGGCCGCCAACATGAACTGGCCGATCTACAACGGCTGCTGAATCCACGCAGCCGTGCATTTGTTGTCACGATCGATGGTATTGGTGGAATTGGCAAGAGTGCCCTGGCATTGGAGGTTGCCCATATACTCTGTGAGACCTATGATTCGCTACCCGAGCACGAGCGCTTCGCCGCGATTGTGTGGGTTTCCGCCAAGCGCAGTTACCTCACCGCCGATGGCATTCTGGAGCGGCGGCAATCCTTCCGTGCGCTCGATGATCTGTATGCCACAATTGCACAGGTGCTCGATTACCAGGCCATCACGCGAGCTCGTATAGAAGATCAGCATGCGATTGTTGAGCAAGTTCTTGGTGAGCAGCGCACGCTGCTAATTCTCGATAATTTGGAAACGGTGGACGATGATGCTCTGATGGTCTTCCTACGTGAACTGCCCAACCCAACCAAGGCAATTGTCACAACGCGCCATCGTATCGATGTTGCCTATCCCATCCGCTTGAGTGGCATGCCGCATGCCGACGCACTATTGCTCTGCCAGCAGGAAGCAGCACGCAAACAGGTGGCACTAAGTGCGGAGGAACAGGAGCAACTCTGGCAGCGCACAGGTGGCGTCCCACTCGCTATTGTCTGGAGTATTGGCCTGATGGGCTTGGGCGGCTCGGTTGAGAGTGTGCTACGCAGGCTCAGCCAGGGGCAAAGCGATATTGCACGCTTCTGTTTTGAAGCAAGCATCACGCAAATCCGAGGTCGGGATGCCCATACACTGCTGTTGGCTCTTTCATTGTTCACGGATGACGCCAACCGCGCTGCGCTTGGCGTTGTGGCCGGGCTTGGCGAGGATGAGTTCGGGCGAGATCGCGGTCTAGAAGAACTGCTAACACTCTCGTTGATCAACAAGGATGGGGAGCGATTTAGTATATTGCCACTCACGCAGGGGTATATTCAAGCAGAAACGCTCCATGATCCAGCATGGAACGATGCTGCGATCCAGCGTTGGATCGATTACTATGATCAATTCGTGAACGAACTCAGTGGTTGGTCGGTGAATTGGCGTGGCCACGAACAGGTTGAGCGTGAACTCGCCAATATCTTTGGGGTGTTCCACCATCTTGTTGCAACGCTCACCTATGTGCGTGTTGGTGAGCGTGAACAAGCAATTGCTCAGGAAAGCATCCCACAGGCCAAAAAACTCCTACGTATCTTTGATCGAGTCGGCAGAACCTGCCGCCTACGTGGTCATTGGACGCTGATCGAAACCGAAGTCGAAACAGCACTGCGGATTTCTCGGACAATTAATAGTCCAGTCAGTGGCTGGCTGTATTATCTCATGGCCAGAATCAGTTTCTTTCGTGGCGATATCGAACGAGCGAAAACCCAGGCACAGGAGATGCTGATCATTGCCGAACTATATGGCGACGAGAATAAGTTATGTCGCGCACAGTTATGGCTTGGGCTAGTTGCACTAAATCAAGCACAGCTCGATCAAGCAAACAGATTATTGATGCAGGCATGGGAATCGGCAACACGATCCGGGAAATCGAATGGCTATTCGCTTATTCTGGCTGGCCAGGCACAAATAGCAGTACAACGCGGCAATATGGCAGCTGCCATGGATCTGTATCAGCAGGCAATCCAGATCGAACGACAACGCAATGATCTGCCGAAGCTTGCGCTGCTGTTGCTTTCGATTGGGCAACTGTTCCTCAGATTGGCAGATCTGAATCTGGCACGCCAGTATTTTAATGAAAGCCTTCAATTTTCGCAGGAATGCGGCTGGGCACAGGGGCAAGGCGAGGCAGCGCTTGGCCTGGCGAGCATCGATCTGGCCCTCAATCGAATAGCCTCCGCCGAAAAACAAACCCAACAAGCACTCAGCCTCTTCCGCCGCCTTGGAATGAAGCGCGAACAGGCAGCCGCAGAGGCATTACTGGTCCGCATTGCGAACGCCTAGTTATCCATCCGAGGGCACGACCCGCCAATCTGCATACTGTGCGCTCTTCAGGACCAGCAGCGCATTGAGCTGATCACTGGCTGCGATGCGCTGCTCCGCTGCGCTGCGTGATATGCCCCATGCCTGCATATGCCGAAGCGCAAGCCGTTCCATCGATATATCAAATGGCGTATCGAGATACCAACGCTGATCAAAAGCCTTGCTGATCGCATTCCAGCCATCGGCGTTATGCAGCAGGTACAGCCCTTCAACGATCACAAGCCGTGTGGAAGCCGGAATCGTATACGCGCCCTCTACTGGATCACCGATTGCGTGTTCGAAACCAGGCCATGTGAGTTCTGCATGGCCTGCGGCAGAACGCAGATCGTGCAGGCGTTGTGCAAAGCCAGGCGCATCAAATGTCCATGGCGCACCACGCCGTGCAAATGCTTCATCCGGGTTTGGTAATCGCCGCAATTCGGCTTTGCTCAAATGAAAGCCATCCATGCCAAGTGCAACCATCGTGTTGGGCGCGCTGCGCGCATTGACTGCTTTGGCCAATTGGGCCGCCAGTGTGCTCTTGCCAGAGCCAGGCATGCCCGCCATCCCGATCATCCAGCGTGGCGTATCGGATTCCAAGCGCGATACCAGCCATTGCACTGGCTGTTCAAGTACCGGTATTGCTGCGATTGCGCTGTTGGGTTCGTGTGTCATGCTGCATATCACCCCTAGTTCTTACTGAATGGGGTTGCATGTTGGGCACGCAGACGTTTCGGTGCGATCAATTCCCAGGCAATGCGGATATACATTGCCAGATCAGCATCGTTGATTTGATTCAGTTCAATGCCAATCCAACCACGTATTCCGACAAAGGGCGGCTTGAAGAACACCTGTGGCGAACTCTCCAGAAGCCCTTCCTGGAAACCAGGTGGCACCGGCAGCCACACCGCAATATGCCCATCATTATGGTGATTATTGGCAAACATGACAAAGACTTTTTTACGTACGAAGAATGTTGGCTCGCCATGCGAGAGCCGCTCACTGGCCTCGGGCAATGCCAAACACATGCGCCGCACACGCTCAAGCTGTTCATCGTTCATCTGCTATAACACCCTATAATCAGGATCGTCATCATGCCAGCGCATATAGTTCTCGTGCCATTCGATATTACCCCGCAACCGATCCACCGTTGTGCCAAGTGCCTGTGCTGCCAGTGCAAGCGCGATGTCATCGCCAGCCGCACCGACCCGCTGCCGCGCTTCGAGAAAGACCGCAACCGCCAGCCATGTCGATGGATCGCCAGGCGCGTGCCAATAGTTGCCTCTATTCTGAATCACGCGCCCATCTTCGATGCTGAAACGGTATGTGCGGCCTGCCGATTCGAGTGCTGCATCGTGAAAATAACTGCGTTCTTGCGGCGGATTCTTGGTCTCAGGCATGGTTATAGCCTCTTATACAGAGAACAAGTAAGCATCTGCTCATCAGAACTATTATCAATCTGCGTCATCTGCGCCATCTGCGGATCATTGCGGTACCGTCCAACACGCAGCTACGAAGAATATACAACCTCAGCGCTGGTGTGATGGCGGGATGTTCATAACATCACGATATTTTGCGACGGTGCGGCGCGCAATTTGGTAGCCACGTGTGCGTAGCTGGTTGGCTAATTCCTCATCACTCAGTGGGCTTTGCTCATTGCTGATCAGTTCACGCAGCACATCCTGCACTCCACGCGCCGCTACAAAGAATTCGCTCATTGGCAACAATTGCTTGTTTGGCAACAATACCGTTTTGTCAGCCGTTGTGCGGCTGATCGTCGATTCATGCAACCCCAGCGTCGTCGCGATCTCCGAACGGGTTAATGGCGCAAGATGGCGAATGCCATGGCGTAGAAAGGCTTCCTGCCGTTCAACAATGACATCACCGATCCGCTCCAGAACAGATTCACGCTGGAGTAGGCTCGCAAGAAAGACACGTGCGCGCGCAACATATTCTTGGACATGCTGGCGCTCGTTTTCATCCAGGCTTGCCGCCTGGCGGGCCAGATCCTGATAGAGCGGGTTGAGGCGCAGGAGGCGGCGGGGCGAGTGCAGAACTTCGACACTAAAATGGCTATCGTTCTCGATGATCGCAAGATCGGCCATGCGGTAGCGCGTGCGCTGTGATGGTGCCGAATCCGATTGCAATGCCTGGGCTGGATACGGCCAGAGATGCATTCGTACAAATGCCCGTACAGCCTCAATTTCCGCGGTGCTAATATGCAAATGGCGCGAAATATGCGTTGTACGCCGCGCACCAAGATCCTCCAGATGATCGGCAACAATCGTTCGCGCATGCGGGCAGATCACACCCTGCGCCGCAAGCATATCGATCTGTGCCAGCATACATTCACGGGTATCACGGGTGGCAATGCCTGGCGGGCCAAGCTCACGCAGATGCTGCAATACTGATAATAGATGCGCTTCATCAACCCGCAATTGTACCGCCAGATCGGCTGGATCATCGATCAGGAAGCCATGATCATCGAGATTGCCAACCAATTCTAGCGCAATTGGATGATCATATTCCGGCAGGCTGGCATACAGATCATGCAGTAGTGATTCGACTAAACTTTGTGGGGCAGCAACAAACAAGAGCGGGTCGAGCTGTTCATCATTCTGCGGCGCAGATGCATCGTTTCCACTGGTACTCAGCGCACACCGCAGGCACAATCCATCCAGAACCGGCCCACCGCAACGATCGCAGGGGAAATCCTGTGCCTCGACCTCCTCCAGCGCTGGGTTTTCGTTCAGTTCGATTTGTACCGCTTGATGCAGTTCTAGGCTTGGCATTGCCAGCAGTTGTGCCTGTTGCAGGAGCGCTGGCGTCACACGCATGCCCATATTCGGCATCATACTCATTTCAAACATCTGGTATCCCTCCTTCTGTTGCGCCTACCGATGGATTTGATAGAGTAAAAGGTATCACCTAGCGTAAATCGCTCTCATTCACACGCAGCATCCGTGCCGCCATTGCGCGATCCCCACTGCTTATATCAATCGCTAATGCAACCATACGCTGGCGCAGATCAGCCATAATTGCTTCCAAGCCATGTTCCTGGCGCATGAGCCGCTCGAGTGCCGCCATAAGCGCCTGCTCGTGCGGAGTCGAGGTATCGGTGAGCAACAGGTGTTCATCGCCAATTAGCCGCCCTTGGGCCAGCACAATTGCTCGTTCGATCGTGTTTTCGAGTTGGCGCACATTACCAGGCCATGCATAATCTACAAGCACGGCTAGAGCTGTCTCAGTGATATGGATCTGTTCATCACGGTTTGAGCGATGTTTATCGAGGAAATGATTGACTAATAACGGAATATCGTCCTTGCGGTCGCGTAATGGTGGCATGTGAATATTGATGACATTCAGGCGATAGTAGAGATCTTCGCGGAAGTTGCCGACGCGTGCCTCCTGTAACAAATCGCGGTTGGTTGCGGCAATCACGCGCACATCCACCTTGAGCGATGTATTGCCACCAACCCGTTCAAAGGTTCGCTCTTGCAGCACCCGTAACAGCTTCTTCTGGGTTGTGGCGCTGATCTCACCGATCTCATCCAGGAACAGTGTGCCCTTATTGGCCTGCTCAAACCGCCCTTTGCGTTGTGCCATTGCACCAGTGAACGAACCCTTCTCGTGGCCGAACAGCTCGCTTTCAAGCAGCGTCTCGGAGAGCGCCGCACAGTTAACCGCAACAAACGGTGCGTCATGCCGTGGTGAGTTGCGAGCCAGCACCTGTGCTACCAGCTCCTTGCCAGTACCACTCTCACCCGTGATCAGCACCGTCGCAGCCGCAGCCGCCACTCGGCCAATCAGTTTATATACTTCCTGCATAGGGGCGCTACGCCCAATGATCAGATCACGCGGATCTTTTTCCCTACCGCTCTGCTGTTCCAGAACATGCACACGATGCGTCAGCCGCCGATGCTCAATCGCACGGCGAATCACCATCAACACCTGATCGATATCAAATGGCTTGGCAATGAAATCATAGGCACCCTGTTGCATGGCATTGATTGTCACGCTCGATGAATCCTGCGCTGTAATAATCAACACTGGCAGATCGATGCCCTTGGCACGCAATTGCTGCAGTACCGCCATGCCATCTGGGGCTGGCATGCGCAGATCAAGAATAGCCAGATCAGGTTGCTCGGCTTCAATCGCTGCCAGTGCAGCCTGTCCAGATCCAACAGCACGAACCTTCGCGCCCTCGGGCTCAAGAATATCCACTAATAGGTCACGAATTGGTGCTTCATCATCGGCAATCAGAATCAGGCTATCCACAAGCGAGATGGCCATCTATCATCCCCCTTCTATATCTGGTACTGCCATGATAGCACTGATCAACCCCAAAGTCAGGTTCGCTTCATAGAGCAACCTTACTATAGCAAGAAGTGTGCCATTCTATACGAATCAATCCCCTCTCCCTTGCGGGAGAGGGGATTGAGTCAGATCTGTATGGCTTTAGCGAACGTTACCACGGCGGAACAGGTTAATGATACCAAGCAGAACGACTGCGCCGATGAATGAGACAAACAGTGCGTTCAGGCTAAAGTTACCATCATTGATCGTGCTACCACCCCAGCCCATGGTATTGAAGATCAGGCCGGCCAGGAATGCACCAACAATACCGATAACGATATTCATCAGTGTACCCTGTTGAGCATCGGTTCGCATGACCATGCTTGCCACCCAACCAACCAACGCGCCCAGTACCAACCAGATAATGAAGTTAATCATGTGAGGCTCCTGATTGTGATAATCCGACCATTGCACATCTGCGCTGATCGATTTGCTTACGTGGCCTATACATAGCAAGATATATGCCAGCCTGCATGGATTTGGGGAGGAACATCAATATGACATGCGCAAGCATTCAAATTGCTATAATGGATTCAAGGGAGGCGTGGGAGGCAAACACTAAAGGTACTGCCGACTCCAAGGGTACTTTCGACACGCACGCTGCCACCATGGAGTTTCACGATCTCCTGAACAACAAACAGCCCAATACCAAGGCCAGCCGTCTGCTGAACTGTGGAAGTATCGCTACGATAGAAGCGTTGAAACAAATGCGGAAGCTCGTTTGGGTCGATACCAATGCCCTGATCTTCAATATGAATACAAATTGTTGTCGCTTGCTCGCTGGTTCGAATCACGACTGGGGCTAGTGGATCACTATATTTGATGGCGTTCTGAATGAGGTTCTGAAAGACCTGTTCTAGGCGCAGGGCATCACCATCAATAAGCAGTGGTGTATCGGGGCCAATCAGTTCCAGGAGGCGCTGATCGAGCGTTGGCTGAATCTCATCCACGATGCGCTGCACGAGCTGGCCAATATCAATATGTTCGCATTTGATTGAAAGCTGCCCTGTTTCCAATCGTGAAACATCAAGCAGCGCCACAATCATATTGTCCAATCGCCGTGCTTGATTAACTATGACATTGATAACGCGCCGCTCACGCTCGGCCATATTCCCATCACGCGCTGCACGGCGTTGCATAAGCTGGGCATTTCCCAGAAGTGAGGTAAGTGGGGTGCGTAATTCGTGGGCGGCGATCGAAAGGAACTGCTCGCGCATACGAACCGCTGCCTGGGCTTCCTGTAACAGCCGTTCACGCTCTACTTCTGCTTGGACACGCGCCGTGACATCACGGAATACCAGAACCACCCCCAGTAGCTTACCTGCTTCATTACGAATCGGCGCACCGCTATCGTCCAGGGCACGTTCAGTTCCATCACGGGCGATCAGAATCGTATGATTGGCGAGCTCCACAACCCTGCCATCGCGCAGCACCTGATCGACGGGATTCTCAACTTTTTGCCGCGTATCCATATGCACAAGCTGCACGATCTCGTTGATCATCTTGCCACGAGCCTCAATCAGTGTCCAGCCCGTCAATGCTTCTGCGACGGCATTCATAAACACAACTCGGGCTGCCGTATCGGTTGTGATCACCGCATCACCAAGGCTCGCAAGCGTGACAGCATAGCGGGTTTCGGAGATACGGCGTGCCTCGGACAAAGAACTGATCAGCAGTGCGACAATAAGAAATATGGTAAGGCGAATAACATCAGATACTACCATGCTGAAGGTAAATAGCGGAGCGATAAAGAAATAATTTATCGTAACGAGTGAGAGCAGGATGGCGAGCAGCCCAGGCCGTAGCCCACCATACCACGAACTGATCGCAACAGCGGTAATAAACAGCGCAAATGGATTCGGTTCTATATATGGATAGAGCACGAGTGAGATAATCACGGCCAGAACAACGCTTCCAACACTGACAGCATAGCGCATCCACGCCGGTGGGCTTGTTCCAATAGTGGTTTGCCAACTTCGCATTGCAGATTTCCTCACACTTTTCTCAGAACATAGCGGTGCCTACAATGCCATAGGGGCGTTTGCAAACTGCTCTACTGTCGTAATACCAATCAACCAATGAGGCATGGTAATAGGCGCTATAGTACCATAATTAGCCTTTATCAAAATATGGTATACTCGTTATGCACTGGGGGTCGCTGAATCAAATAATGAAACAAATCTGCGGGGATACGATGGATATTCTGGTGCTTGAAGATGACCCTCCAATTGCAGACTTTATTGCCGAAGCGCTGCGCGATGAAGGCTACAATCCACACGTCGCACATACTGTTTCCACAGCCATTGCCGCAATTGAGAATTCTATTCCGCAGTTGATCCTGTTGGATCTCAATATCCCGACGACACATGAGAGTAATGCGTTTCTTGCGTATTGGCGCAGCTCTTCGGCCCATGGCGTGCCAATTATCCTGATTACGGCATCTTCTCGTGTGCCAGCGCTAGAACTTCTTGGTGTTTCCGGCTTTCTGGTGAAGCCATTTGATCTTACCGATCTGTTCGACCATGTAAAACAGTATATCGGAACACGTTCACCATCGATCTCCCCCTGAGTCACTCCATCCGCAGGCTGATGATCATTTACACATTGATCGGGCATTGTTATCCCTACCCACCGCAGGTTAAAGCCACGCGGCTATGAGTGGATCGTCCCTTTGCCGCAGGCTTCAGCCTGCGGATGGTGAGGCAGGTCTCCTGGCACGATTCTTGCTACATCAGGCAGGTGTTCGTGGCACACGCATGTGCTCTCACGAGATGTTGCTGAATGATAGGGAGGGTGTCAATTTTGAGTGCAGATCAACTGCTGACGTACCTCTCCTGGCTGATGTTCACCATTATTTTTGTGGTTGTAACAGTACAGGCAATTCGGCGGCCAAGCCGCGCTCATCTCGATATTGCGCTCCTATTTGCTGCGCCAGTACTGATCATTGCTATCGCGATCGGAACACTGCTTGGTGTGTTTTCGTCGACTGGTGTTGCTGCCTATCTTGCGAGCAGTGCTCTACTATCACTGCCATACCTGCTTGTACGGCTTGTCGACGATATTATTGTTGCTGCGCTATGGGTTCGCCGCAGTATTGAGGTATTGCTTGTTATTGCCCTGATCTGCCTGTGGGTGCTGCCGGTTGAGCGCCCTGCATGGATCAACATCCTGTTAGAGCTGTATGTGATTGCTGTTCTCATCTATGTCATCTTCGCCAGTGTCAAGGCAACCCTGAAAGCTCGGGGTGTGACCCACAGGCGGTTGGCGGCCATGAGCCTGGGATCGCTGTTCTTGGTGATGAATATTGCCGTGGGCAGTTTAGGGCTATGGCTTCCAGAACAGATTGCGCTGTGGCGTGCAATGGCCGAATTGCTTGGGTTAGCGGCTGGAGTGAGTTATCTTGTGGGGTTCGCCCCACCGCGCTGGTTGCGTCGGGCCTGGCAGGAACCAGAACTACGCGCATTTCTTGGCCGTGCGGCAACGCTACCACGCCTTCCAACTACCAACGCCATTGTGCAGGCTCTTCAGCAGGGTGCTGCCGACTCGATTGGTATCGAAAATGCCCGAATTGGCCTATGGGATGAGGCCAATCAGGTGCTCTTGTTTGAGCAGGCGGGTCAACAAGCGGCCCTCTCGATTGATGAAGATATCCCCACAGCACACGCCTTTCGTATGCAAAAGCCAATCTTTTCACCAAATACACACTATAGCGAGCAGATCCGCGCACGTTCGGCGCATTTTAACAGCGCCTCGGCACTTCTTGCGGCACCAATTACGGCTGGAACTCGCCGGCTTGGGGTACTAATTGCCTATGCGCCACGCGCACCAATTTTTGCCGATGATGATCTGGCACTGATTCAGCTATTGGCCGATCAAGCAGCAGTGATCCTTGAAAGTCGTGTACTGATTGATCAAGCGGCCCGTGTCCATGGACGCGAAGAAGCCGCTCGCCTCAAGGAAGATTTTCTTTCGGCTGCAGCTCATGATCTTAAAACACCATTGACAACCCTGGTTGCACGGGCGCAGTTGATGGAGCGCCGAGCGCAACGCGATCCAACGGCACCAGCCGATCAGGCATCGATCCAGGTGCTGATCACCGAGGCACAGCGATTAAAACGGCTGGTGTTGGATCTGCTCGATGCAACCAGGGTGGAGCAAGGCCAGTTGGTAAGCCGCCGAGAGAAGGTTGATCTGGTTGTCCTGGTCCACGATATCTGTGCCCGCTTGGCAACGCCGCGCCACCCCTGCACAATTGATGGTGAGACGGAGGTGGTGGGCTACTATGATCAGCAACGGATTGCGCAACTCCTGGATAATTTGGTTGAGAATGCGATTAAATATAGTCCGGATGGTGGCCCCATTCGGATATCTGTGCGCCATGAGGACTCAGGTATCAATATGAGTGTTACCGATCATGGGATCGGCATCCCAGCAGATGATATTCCGCACCTGTTTACTCGTTTTCATAGAGGAACGAATGTTGATGATCGGCGTTTCCCAGGCATGGGCTTGGGGTTATTTATTTGTAAAGGGATTGTGGAACAGCACGGCGGCCAGATTATGATCCATAGCCAACCTGGGCAGGGCAGCACATTTCAGGTGAGCCTCCCGTTCGTGCCAAATGAAGTTGTGACCTATGACTCCTGATATTCTTGTGATTGATGATGATCCAGCTATTCTCATGACTGTTGCCGATATCCTTCGTGACGAGGGCTATGCGGTGCGAACGGCTGCCGGTGGCATGGAAGGATTGGCAGCCATCGATGATCATCGTCCAGCGCTGATTCTGTTGGATATGCGTATGCCTGTGTTGGATGGCTGGGGTGTCGCCCGTGCATTACGGGATCGGGGCGTCACGGTGCCGCTGGTCGTGATGACTGCTGCACAGGATATGCGTTGGGGGCAGGAGATCGGTGCGGCTCACACACTGGCAAAGCCATTTGATCTGCTTGATTTACTCACCGTTGTTGAACAGATTGTTGCCCGATAAACAATGCGCTCGTTGGTGGCTTGTTGCTTTGGAGCAGAACAAGTAAACAAGCGGCTACGCTGGGCTTGTTCTGTCCATGTATATATTCGGAGACCCCATGACCAATTCCCTCCCGAATCAACAGCAGACTGAAGCCCAACTGCAGCGAACTGTCGAGCAACTCCAACTCGCGCTGAGCGCATTAGATGGCTTCATCTATGATTATGATATGAACACGAACCATGTTGAGCGTAGTGAGGGGCTGACCCGCCTGCTTGGGTATGAGCGAGAAACCATTCCGACTACTGCCGAATGGTGGTCGAGCCTGACTCACCCTGATGATCTGGCGGTTTTTCAGCTCGCAAGCAGCCTTGGCCAAGCGGCGAACGATAGTTACAGCTATGAGTATCGTGTTCGCCACCAGGATGGTCAGTATATCTATGTGTGGGATCGGGCGATTCTCATTCGTGATTCTTCTGGCAATCCCATGCGCCTGATTGGCACAACGATCAACATCACCGAGCGCAAACAAGCAGAAGAACGCCAGCGCTATCTGACAAACGTCAGTAAAATTCTTGCCGACTCGATTGAATACGAGACCCGCCTCACCGATGTCGCCCGCCTGACGTTAACATCAATGGCCGATTGGTGCGTGATCAATATGATCAACGATGCTGATCAGATCTATACTGCTGCACTGGCCCACCGTGATCCCGAAAAAGAGCAACTACTGCGCGAACTGTGTGATCAATACCCAATCAACCGTGCAGAAGCCGATGGAACAGCACTTGTTTTGCGAACCGGCGAGTCCCAATGGTATCCGATCATCACCGATGCGATGTTACAAACCGAACGAATGGATGCACACGAGCTTGCGCTCTGGAAAGCCATCGGGTACCATTCGTTGATGATTGTTCCGTTGATTTGGCAGAGCAGGGTGATTGGCACATGTACGATGATGTTGAGTGGCGCTCGGCGTTCATACTCACTCGATGATCTTGGCCTCGTCGAACTTGTGGCGCGTCGAATAACGATTGCTATTGAAAATGCGCGCCTGTATAAAGCGGAACGCATTGCCCGCGCCGCAGCGGAGCAGGCGGCTGCCCGCGCCGCATTCATCAATGAAACGGGCGGGATGCTCTCAACATCACTGGATTATACCGAGCGGCTCAACAATCTCGTCCATTTCACGGTTCCACGGTTCTGCGATATATGCGTCGTTTTTCTGTGTACCGCGGATGGATCGATCTCCCGTGCTGCTGCGGCCCATGCAGATAAGGAAAAAGAGACCTGGTTGGTGCAGCTTCAGAAGCTAGATCCAATCGATCCCCGAGGCCTACATCCCGCTGCCGATGTGATCCGCACCGGACAAACAAGCATTAATCCTGATGTCAGCGCCTCGCTCGGGCAGATCCTTGCGATGCAGATGGGTGTTTCATCCATGGCCCCAAAACTGATACCACGCGATCAGGTGATCGTTCCGCTTGTCGCACGGCAACATGTGATTGGTGCAATCGCCTTTGGGATGGATGCATCGAATCGCGAGTTCAGCCCTGAAGATATTGCCACGGCAGAGATCCTTGCCAGCCGTGCTGCGTTGATGATCGATAACGCCCGCCTGTACCAGAACCAACAGGAAGCCGTGAACGTACGCGATGCCTTTCTGCTGATTGCATCGCACGAACTCAAGACACCACTGACGGCGGTACTTGGGCAAGCACAGTTACTTCAACAACGGTTTGAGCGTTCCAACACATCAACCGAGCGCGATCTGCGGGCTATTCGCGTGATTGTGGAACAGTCCCACCGGCTCAATAAGCTCATCAGCACACTTCTTGATGTATCTCGCCTTTCCCAGGGGCAACTCCAGATCATTCGCGAACCTGTCAATCTCAATCAGCTTATTCAACGGGTCGTTGGCGATTTCCAGCCGCTGCTTGTTCAGCATACCATCGCCTACCAGGAGTTGGATCAGCAATTGCTCGTGAATGGGGATGTCGTGCGGCTCGAACAGGTGCTACAGAATTTACTTCAGAATGCACTCAAGTATAGCCCACAAGGCGGTACAATCAGCGTTACCCTTGAATCGCGAGGAGCCCAGGCATTGATCACTGTGAGCGACAAAGGCATTGGCATTCCTAAGGAAGCCATTCCAAGCCTGTTCCAGCGCTTCTATCGTGTGCATAGTGGTGCAACACAACATATGAGCGGTATTGGTGTTGGGCTGTATGTTGTGCGGGAAATTGTGACGCTGCACGATGGCAATATCTTTGTGGAAAGCACCGAGGGGCAGGGGAGTTCCTTTATGGTTGCCCTGCCGCTCATTCAGGCTGAAGCATCAGCAGAATGAATTGATTATGCGCGATGGCCTGGTTTGGGCAGCTATTTTGCCTGTGGCGATAGCAATTTGGGGAATAGCATAATAATCATTGTGCTTGAAGGAGGTACAGATCCTGGTAGCGGTTTCCCAATGCGCCTTCGGGGATGAACGATACGGCTGTGAATTTCGATTGCACGAGGCGGCGAACATGCGCTTGCGCTTGAAATGCGCTACACACATTCTCGCCAAAGTGTTCTTGATGGTGTACAACCAGTGCGCCGCCATGATAAGCGATTTGTTCTTGGGGATTGAGATGCGGAAGATAGTAATTTCCATGCGTGCTCATCACCAGAAAGCCACCCGGTTTCAGGCATCGGTGCAGTTCCTCGATCCAAGCTTGCTGTAGATCGCCGGTTAAATGGGTAAACACCGAGAATGCATAGATCAGATCGAAGGTCTGATCGGGATAGGCCAATGGCGGTTCTAACGCATTAACGGCGAACTGTGCAATGGTGAGGTTATCCGCACACCAATGAATAGCATCAGCATTACTATCGGTTCCATCAATCTTGGCTGTCGTAGCAGCAGGCAAATGCCGTAACACACGCGCACAACCACAGCCGAAATCGAGGATTCGGGTGAAATTCGCCAGTTGTATGCCATATGGCGTCAGAATATCGTGTAGTGCTTTGATGCCAAGTTGCCCACTTTCAAGAAACCAACCAAGATCATCGCTGCCAGCAACCCAGTAGCGCAGCAGCGATGGCGGAATGGGCATGTCGAGTGCGGTGGGGGCTTCCGTAGCAATATCTTGACGATTGGATTGGAGTGCAGGGCGCGTCAGCCGTTGAAAGGTTACACGAAGCGCATGATAGTCGTGCTCAAGCGTCTGATACGTATCAACAAGCTGATGATGGGTTTTCTCTAAGTTCTGATATGCTGCAATGAGCTCGAGATGATCTCGTTCCATCGTATCCAGCACTTGTGCAATCCGTGAAAGCCCAGGGATCTTGCGAAGCAAACGCCGTATCCACATACAAGAGGCTCCTACACAATCGGAATCGTTGGAAGCGCTATCATAGCATAACTTTATCCATATATCCCTCACGGCTGCGTATCATGGATCGGCATCGTGGCTGGTTCACGAACCGCCCCTACGCTTCGTAATGCCATTGTTGCCCATACATTCGATCCCCTCGTTCGGCTTTGTGTCATGCTACAATGCGTTAAGCGTTTCGCATGGGAGACCATTCCGTATGAATAGGGATAGTTACAATATGGTCGCTCCCTCATGGGATGCGATGTTCTTTGGTGAGGAACAGCGCGTTGTGGATACCTTTCTGGCAGGAATTATTGCGCCAGCAGCGATCCTGGATCTTGGCTGCGGTACTGGTCGCCCAATCGGCGAATACATCCTGAATCGGGGGTATGAACTGGTTGGCATTGATCAAGCAGTAGGCATGCTCCAGTTGGCGCGTGTACGCTTCCCACAAGCAACCTGGATCGAGTCACGGATTGAGGATTTTCATACTTCCGCACAGTTCGCAGGTATTGTTTGTTGGGATGCACTCTTTCACATTGAGCGATCCGCACACGCGGGCATCCTGCAACAGATGGCATCCATGCTTAGCCCGAATGGCAAGATCATGATCACCATTGGTGGCTCGGATCATCCGGCGTTCACCGATACCATGTTCGGGCAATCATTCTTCTATGATTCGCATCCGCCCGAACTGGGTGTTCACTTGCTGAAACAACTCGGCTTCGACATTATAGCTGCTGAGTTTTTGAATCTCCCAACCTCAGAACGAGACAAGGGTCGTTATTGTATTGTTGCGACACATACGTAAGGTATGCATATGAATATGAACCGTGATCGTGTTCCGTTATCAGTCCTGGATCTGGCGGTGGTTGGCGAGGGTGGCACCAGTGCCTCTGCACTAGCCGACACAACCCTGCTTGCCAAACAAGCCGAAGGATTCGGTTATACCCGTTTCTGGGTTGCCGAACACCATAATATGCCGCTGGTCGCTAGTACGACACCACCGGTGCTGATTGCCCATTTGGCTGCGGCCACGTCCACAATTCGCGTTGGATCAGGCGGGGTGATGTTGCCCAACCATCCATCGCTGGTGGTTGCGGAGCAGTTCGCACTGCTTGAGGCGCTGCATCCTGGCCGGATTGATCTGGGCATCGGGCGTGCTCCCGGCACCGATCCAGCAACTGCTGCTGCACTCCGCCGCGCACCGGCTGCTCTTGGCGCAGAGGATTTTCCACGCCATCTGATCGAACTGATGGGCTTGCTTGGCGATCCACGCACCAAAGAGGGCATCTGGAATCGCTTCGCAGCAACACCAGCTGCAACCAGCGCGCCAACAATTATCCTGCTTGGGTCGAGCGATTATAGCGCACAGCTTGCTGGACAACTCGGCCTACCATTTGTGTTTGCCAATCACTTCGACACCGGCGGCACATTAGATGCGCTGGATCTGTATCGCCAGAACTTCCGGCCATCACCAGTTCTGGATCAGCCGTATGCGATTGTTACTGCAAGTGTGCTGGTTGCCGAAACCGATGAACAGGCGACATGGTTTGCCGCACCGGGCCAACTCGCGATGCTGGCAATCCGCACCGGGCGGCGGATACCATTGCTTTCGCCCGAGGCTGCCGCTGCTCACCCCGATCTGCCGCTCGCACGACAATTGCCAACGAATCGGATCGTTGGCACACCCGCTGCAGTCGTTGCCCGAATCGAGCAACTCAGCCAGCAGACCACCGCCAACGAAATAATGGTAACCTCGCTCACCCACGGCATCCGCGAACGGGTGCGCAGCCTGGAATTACTTGCTGAGGCCTGGTACCAACCGGTGGCGCACTATAGCGAAGTGGGGTGAGGGGGTTATTTCCCCATGGCGCTCTGTAATGTTGCCCAATTCCGGGTAACGCCATCGCCGCCGAACAATGCCGAACCAACAACGGCTGTGGTCGCGCCAGCGTGTGCAACCAGACCAATTGTTTCAGTATTGATACCGCCATCGGCTTCCAGGGTAATATGCTCTAATCCTCGTGCCAGCAGGATTGCCCGCAGACGGCTGATTTTATCCAGCATTGCTGGGATAAAGCGCTGCCCGCCGAAACCAGGGTTGACGGTCATCATCAGCGCGAGGTCGATCTCTGGCAGAATCTCCTCCAACATCGCCAATGGTGTCGCTGGGTTGAGTGCCACACCTGCCCGCTTTCCGGCAGCCTTGATTGCATGCACCGTTCGATTCAGATGCTGGCACACCTCAACATGCACAGTAATGATATCCGCGCCAGCATCGGCAAAATCTTCCAGGAACACATCTGGGTTGGTGATCATCAGATGCACATCCAGAATCGCAGCATAGGAATTTGCAATTGGGCGCATTGCCGCAACAACGGCCGGGCCAAATGTGAGGTTTGGCACAAAATGGCCGTCCATAATGTCAATATGAATCCAGCGCGCCCCAGCATCACACGCCTCGCGGACGTGATCGCCAAGGCGACTGAAATCAGCCGATAGGATCGATGGCGCAATATGCACTATTCTGATGCCTTCTTGACTGCATGGCCACCGAAGCCCTTGCGCATGGCAGCCAGCACCTTTGCCGCAAACGAATCCGGCTGGCGTGAATGGAAGCGCTCAAACAGCGAGAGCGTAATCACAGGTGCCGGAACATCCAGATCAATGGCTGCCTGGATCGTCCAGCGCCCCTCGCCGCTATCCTGCACATAGCCCTTGAGGTTTTCCAGTCCTGGATCTTCGCGGAAGGCCGCCTCGGCCAGATCGAGCAACCACGAGCGTACCACACTGCCATTCTGCCAGACCGCCGCGACCTTCTGCATATCGAGGTTGAAATCCGTCTTGGCGCGCAGAATATCAAAGCCCTCGGCATAGGCCTGCATCATGCCATATTCAATGCCATTATGCACCATTTTGACGAAATGACCGCTGCCCGTTGGGCCACAGTGCAAATAGCCATTCTCTGGTGCCAATGTAATGAATGCTGCTTCGAGCGGCTTGACAACCTCTACATCGCCGCCAACCATCAAACAGAAGCCGAGTTCGAGGCCCCAGATGCCACCACTGGTGCCCTGATCGATATAGTTAATGCCGCGTGGCTTAAGCGCCGCGGCACGGCGGATATCGTCCTTGTACATGGTATTGCCAGCTTCGATGATCGTATCGCCTGGTGAGAGCAGCGCCGCCAGGCCTTCAATCGCCTGTTCAGTGACATCGCCGGCTGGCAGCATGACCCAGATCGCCCGTGGTGCCTCAAGCTGCGCCACCAATTCCTCATACGTATAGGCCGCCACAGCACCCTTGGCAGCCAGTGCGTCGATTGGGCCATGGCTGCGATTATGCACAACAACGCGATGCCCGCCCCGTACCCAGCGCTCGGCCATTCCTGCGCCCATGCGACCAAGCCCCGTAATACCGATATTCATGAACAACCCCTTCTTCATCAGCGGCTAAATCATCATTCTATAAACGTCAAACCCGACGCGCCGCACGGTAGCGCCCAATCAGCGTATCCGTCGAACTATCGTGGGCTGGTGTGCGCTCGCCCGATAATTCTGGCACAATCCGCATGGCCAGCACCTTGCCGAGTTCAACACCCCATTGGTCGAACGAATCGATCTGCCAGATCACACCCTGCACAAACACACTATGCTCATACAGCGCAACCAGCTTGCCAAGTATGGCCGGATCGAGCTTTTCTGCCAATATGGTATTTGATGGGCGATTGCCAGCAAACGTGCGATGTGGAACCAGCCACTCTGCCGTCCCTTCCGCCGTAACTTCGGCTGCCGTCTTGCCGAATGCCAACGCCTCCGATTGTGCCAGCATGTTGGCGATCAACAGATCCTGGTGTACTCCAAGCGGATTCAGGCTATTGGCAAAGCCAATGAAATCACAGGGGATCAGCTTGGTGCCCTGGTGGATCAGCTGATAGAACGAGTGCTGGCCATTGGTGCCTGGCTCGCCCCAATAGATCGGCCCGGTCTGATATGCAACAGCGCTATTATCCAGCGTTACCGATTTGCCATTGCTCTCCATCGTCAGTTGCTGCAAATAGGCCGGGAAACGCTTGAGATAGTTATCATATGGCAGAACAGCAACCGTCTCCGCTCCGAAAAAGTTGGTATACCACAGTGAGAGCAAGCCGTGCAACACTGGCAGATTCTGGGCAAATGGCACCGTCCGGAAATGCTCATCCATGGCATGGAAGCCATCCAACATGGCTCGGAAATGCTCTGGCCCAATCGCAAGCATCGTCGAAAGGCCAATCGCCGATGTCATCGAATAGCGCCCGCCGACCCAATCCCAGAACCCAAACATGTTGGCGGTATCGATGCCAAAGCGTTCCACTTCGGCTGCATTTGTGGAAACCGCCACAAAATGCTTGGCAACCGCCGCCTCATCGCCGAGTGTGGCAAGCAACCAATCGCGTGCGCTGCGCGCATTCGTCATCGTTTCGAGCGTTGTGAACGTTTTGGAGGCCACAATGAATAGTGTCTCGGCTGGATCAAGCCCCTGAACCGCCTCGGCAAAATCATTGCCATCAACATTCGAGACAAAGCGCAGCGTTAGATTGCGATCACTATAGTAGCGCAGCGCTTCATAGGCCATCACCGGGCCAAGATCAGAACCACCAATGCCGATATTCACGATTGCCCGAATGCGCTTGCCGGTGTGGCCCTTCCAGGCTCCCGAACGTACCTGCTCGGCAAATGCCGCCATTCGATCAAGAACAGCATGCACATCGGGAACAACATTATGTCCATCAACAACAACAACAGCATCACGCGGTGCGCGAAGGGCAGTGTGCAGAACGGCCCGCTTTTCGGTGATGTTGATCTTCTCGCCACGAAACATGGCATCGATATGCCCACGCAGATCGCTGGCTTCCGCCAGCTGCATCAGCAGTCCCACGGTTTCTTCAGTGATCCGATGCTTCGAGTAATCGAGGTACAATCCCTCAGCCTCGATTGCCAGGCGTGTTCCACGCGCTGCATCCTGGGCAAACAATTCGCGCAGATGAGTATTCTTGATCGTATCATGATGCGCCATCAGGGCATGCCAGGCTGGCAACTGGGTCAGCGCTGTTGTCATTGCACCGCCTCACGCTTGGCTGCCAGGCTGGACATGAGCGACTCAAACGATTTCGCAAACGATGTCACACCATCATCCTGCAGTTGTGCAGTAATCGCATCGAGATCAATATCCAATGCAGGCAGTTGAGCAAGGTGCGCTTGGGCTGCCGCAAGATCAAGCTTGACCGTCTGCGCTGGCGTGCCATGATCACTGAATGCATCCAGAGTCGCTGGTGGCATGGTATTGACGGTATGCGGGCCAATCAGGGCATCGACATACAATGTATCGGAGAAGCGCGCATCCTTGGTACCTGTCGAGGCCCATAACGGGCGTTGCACCTGTGCGCCCTGCGCGGCCAATGCTGCCCAGCGTGGGCCACTAAACAGCTCCTGGAAGCGGGCATAGGCAACTTTCGCATTGGCAATCGCCGTCTTGCCAGTCAGTTCCGAATGGCCAATTGTATCCAGGATCTTATCGACGGATGTATCAACACGGCTCACAAAGAACGAAGCAACTGAGGCAACTCTGCTGAGATCACCGCCATTGGCAGCCAGTTGCTCCAGGCCAGCCAGATAGGCCTCAACCACCGCTTCATACTGAGCCATCGAGAAGATCAGCGTCACATTCACATTCACACCCGAGCCAATCACCTCGGTGATCGCCGGAATGCCAGCCGGAGTGGCTGGGATTTTAATCATCACATTCGGGCGGCCAAGCGTGGCATACAGGCGCTTGGCATCCGCAATTGTGCCATCGGTATTATGGGCCAGCGTTGGGCTGACTTCCAAGCTAATGAAGCCATCACCGCCCTTGGTTTCGGCATACAGCGGGCGAAAGAGATCCGCTCCGGCGGCAATATCGGCAATCACCAATGCTTCATAGATCTCATCGACCGAACGGCCCTGGGTTGCCAGTGTGCGAATATCATCATCATAATCGGCGCTACCAGCAATCGCCTTCTCAAAGATCGTCGGGTTGCTCGTCACACCCCGAACGCCAGCATCAATCAATGTCTGGAGTTCGCCACTCGCCACAAACGAACGACGGATGAAATCCAGCCAGACCGCCTGTCCCAATTCTGCAAGTTCATGTAACTTGGTCATCATCAGCTCCTTACGAACGACAGTAGAATATCGCCTATCTGTATCTTACTACCTCAATGGATACTTGTCACATCATCATAATCACTAATGAGCATCGAACACATCCGCAACAGCAATACTGAAGCCATCGAGCAGCACCGATGCTGCAATTTGATCTCGTTTGAATACACCCGCAACACGGTATATTTCCCCATCGAGAACGAGCACCGAGATCGTTTCCTCGATTGGGTTCACAATCCAATATTCTGGAATATGTGCCTGGCTATAATCGACTGGCTTCTCTTCGGTATCGCGCTCCGGCCTATCCGGGCTAACGATTTCTACGACGAGATCGGCACCGAACCAGAACGCATTCTGGCGGCGTGGGTCGTTTGCATCAAGCAGCAGCAGCAAATCCGGTTCACGGAATCTCCCAGGCCGCACCTGTACCCGCAGCGGCGCATAGAATACCTTACCACCAAGGTGTTGGACGAATGCCAGCAGCGCGAGAAAGAGCATCTGTGAAATAGCCTGATGTTTGTCAGTTGGCATGGGCAGAACCTCAATCACTCCATCAGTATATTCGATCAACTGATTCGTCTGATCAGTGAGCTTCAGATATTGTTCAACAGTCCACATGCCTTGCAGTGCGTGCAGATCAATTTCCTGCCCATCGATGATACGAACAAGTTTTAGATCGAACAGTTGGGTATCAATTGCCATGTCCATACCTCCAGCGCTTTTGTATCGATAGTTTAGTATACGTCGCTGCGCTCCACTGTGCAAAACAGCAGCGCCCTCATATAAAATGCAATGGGTTTCGGGTTGGGGCCATTCTTAGTTCGGCATTCGGCCTCCAGACGCTCCAGCGCAGCATCTCTACCCGATCCTCAGACTCTGACGACTGAAAGCTGATGGCTTTATTCTGACTCCTGACTTCTGAATACTCTGTATGTTCCACCTTGCGATGGTTGTCTGCCTGCTTGTCAGCGCCTATGCTATCTGAATGTCTTCTTTATCACAGGAAGGAACCCTGCTATGGCGCTGATTGAGGTTGAGCAGCTTCGCAAAACCTTTCGTGTTCCCGTCCGTCATAGTGGCCGGTTAAGCGCTGTACGAACGCTCCTCTCCCGCGAATATCGCGATGTTCATGCCGTTGAAGAAGCCTCTTTTTCGATCCAGGCTGGTGAATTGGTTGGATACCTTGGGCCAAATGGTGCTGGGAAATCCACAACGCTCAAAATGCTGACCGGCATCCTGGTGCCAAGCAGCGGGAGTATCACCGTTGATGGACGTGTTCCACACCGCCAGCGCAGCGAACACGCCCGTTCAATTGGCGTTGTCTTTGGCCAGCGTACCCAACTGTGGTGGGATCTGCCCACCATTGAATCATTCGAACTCCTGCGCCATATCTATGCGATTCCAGCCGAACGCTGGCGCAGCAATCTTGCAACCTTCACCGAATTGCTGGAGCTTGAGCCATTTCTGAACACGCCTGTCCGTCAGCTCTCGCTTGGCCAGCGCATGCGCGCCGATCTGACCGCTGCACTGCTCCACGATCCACGTATTCTGTTCCTCGATGAGCCAACCATCGGCCTTGATGTCCTCGCACGCGAGCGTATTCGTGGCTTTTTGCAACACCTCCATCGCGATCTTGGCGTCACGATTATTCTCACCACCCATGATCTCGGTGATATCGAACGGCTCTGCCAGCGGGTTATTCTGATTGACCACGGCCTGGTGATCTATGATGGTGCCCTCGCAGCGTTGCGAACCCGCCTTGGCCGCTGGCGTACGCTGGTGATCGATCTGGACGAACTGCCGCCAGAACCGATCACTATTGCTGATGCACAGGTGATGCGAACCGAAGGATTGCGCGTCTGGCTGCGCTTCGACCGCGAACAGATCACTGCTGCCGCGCTGATTGCGACCGTCGCCGCATACTACTCGATCCGCGATCTGACCGTCGAAGAACCAGCAATTGAATCGATTGTCCATACCATCTATGCCAATGGTATCGGCCACAACACCAATTTGTAACGGCCTACACGAAATCGGCTCTCGACAAACACGAACAAGCGTACTATAATACACGCTATCGTGCAAGCCAAGTTCGATTTCGTGTAAGGAGCCCGCGTGATGCGAACCCGTCTCGTTCTGAAACCGGGCCAACGTGGCACCATCAAATTGGTGGCTGAATATGGCGATCGGCTGATCTGTGTGCGCTATCGCTATGATGCCGAGCGCAATCGGCGGCTCAAAACCATCGAACTGATCGTCAAAGAAACTCTGGTAGCGCCAAAAGAACCAGCAATCGATCAATTGGTCTATTTGCAGATCGCCTGGGGCGAACGCGATCTCGCATTTGCAGTGAAGCAAGCCGGTGGAATCTGGGATGCACGGCGCAAACTCTGGAAACTACGCTATATCCATGTTGCGCGGCTTGGGCTTGTGGATAGAATTATTGAGCTACAATAGCTGAACGAGGAGTCAGGAGTCAGGAGCGAACCGCCACCCCTACAATGCTATAATGCACACGCAATAGAAGAGCGCATGCCCACATAATGAAAGCGATGCTCAATGCTAGAGATCCAACCCTACATCACCCGCCTTGAAGCGGGCATGCACACAATCGAAGCACTCGTGCGCGGTGTGCCAGAATCACAGGCCCGTTGGAAACCATCGCCAGGCGAATGGTCGCTTGTTGAGGTCATCAATCATCTCTACGATGAGGAACGCGATGATTTTCGCTACCGGATCGAGCAAACCCTGCACCACCCTGAGCAACCTCTAGCACCAATTGATCCAGAAGGATGGGCGATTCAACGGCGCTATAACGAGCGCCACATCGAAGAGTCGCTGCTGCGCTTTCTATCGGTACGGCTTTCATCACTCGCATTTCTACGGCAACTCGGCGATAAGCCCTGGGATCAACTCGTCAATCATCCACAGCTTTCCGGGCTGCGTGCCGGTGATCTATTGGTCTCCTGGGCTGCGCATGATATGCTGCATATTCGGCAACTCAATCAGCTACATTGGCACTATCTGCAAGCGCAGGCGGTTCCCTATCGCCTCGATTATGCTGGTGAATGGTAGAGACGCAAAATCTATTGAGGAAGTATCATGTCGAAAGCCATGACCTATAGCAGTTACCTACGGGTCGGCGAACTGCTCAATCTTCAGACACCGCAGAGCGATGGGCCGCATGGCCCTGAACACGATGAACTGTTGTTTATTGTTATTCATCAGGTATACGAATTATGGTTCAAGCAACTGCTCCACGAACTCGACTATCTGATTGTCTTGCTTCAGCAGAATGATCAGCCACGTGCAGGCCATACCATGCGGCGGATACTTTCGATCCTCAAGACGGTTGTTGCCCAGATCGATGTGCTTGAAACGATGACACCGCTGGAGTTCAACTCGTTTCGCGGCTTCCTCGAAAGTGCCAGTGGCTTTCAATCTGTACAGTTCCGCGAGATGGAATTTGTGCTTGGGCTCAAACGGCGTGCTATGCTCAATCACTTTCCTTCAGACACGCCTGGCTACGAGCGGCTCGTGGCACGCTATCACCAGCCAACGCTCTGGGATGCGTTTCTGCACTACCTTGATGCAAATGGCTTCGCACAACCAGCCGATCAGCTGGAACGCGATGTCACCCAGCCAATTGAACCATCATCAGCGATTCAACAACAACTGGTTCAGGTCTATCGAACCAGCAGCGCTGCCAG
Source organism: Chloroflexales bacterium (assembly GCA_038214135.1). Classification (GTDB taxonomy): domain Bacteria; phylum Chloroflexota; class Chloroflexia; order Chloroflexales; family Roseiflexaceae; genus JANLSE01. Next base: position 3,552 of record JBBQSD010000020.1, on the reverse strand, counting down.
CCAGATCTGCGAGCGCTTGATCGATATTGATGAGGGCCTGCAAGAATGGCGCTATCGGCATGTCAAAATGGTTGAGCGCACGATTGGAACCAAGAGCGGCAGTGGTGGCTCAAGTGGCGCAGCCTACCTCACGGCAACGATCAAGCCCTTTTTCCCCGATCTGTGGGCTATTCGTTCGCTGCTGTAGGAGTTAGCATTCAGCTCTCAGCTCTCAGCTTTCTAATAATGGATACTTGCACCACAAACAGACTTTGCAGTTAGAATAAGCGCTTCATTTGCATCAAAAGCTGACGGCTGATGGCTGAAAGCTGATGGCTATCATGGAGATAGTACAATGGTTATCCCGACCGACCGGAGCTATGCGGAAACATTGGACGCTGCGGATTCACTGGCCCACTTCCGCGAACAATTCGTGATTGCCGAGTCGGATCTGATCTATCTTGATGGCAACTCGCTTGGCCGCCTACCACGCGCAACCATGGCCCTTTCCGATGATGTGATCCAGCGCCAGTGGGGCCAGCGCCTGATTCGTGGCTGGAATGAGGGCTGGTTCACGCTGCCCGAGCGGATCGGTGCCAAGATCGCCAAGCTGGTTGGCGCACAGCCGGATGAAATCATCATGGCCGACTCGACCTCGGTGAATCTGTTCAAGTTGGCAGTCGCGGCACTGCGTGAAAAACCAGGATGCACGCGAATACTAACCGATAGCCTGAATTTCCCTTCTGATCTGTATATCTTGCAGGGCGTGATCGATCTGCTCGGCAACCAGCATACCCTTGAGCAAATTCCGTCGCCAGATGGCGTACACGGCCCTGCCGATGCGATTGTTGCTACACTCGATTCGCAGGTCGCATTGCTGACACTCACCCACACAGCGTTTAAGAGCAGCTACACCTATGACATGCCAGCGATCACGGCGGCGGCGCATGCTGCGGGAGCACTTGTTCTATGGGATCTGAGCCATTCCGCTGGGTCGATACCTGTTGATCTGCATGGCAGCGGGGCCGATCTGGCGATTGGGTGTGGCTACAAATACCTGAATGGCGGGCCGGGCGCACCAGCATTTCTGTATATTCGGCGGGATATGCAGGAGCGACTGAAGAACCCGCTGACAGGCTGGATGGGCCAGAAGGAACCATTCGAGTTTGGTCATCAGTATCAGCCAGCAGATGGGCTGCGCCATTTTCTAACAGGCACGCCAATGGTGGTATCGCTGGCGCTAATGGAGCCAGGGCTCGATCTCTTGATTGAAGCAGGAATGCACAATCTGCGCGCCAAATCGGTGGCCCAGACCGAGTATCTGGTTGGACTATGGGAGCAACTGCTTGCGCCGCATGGCTTTACACTCAACTCGCCCCGTGATCCCAACGTGCGCGGGTCGCATATCTCGCTTGGCCACCCATTAGGGCTTGGCATTAATCTGGCGATGATCCACGAAATGCAGCTCATCCCCGATTTCCGCCCACCCGACAATATCCGCCTGGGGATCGCGCCACTCTACACAAGTTTCTGCGATATACACGAGGCTGTTATGCGAACGGTACAGATCATGGAAGAACGGCGCTATGAGAAGTATAGCGAACTCGCACCAACGGTAACGTAGAGGCAGTTTGGGTGTTTCCCCTCACCCCACCCCTCTCCCCTACCCCTCTCCCACGCCGGGGAGAGGGGGAATTGCCATCTTACGAACCCTGTAAGCTCCTCCCCACCTGTGGCGGAGGGGTAGGGGAGAGGGAGAATGAGTTCACCCCACACTGGGCAGCCCGGCCAGTGCCATGGCAACTTCGGCATCCGAATATTCAAAATCCTTCAACTTGCCAGCCATGAAATCGGTGTAGGCCTGCATGTCGAAGTGGCCATGGCCGCACAGATTGAACAGAATGACCTTTGATTCGCCACTTTCCTTGCACTTGAGCGCCTCACGAATTGCGCCTGCCACCGCGTGATTTGCCTCTGGTGCTGGCAGAATACCCTCGGCGCGAGCGAATTCCAGCCCAGCTGAGAAGGTTTCGAGCTGTTGGAGGGCAATCGGTTCGATCTGGCCGAGTTGCACCAGATGGCTGACCAGTGGTGCCATCCCGTGGTAGCGCAAGCCACCAGCATGGATGCCAGATGGCACGAAATCATGGCCAAGCGTGTGCATCTTGACCAGCGGCGTCATCTTGGCGGTATCACCAAAGTCATAGGCATACTTGCCCTTGGTCAGGCTCGGGCAGGCCGCTGGCTCAACCGCAACGATCCGCGTGTTTGCCTCGCCGCGCAGATTCCTGCCAATGAACGGAAACGAAATGCCAGCGAAATTCGATCCGCCACCAGTGCAACCAACAATGATATCGGGATAGTCGCCAGCCATTTCCATCTGGGTCAGCGACTCAAGCCCAATAATTGATTGATGCATCAGCACATGGTTGAGCACACTGCCAAGAGCATACTTCGTATCATCGTCCTGCGCTGCAATCTCAACCGCCTCACTGATCGCAATACCAAGGCTGCCGGTGCTCTCGGGGTGTTCGGCCAGGATCATGCGGCCAGCGTGGGTCGTATCGCTTGGGCTGGCAATCACCCGCGCACCAAATGTCTCCATCAGCGCCCGCCGATATGGCTTCTGCTGGTAGCTGACCTTGACCATATAGACCAGGACTTCCAGCCCGAATAGTGAACCAGCGAAGGCCAGTGAAGAACCCCACTGCCCAGCGCCCGTCTCGGTTGCGAGCCGCTTCACGCCAGCCTTCTTGTTATAGTAGGCCTGTGGAACAGCGGTATTCGGTTTGTGGCTCCCGGATGGGCTCACGCCCTCGTATTTGTAGTAGATCTTGGCCGGTGTATCAAGCGCCTTCTCCAACCGACGCGCCCGATACAATGGTGTTGGCCGCCACTGCCGATACACATTGCGAACCTCTTCGGGGATTTCGATTGAGCGCTCGGTACTGACTTCTTGCAGGATCAAATCCATTGGGAACAACGGCGCGAGATCGGCTGGGCCAATTGGTTGGCCGGTGCCGGGATGCAACACTGCTGGTGCAGGAGTCGGCAAATCGGCCTGGATGTTATACCAGGCGGTCGGCATCTGGTCTTCGGTCAGAACGTACTTGATTGTGTTGCTCATAGAGCCTCCTTGCTCATATTCATCGGCTATCGCTTCTTAGCAATTCAGACCGCTGCACTCGGCAGGTGTTTCGCCAGAAACTGCTTCGGCTAGTTCTAGCAGGGCTACGCGCCCCGCACCCGCGACCAAGGCGGTCCCGTCCGCCCTAGTAACCCACGGTCGGGGCCTTGCCCCGAACCCCGAATCGAGCGTAGTAGCTTGCCAACGCCCATTACTCATGCCACAGCTGTGATCGATATGCGTTAGTAGCTTATTTTTGGTTCTCGGTTTGGGTGCCCTCTGGGCAATTCTTGGTTCTTGGCGCTCTATTCTGACTCCTGGCTCCTGACTCCTGAATACTCACTTCCGAGTTCTTGCAGAATAATCTTTGCAATCTGCTGCCACTGCTCCGTGGCGGGGTCAACAATCTCGAAGTGGTCCGTTTCTGGTAATGCCAACAGAACAGC
>JBBQSD010000019.1:0-64015 GCA_038214135.1 Chloroflexales bacterium | reverse complement strand
CCGTCCAGCCTGACCTTCGGCCTTGATATAGTCGCCCGCAATCGGCGTATCGGACATCAGGCAGCGGAAATTGGCCCCGCGCGAGAGCTTCGTCCCGTTCTTCGCCGTATCGGCATCCTTCGGCTTGCCGGTTCTCACCGTGAATTGGTAGCTATCGCCCGCGATCACCGGCTCGACGTAGGCCTCCTTGCCGGCCTTGGTTGAGAGCATAAAGGTCGAGGCAAGCGGCACATCGACATGGCGAAAGGCCGGGTTGGGGCTTTTGACTGTACGGGCCCATAGCCAGGCAATTACGGTCAGCTTCTGGCCGAGGTAGGGCTTCAGATCCGGTCTTGCGGGCGAGCCGCCCACGCTCCCAGTAACCATATCTGCCGTAATCTCAATCTTCGGGTAGAGGTGGCCGATACGCTTCTCGGCTTCATCGCGCATCCATTTGCCGTAGTAGCGCACGTCGGCGGCCAAGCCCTGTGCGCCTTTCCATTGTCGCTCAAAGCCCGGTAGAGAAGATGCCGGGAGCGCGGGCGGCTCGCCCGCTATCGCTGCACTACTATGCTTCCACTGCTCAGCGCGCTGCACCAGCCCGGCCCGCACCGGATTCTCGTGAATGTAGCGCACAACCGCCGCAAAGTGCTCATCGTCGCGGATGTAACGGTCGAAATACTCGGGCTGCCACAGCTCACCTGTGCGACCGAGGAGCTTGTTGATCGCCTTCGCCGTATACGATTTCCACGAATGCACAATCTCACTAAGCGCGAAATCGGGATGTGGCTCAATAAGCACATGGATATGGTTTGGCATCACAACCCACGCGATGAGGCGATAGCGCTCACCATCGAAATGGAGTAAATTCTCTTCGACAATCTGCGCGACTCGCGAATCGCGCAGGATACAAGCGCCATTTCTGGCATCAAGGTACTCCTCAATCTGTTTGCGGCGCTTGGCCTCATCCATGATCTGGAGCAATCCTTCCCACTCTGTACGCTTTTCAACTGGCATTGCGTCCGCTAGGCGATATGTGATGCTCTGTACGAGGCCAGGTTGATCAATGTGAGGGAGGTAGCCGCGCGAATACCAGCCCTTATGCGCACGGCCCGTGCGCGCTCCCAGATTCGCCTCAGGGTTGACTGAATGCCAGCCCTTATGCGCGCGAGCCGTGCGCGCTCCCAGATTCGCCTCGGGATTCACCGGTGCTTGCCCAGCGAACTTTGGCGGAATCTCGATCATGGCCTTGTTGATCAGCACGGCTACTGGGTTCAGGTCGCTGGCATAGCTCTCTAGTCCCAACCGCTGTGCTTCCAATGGCAATGCCCCACCACCAGCAAATGGATCGTGGAAGGCGGGCAGCGTATCGGGGTTGAACAGCTCAGCTGCGCGTGGATGATCGCTATTCTCGGCACAGGTGCGCCGCCAACTCTTCCAGATTTCGTCGCGGGCCTGGTTGAGCACATCCTCGTTGGTGGTGTTCTCCCACAGCACCAATTGCTCGATCAGCCGAAACAGCCGCTGGCGCTCGTCATCCGCAATGCACTCATCTAAGGTCGGCGCTGCTCCAGGGTCGAGAATCGCTGATTTTCCTGGGATTGGTGTACGCTCAAACGCCTGGCGGCGAATATCCCAGGCTGCTTGACGTTCAGCCAGGGTTTGCTTGGCATGGGCGAGCTTCTGCGGATCGCGCAGCAACGCTTCGGTATACCCGGATGGGTCATCGACCATCTGGGCGAAGATGACCGCCCGTGCCGCTGCCAGTGGCCGCCGAGCCCACCACAGATGCAGCGTGCTTGGATGGCCGTGGCGAATCGACTTCTCACGCGCACTAGCCACGTTAATCTTCTCCAGCGGGAGGGCCACTTCGATGAGTTTCTTGCGGGTGATCATCGTGTTCCTTGCTTATTATGCAGTGATGTTCTGCCACTCCTCAGCGGGAACCAGCCGTGATAGGTGACCGACATTCGTGGTGGCAATGACAACCGAATGGCCGACACCAATCAGCAGGGCAGCCTGGGCGGCCAGGATGACATCACCATCAAGCGCCAGGTCTGGTGCCGTTGGCTTGCCCTGCTGGCGCAGCTGCGCCCAAAATTCGGCTGCCAAGAAGAGCGACTCACTCGTAACTGAAAGATGCCCGATGCGCGCCCGAAGCGCATCGATATGCTGTATTCCTGTGAATCGCCGGGCGCGTAGCAATTCACGCCGTACTTCATAATCAGTGATGTCGGGAACGCGTACTTCTACTCCCGCCACCAGCAAATCTTCCAACCAGGTGCGACATGCGTTCGCAGTTGCGAGCGTGCGTGGCCCAGTCACTAAGCCCAATGGGCCAGCATCCAGCAACACGAAGCGGCTCATTCTGGCTGCTCCAGGTGTGGAAAGAGCTTACGATACGATGTTCGATTGGCATCAATTGAGCGGAGAACAGCTTCCCAGGACTCGGCATCCGCATCATCGCCCTCAGAATCAGCTGCTGTCCATGAACGAAGCAGGGCAATCGCCTCTTCAGGCAGTGCCTTCCCCGGAACTATCAGGTCATCAGGATTCATGGTTGCCACCAGCGCACGAATTTGCGGCAACATCTGCACATAGAGCGGAACCTCAACCTGGTTCACCGAGAGAAGCTGACCTGCCAGCAGCTCTTGTGCAAGCATCTGTTCAGCTTTCCCCTGCCGCTGCGCCTCTGCGCGAAGACGCGCATACATGTCGGGAGACAATTCAATCGTTAGACTGGTCATATGAGCACCTCCCACGCGCTATTGGTACATCCCTCACGAAATCATGTCATCCTGAGCGAAACGAAAGATCCGAGCTGATCCGCTGCGCTCGTCTAACCGAACATCATGAACCACGCTGCAATTATAGCCTGATCGTGCGCGCTATGCCCTTAGTGGCACGTTCGCCTAGCCGGGTTCGGTCGCACGCGCTATCAAATCGGCAAAGGTATAGTTCACGCTGGTCACATCAAAATCCGGCTCGCGCCGGAATGGCTGGCGCAGGTAATGGACGCGATGGTCACGCTCGGACACAAACTCAACCATTGCGAGGATGAAATCATCCGGCTTATTGAGCGAATACAGAATTTCGTTTTTGGTGACGGTAATGGTCTCTGCGCCGGAAACACGGCCCTTGACCTCAATGAAGCGCAGTTTGCCGGTGGCCGGATCGCGGCTCTCAATATCGTAGCCGAGCCGTTCGAACTCGCGATCAATTGGTTCGAACCCCAGGCTGCGTTCGATCTCCATAATCACGGCTCGTGCGCGTGCCGCCGAGGCTTGCGTATCTGCTGGGAGCGCGGGCGTCTCGCCCGCTGGTCTCCCCGTAATCGTCGCGAGTAATCCCGCCGGGACAACGACTAACCCACCCAGGATGACGGGCGGCAGCGCGGCGATCTGCGCTTCGAGATCAAGCTGCTCCATGCGCTTCTGCAAGCGTGCCTGCATCTCATCAGCGCGACGGCGAGCCTCTTGCGAGTTCAGGCGGGCGTTGGGCTTGCCTGCATGCTCCTGAAATTTAAGCTCTTCGGCGCGATGGTCCCAGTAGCCGATCTCCTTGGTCAGCCGATCCTTCACGGCTGCACGGGTCTTTTCAATCAGCGCGAGCTTGCGACCCTTGACCTCTTGGAGATGGCTTGGCACAATGTTGGCAATCGCGTGGCCCAGCGCCTGCTGTTCGAGGTCACGGGTGATCCAGGCACACTCCGGACGTGCAAGGAGGGTGTCAACCGCGAGCTCTCCATCGACGAGTGGCCGATAATCCAGGTAGGGCGCATAGTGCAGGCTGCGGGTCGTCCCATCCGCACGCAGTTCCACATACAACATCTGTTTGGAAATCGTGCGCCGCTCACCACTTCCATACTCCCCTCTCCTCCCGTGGGAGAGGGGGAAGGGGGTGAGGGATGCATCCTGGATGGCATGTTCCAGGTAGAACAGCACCCGTGGTGCCATACCCAGATCGCGCTCATCCACCAGGACGGTTCCGCGACGCAGCAGATCGCGATAGCGTTCCAGCATGAGGTCGAGGGTGGCATCCAGCAGCGGATGGCCGGGGCAGACGAAGGCCGCCAGCGGCTGGCCAGGTGGTGTGAGCAGCGCTTTGTCAAAGGCAATCCGCTCGTAGCGTGGCAGTACCGGATCGCCAATCCCTATCAGCCGGTCACGGTTGCGCACCGGCGCGGGCACATGGGTGACCTCATAGCGGCGTGACTCGCGCTGGCGAATCGTGCCACCAAGCTGCACAAAGGCCTCCAGGAAGAAGGACTCGATATAGTGCGGCTGGAGGCGGCGGGCTTCAGCACGCTCCATGTCCTCACGCACGCGTGCCACCTGCCGCGCATCCATCGCATCGTGGGCCAGCGCACGCTCTTCCAACAGATCCTGAATATGCCGACGATCAACCGCGTTCTCAATTGCTTGGGTTAGCTTCGCACGAATATCCGGTCGGTCGCCATAGCGGATCGCGGCAATCAGCAGATCGCGCAGTGGCTGGCCTTCAAATTGGAGCTTGCCCAGCACATCAAACACTTGGCCGCCCAGTGTTTGGCGGGCCTGTTCAAGCTTTTCCAGCAACGTCTGGTAGACATCGCCCTCACGGGTCTCATCGGCGACCAGATTCCACAGGTGGCAAACCTCCGTCTGGCCAATCCGATGGATACGACCAAAGCGCTGTTCCAAGCGATTGGGATTCCAGGGCAGATCATAGTTGACCATCAGATGGGCACGTTGGAGATTGATGCCCTCACCGGCTGCATCAGTTGCGAGTAGTACTTGTACATTCGGATCATGCCGAAACGACTCCTGGGCTTTTAGGCGCTCCTCACGGCCCATGCCGCCGTGGATGGTGACGACGGCATCGCTGCGCCCAAGCAGCGTGGTAACGCGCTGCACGAGGTAATTCAGCGTATCGCGGTGTTCGGTAAATACCACCAGCTTCTGGTGCGGTGATGGTGTGGGCGGTGCGATGGGGCGGACGGTATAGGCAACCGGCGGATCGGCTAGGCGATTAACGATAGCAGCGGGCGTGAAGATTTCGCCGAGTAAGCTGGCCAGTTCGCGCCATTTGCGATCCTCGCCACTCTGGCGCACCGCGAGCGCCAATGATTCGAGCCGCGTCAGGGTGGCGATCTCCAACCGCAACTCATCAATCGTGCGGGCAGCCGTCGCCTGATCGAGGATTTCCTCCTCAACCAGTTCCACTTCACGGTCGGGTGCATCCTCCAGATCCTCGAGATCCTCCGCATCAAGCAGGCGGATGCTGGCGTGTTCAATCATTGCCCCACGTTGCATCACCGCAAGCTCACGCAGGCGCTTCTCCAGCCGCTCACGACGGCGATGCAGTGATTGCAAGATCGCTTCCGGCGACGAGGCCAACCGCCGCTGCAAGACCGTGAGGGCGAAGCCGACTGTACCAACCCGCTTGTCGTTCTGGAGCGCCTCGGCGCGGTTGAACTCCTCGCGGACGTAGTTGGTCACCTCCCGATACAGTTGGGCTTCGGCATCAGACAGCTTGTAGGGTACAGTGTAGGCGATTCGCTCGGGGAACAGCGGGGTACCATCGAATTTGAGCAGGCGCTCCTTGACCATGCGCCGCATCAGATCCGAGACATCGACCTGATGAACACCATCACGGAAGCGGCCCTCAAAACGATCACTATCAAGCAGCGCCATGAACAATTGGAAATCTTCTTCTTTGCCATTATGCGGCGTGGCCGTCATCAGCAAGAAGTGCCGAGTCAGTGAGCCAAGTAACTGGCCAAGGCGATAACGCTTGGTATATTTCAGCTCACCGCCGAAGAAGGTCGCCGAGAGTTTATGGGCCTCATCGCAGACCACCAAATCCCAGCGACAATCGGGAGCCTGGAGCTTTTGTTGCACCGACTCATCACGGGCCAGTTTGTCGAGCCGGGCAATCACCAGGTGGTTCTCCAAAAACCAATTACCCGTGCGCGCCGACTCCAACTTGTCATTGGTCAGAATCTCGAACGGCAAATGGAAACGCCGATACAGTTCATCCTGCCATTGTTCGGCCAGGCTGCCAGGGCAGACAATCAAGCACCGTTGTAGATCGCCGCGCGCAATCAGTTCCTTGATCAGCAGGCCCGCCATAATCGTCTTGCCCGCGCCAGGGTCATCGGCCAGCAAGAAACGCAGCGGTTGACGTGACAACATGGTCTCATACACGGCGGTGATCTGATGGGGCAGCGGTTCAACCAGCGAGGTATGCACCGCCAGCACCGGATCGAACAGATGCGCGAGACGAATGCGGTGCGCCTCTGAGACCAGCCGGAACAGATGCCCATCGCCGTCAAAGCTCCAGGGACGGCCTGCGCTGACGAGATCGAGCGATGGCTCGTCATCCTGATAGAGCAGCCGGACGCCAGGGCGACCACTGGTATCCTTATAGGTCAGCTCAACAGCTTCGCTGCCATACCAGCTCACATTGATGATCGTAACGAGGCTATCGGGCAGGATACCCCGCAGTGATGCGCCACGCGTAAGGTCTTCAAGACGCGCCATGCGGATCTCCTTCAGCTGGCGTGGTATCGGTCAACGGCACATCCAGACGTTCGATAATCAGCAGACGAAACGCAGCATCGGCATCCATATGAACCAGCTCACCATAGGCCTGTGCCAGCATCCACGCCGTTCGGCGTTGCATACCGCCGCGCCGACCCGGATGCAGCTCCGGATGGATCAGTCCCATAATCGTTGAGAAACTGATACCGGATTTGCGGGCAAAGGCACGCTGCGAGAGCCTGGCCTGAGCAATCAGATCAGGAAAGCGTTCGGTAAGATGGAGCCGAGGTTGCTTCGACACAGCAGACGTCCCATGTTTTAACATCATTCTGACACATTGTAGCGCATATAGGGAACGATAGCGTTATGGGTTTAGATTCGGATGTGCAGCAAAAGTACTATTACTGGTGCTCGTATGACTGCTGCCGCCGTCATGCTGCCAGGCTTACATTGATCCTCGATTGACATTGAGCACGAGGATCGCTATTCGAGCTATCGAAGGTGAATCAGGCTCTTCCGGCGCTGCTGTAAGAAACATGTGTTCTTCTAATGCGTTTTAGCTCATCAGAGAGCCATGTACTAAAAGCCATTTGTGAGCAATTTGCCGAGAAAATAGGGAGAACGCTTTCACGGCTTTCCATTCCCAATCCAGTACACATCAATTCACTACCACGGCGGGTTCGGAAGAGCCTTTATTATATGAAATCTGCTCATGGCGCGATCATACTGTGCTTTAGCATGAACTTGCTTACCGTATTCTTTTATGAAGCAGATTGAGTGCTTCAGCGAGCATCGCTTGGTAGTGTCCACGTTGATCGCTGCACATCTGGTGCAATGCCCACATAATCCCAACTCCGGCTACGATTGTTTGGGTATTGCGCCATCGCGCCACATACACTTGTTATCCCTACTCCTTCAATACTGGGCTTTTTGCGCGTACACGACGTGTGCCTGATCAACGATGATTAGTATGATACTCTGTTGTCTGTCACTCGTCGGGCTATACTCAATATTGCCGACACTACCTGAGCACTCACGGCCGACTATTGACAGTTGTCTTCAACGCCAGGGCCAGCGAACGTCAGACTGTTGCGGTGGGTAATAGCGCACCCTCTATGCTTAGTACAAACCAAGGAGCAACAATGACCACGACCGATGGCCGCTCGCAGGCACGCAAAGGTGGGCACGAAACGGTGATCCCCACCCAGGCGCTTGTTCTGCGCTTTCGTATCGAGTTACAGGAGACTGACCCGCTGATCTGGCGGGAGATCGAGGTTCCCGGCGACGACACATTCTGGGATCTGCACGTCGCCATTCAGGACGCGATGGGCTGGCTCGACTACCACTTGCACCGCTTCACCATGCCGCACCCACGAACAAAGCAGGAGCGCATTTTCGGCATCCACAATCTGAGCCAGGACTGCGATGACCCACCGAGTTGGGCGCACCAGATCGCGTCGATGTTCACCTACCGCAACGATACGGCGATCTACGAATACGACTTCGGCGACGAATGGCGGCATACCGTGCGGCTGGTTGAGGTGCTGCGCCACGACTTCAAGCTCCGCTACCCGCGTTGCGTTGGCGGTGAGCGGGCCTGCCCACCCGAAGATTGCGGTGGCGTGCATGCCTTCGCTGAGATTATTGCTGGTACACGGGACGACGATACGCGTGTCTGGCTGCCGCAGGGCTACGATCCAGCCCACTTCGATCCAGCAGCGATGCGCTTCAGCGACCCGGCGCGTCGGCTGGCCTATAGCTGGTATGGTAACCCCGAGGCAGGTGACGTACCAGTTGAGCAGGGTGATCCACGCAGCGCGTGAAAGCTTGCGATAATCGCCAGTGCATCACAGGCTCTACAGCCTGCGTACGTTGCTCACATCATGCTGCCACTGGCGCGATTAACGGATAAGGTCGATGAGAATATCGTCTATAATCCTAATAATTAAGAAGCTCGACCTTTTCGTCACTACTTCTATACTTTCAAGATAGAACAATATGATCTTGACAATAGTAGAATGTTCGTGTTAAATAATGAATATGGTTTTGCTGTTGAGGAAGCACATGGGCAAGATCGTTTCACGAGTTTTGCAAGTACGTTTGGACTACCAAGCACGCCTTGGACGCAAAGTCACGTTGCGTAGAGTCTCAGAAGCAACTGGTATTACGTATCCGAACCTTAGCCGCCTTGAGCTAGGGAAAACCGAGCGGATCGAGTTTGAAACACTAGAGAAACTCTGTGATTATTACGGCGTCGCGGTGGGGGATTTGCTCCACTATGATACCACAGCAGGAGTGGAGCACTCAGTTGATCCATAACCATCACTGATCCATACACTGCACTCCTGTTGTACGCATATTCATTGCGTTTCTCAATGAACATAGTTCTTTATAGAGAGAGGCAGCACAAACGAAAACACCCTGACTCGCTCCATAGCGTCGTCAAGGTGTCTCAATAATCAAGGTCTACCGGCCCAAGCCGAGAAGCTACCCGATAGACCCGCAAACTAACGCGCTTACCATCTCGCTGACGGATTCCCGCCCATCAGCGATACCGGTAATCACGTCGGTACCTATATTCATCGTTAAGTATACCGTATCAGTGCGGATCGTCAACTATCCAGGCTGACACGGATGCCCAATATGGAGGCAGGTACGACGTGAACTGATAGAGACGTCGTACCTTAAAAACTCCAATATACTGGGCTTTTGCGCGTACTCCTCGTGCGCGCTGCGTTCCCTGCACCCCGCGCCTGGTCAACGACGACCAGTAATAATTGTCGTCCATGATGACGGCAACGCCAGGGCCAGCGAACGCTTGACCACCTCGCTACGTCTATTGCGAACCGAGTATGCTCCGGTTCCGCAGCGAGTTTCCTTCCAAACCAACCTTCGAATGATAGAGTGGTGGGCGATACTGGACTCGAACCAGTGACCTCATCCGTGTGAAGGATGCGCTCTAGCCAACTGAGCTAATCGCCCGATTGCGTCAAAGTATAGCATACGTCCCACAGGCGTGCAAGAATCGTAAACCATATTGGGTGTGACGTAAACTTTTGCGGCGGCCTGCGCTGCGTCCACGCATATGGGCCTCCCACGTGTCGGCCCGCGATGATGGTGTTGCGCTGCTCCATGTGGGCGAACACGCGGTTCGCCCCTACGCGATGGTTGGGCATGGTGGTTCATTGCAGAAGAATCCGTCGCACCCAAAACATATCTGCGCCCACCCAATATTTACACCTTCCATAGGATTGCGCTATACTGCTGCAGGAGCCACCTGTGTAGGCCAAACGAATGCCTGATTTTGCGACGATCTACGCCCAGCATGCCGAGCAGTATGATCAACTCGTCTCGCGTGAGGATTACCAGGGGAATCTGTTGCGCGCCTTCCGCCGTATCCGCCAACTCCCTCATCTGCGGGTTGCTGAGCTTGGCGCTGGAACGGGCCGCATCACCCGTTTGCTGGCATCCTGGGTGCGAACCATTCATGCCTGCGATGGCTCTGCCCATATGCTTGCATTCGCTCGCCAGCGTTTGTCCGAACTGGCGATTGGTAATGTCATGCTGGCGGTTGCCGATAATGCCGCGCTGCCACTACCCAATGCCTATGCCGATCTGGCGCTCGCCGGCTGGAGCTTCGGCCATACAACCACATGGGAACCAAATCGCTGGCAGGTACGGATCGGGGCCGCCATTGGTGAAATGCAGCGTGTGCTGAAACCAGGCGGTGCTGCAATTATTATTGAAACACTCGGCACTGGCCGAACCGAACCAGCACCGCCCGATCAAGCACTGGCCAATTACTATCGCTGGCTTGAGCAGGATCTGGGCTGGCAGCACATGTGGATTCGCACCGATTATCGCTTCTATTCGCAGCAGGAAGCCGATGATCTGACTGGCTTCTTCTTTGGCAGCCCAGCGCAAACATACCCAGCACCAGGCGGCAGAGTAACTGTCCCAGAGTGTACGGGCATCTGGTGGCGGATCTCTTGATCAAACATGTAATCAGTGATCGGAGGCCATGTGCGAAACATTCGGGCCATCATAGCAGCGCTGACGCTCCTGCTGGCCATTGCACCAGAACTGGTAAGTGCCTGTGCAGCAATCTTCTCGCCCGAGGCACAGGTACGTCAATCGGCACAACGGATCATCTTTGCTGTTGATCGCCAGGCTGGCATGGTCGAAGCCTATGTGTCGGTCAATTATGTTGGTACTGCCGAGAACTTCGCCTGGGTTGTGCCACTGCCAAGCAACCCACAGGTCGATGTGGTTGAGGCCGAATCATTCAGCCAGATCGAACGCGCCACCGAGCCACGCTTCCTGTTCCCACCAAAGAGCTGTCTCGAACTCTCGCTCGGTGCGGGCAGTGGTGCCCCACCAGGGGCCGAGGGTGGTGTGAATATCTACCAACAGGGCCAGGTTGGGCCATATGATTTCAGTGTGGTTGGTGGGCCAGATGCTGGCGAACTGACCGATTGGCTGCGCCAGAATGGCTATCGGGTTACGCCGCCGATGGAACCGCTGATTAAATCGTATAGCGATGCTGGCATGCTGTTTTTAGCGATGAAACTCCAGGGTGGCCAGGATGTCGGCAATATCAAGCCAGTCAAAATAGCCTTTAAAGCCGATAAAGCCATGATTCCGCTGCGGCTTGCAGCAGTTGGCGCGGAACCGCAGACAGAACTACTGGTGTGGGTATTTGCCGCTCAACAGGTTGTCCCCGAAAATATGGAGCGCATCACAATCCCCGATGATCAGGTGGTTGCGACAAGTTTCCGGTCATCGGGCTTCAATAACTATCGCGATCTGGTTGATCAGGCAATTGCCCAATCGGCTGGACGTGGGTTGATCACCGAGGTTGCCCAACCAAGCAATGAACTCGTAAATGTGGGCGACCCGTTGATCAGCGAGCTACGAACACGTTTCCCGTATGTCACCCGCTTCTATGGCCGTTTCGATCCAGAACAGATGACGGTTGACCCAGCGTTCGTTCCTGGCAATCAATTGCCCGATATTCCGATTGTCCATGATTTCCGTTCACGGGTGAACCCATATGATTGCGGTAGTGAAACTGTCATCGCCCTGAACGAACAAATCGTTGCGGCGCAATCACCGCAGGGCATGTGGATCAGAAATCGCTGGCTGCTGCCCTATATTCTCCTGCCGCTCCTTATCCTGGTGCTGATTGCAGGGCTTATCATCGGGTTGGCCCGCCGTAGAAGGCAACAATCGTGAAGATTGCCGTGATCGCCGATATTCACGCGAACATTGCCGCGCTCGAAGCGGTGAGCGCCGATATCGATAGCTGGGGAGCCGATGCAGTCGCCGTTGCTGGCGATATTGTTAATCGTGGCCCGCGCCCGCGTGAATGCCTCGATTTCGTATTGGCCCGCGAACGGCGCGATGAATGGTGCCTGATTCGCGGCAACCACGAGCGCTATGTTATACACGTTGCCCATGATCCAACAAGCCGTGATGGGCTTGATGGCGATGTGCGTGAGAGTGTGCGCTGGACATTCAACCAT
Source organism: Chloroflexales bacterium (assembly GCA_038214135.1). Taxonomy (GTDB): domain Bacteria; phylum Chloroflexota; class Chloroflexia; order Chloroflexales; family Roseiflexaceae; genus JANLSE01. Next base: position 51,987 of record JBBQSD010000019.1, on the reverse strand, counting down.
GTAGGGACAATTGCCGAACTTGCTGGCCTCCCAGAGCGTGCCCGCCTCACTAGCCCTGATAGCAGTTGGGTGCGGATTGTTCACGCGACCATGCGCCATGATCGCGATAACCTGCTCACAACAACAACCAATGATGAATTGCGCCAGATGGTCGATCTGCAAGCAGCCGTATTCTGCTGTGGGCATACCCATCGCCCATTGATCCGGCATCTCGATCAGACCCTGGTTGTGAATGTTGGATCGGTTGGATTGCCATTCGACCGCGACCCGCAGGCCTGTTATGCTCGTATTGAATGGCATACTGGCCGCTGGCAGGCAGAACTCACCCGCGTTGACTATGATCGCCAGCGAGCTATTCGTGATATGTATACGAGTGGATTACTCGATGATTGCCCGGCAACAGGTCAGATCATCCTGGCTGAGCTTGAGGATGCCCGACCATACATGGCTAGATGGGTCGCGACCTATGATACACAGGTTCGTGAGGGGCGGATGACAGCCGAGGAAAGTGTGGAGCGGTTTCTGGCAGAACAGCGGGCTGGGTAGTGGCGCGTAGAGCTATACGCGCCACTACCAAAAAACTATAACTGAATCGCCTTGCCCGCCTCGGCACTGCGATAGATCGCATCAACGATTTCCGTCACCTGCAACGCCTGTTCAGGCCGCACGATAGGGCTGCGGCGCTCAAGAATGGCCGTTACGAAATCGTTAGTCTGCATATCGCCAGCATCGGCGCGCTCGCCCTCCATCCAATCCGGCTTCCAGCTGACCAGCATCTCGTGATCGGCTTTATTGACCCGCAGCGGGAACACTTCCATACCAGCCTTGGTGCCAGAGATCGAAACCTGCTCAACCGATTCGGGGATGTTGAGTGCCCACGAACATTCCAGCAGCATCGAAGTTCCATTATCAAAACGAACAAAGGCTGCTACCTGATCCTCGACGGTGAACTCCTTATAGTTCCACTGGCCCCATGGGTTGACATTCGGCTGCGTGCCAAGGTTCTGCGATAGGCTGGCACACACCTCAATTGGCTTTGGGTTGCCAATCAGCCATAGCGCGGTATCGAGCAGATGCACGCCAAAATCGATCATGGCACCGCCGCCCTGGATGTGCTTATGCACGAACGTTCCCCACGATGGAATGCCGCGCCGCCGTAGTGCCTGGACACGAACCATATAGGTGTTGCCGAGATCACCAGCATCCACGACACGCTTGGCTGCCCGTACCGTCGCCATGTGGCGATAGTGAAAACCAATGCTGAGCGTCTTGCCGGTCTTCTGGGCAGTTGCCAGCATTGCGCGGCCCTCGGCTGGATCGAGCGCCATTGGTTTTTCGCACAGAACATGAATGCCATGCTCAAGGGCAGAAATTGCAGCCGGTGCATGATATTTGTTTGGAGTACACACAACCACAGCATCGAGCTGTTCCTTCTCGAACATCTCATTGTAATCGGTATACACACCAGGGATATTGAACTCTTTCGCAACAGCATCGACTGATTCACGAACAACATCCGATACCGCCGCAAGCGTCACATTTGGGTGCCGCCCAAAACAGGGCAGGTGCCGCCCACGAGCGATTCCACCGGTTCCAATAATGCCAACACGTAGTTTATCCATGAGAGTAGCGTGCTCCTGATTATAATAGCCATCAGCCATCAGCCATCAGCATTCTTATGCCAGGCTAGTGCCATCACAAGCGCTTGTTCGCTTGTTCGGACAAGCACAAGGTCCGCTCCTACCAAGATTCTTGGTTCTGCGCACATTCTTCTGACTTCTGACTTCTGACTTCTGACTCCTACTTCTTCAAATCTGCAAGTTTAACCGCGCTCCCGCTGGCTGCCGAGAGGTTTGCCGCATCCATCAGTTTAGTCAGATCAAGGGCTGCCTGAATATTGGCGGTTGCGACAGTGCCATTCTGGATATGGCCAATCCACTGGTGGAAGGCATCTGGCTGATCGGCTGGCAGCGCCACTTCGCTCCATTCCTTTTCATCGGCCTTGCTCACCAGGAGTTTGGCATCGGGTGTGCCAAACATCAGGCTACCCTTTGTTCCGTGGATCTCAATCGTGAATGGCGAGTGTGGGTTGACAAAGCCAGCCTCAACCACACCAATGGCACCGCCAGGAGCCTTCAGGATAGCAATGGCATTATCCTCAACCTCACGGCCAATCACATAGCCAAATGTAGCACTGACACTCTCTGGCAACGCACCCAAAAACAGGTGTGTCAGATACATCGGATGGCAGCCCAGATCGATCAAGGCACCACCCTGGCACTGTTCCTTGCTATAGAAATGAGCTGGCAACCAGCCATTGGCGCTATTGGCATTCGGCAAGCCGCCATTATGCGAGAGCCGCGCCCGAACCAGCGTGACATCGCCAAGCCCTCCATCAGCTAACAGGCCCGAAATTGCCGCAGTGTAGCCAGCATACAAACGCGGCAGCGATACCGTCAGCTTCACTCCGGCCTGCTCAACAGCAGCCAGCACAGCATTGACATCGGCCAGAGTTGCGGCAACAACCTTCTCGGTGAAGATATGCTTGCCAGCCTGCGCCGCTGCAACCAGCACCTCACGATGTATATTGGTTGGCGCATCACAGATCACAGCATCAACATCACTACGCGCCAATAGTGTGTGCAGGTCATCATAGAATGGCACACCAAGCTTCTCTGCCGCTGCGCGGCCCCGATCCGGTAGTTCGTCCCATACCGCAACGATTTCGGTATCGGCATGTTCTTTCGCCTGGCGAGTATAATCCCATGCGTGGACGTGCCAGTAGCTTAGCATTGCAACACGTATCATTGCGTGCGGCCCTTTCTTATCCTCAGCGATTCCTACGAAAAACGGATGAGGCCATCCCGGCCTGGTTTCCAATTGGCTGCATTCTGGCCAAGGCCATACGAGAGCAGTGGGCTATACAGAAACACCCATGGTGCATCATCGCGGATGCGGCGATAGGCCTGCCGATAGATCATCTGCCGATGCTCATGATCAATGGTTGCGCCAGCCTGGTCAATCAGCGCATCGACATCGGAATTCTGATAGCCCTGCCACCATGGCCCGCCCCGTCCGCTATGAATCTTCTCATGTAACACCCGCACACTACTCAGCGGGCTTGAATCAAATAAACATGCATCGCCAATCTGTTTGGCCCGCACCATATCGGCATATGCTGGCCGATCAGGGTGTGTGGCAACCAACAGATCGATGCCAGCCTCGGCCCACTGTTCGGCCAACTGCTGTGCCAGTTCAATCGACTCATCGGGGTGGGTTGTTGGGATATTCAGCGTCAGCTTCAACCCATGCGGATACCCAGCCTCGGCCAGTAGTTGGCGTGCCAACGCGGGATCATGCGAATAGGGCGGCGTTGCTGGATCGTATGCATAATGCAGCCGCGTTAATGGCCCATTCAATGGCTCGGCTGCGCCCTGCAACACATCTTGGATGAGCGCTGGCACATTGGTTGCATAGTTCAGTGCCTGGCGAACCCGCCGGTCGCTGCAGGGGCCAGCGGCACAGTTCAGCATCACAATCACACATAGGCCACTTAGTTTTTGCGGGCATTGTAATCCAGCTGCCGTGAGCCGCGTCACTTGCAGCGAATTCAAGTTAGCAGCAATATCAGCAATACCGCCAAGAACTCGTTCGGCACGCCGAGCTACATCGGCTTCCGCCAACCACGTCAGGCGTTTCACAGTTGGAGCAGCACCCCAATAGCTATCGAATGCTTCCAGCACCAAGCGCCCAACGCCAAGCTGGCCCAGCCGGTATGGACCACTGCCAACCGCGATCCCTGGCAACCCAGCCAGAACACGCCGTGGCACAATCGGCATATCGACAAGCAGATCGAGTAGATCGGCGAGCGGCTGTGCAGTGACAATCCGCAATGTGTTGAGACCAACCGCCTCGAAGCGGGCACCATCCAAATAACTGAGGTACACTCCCTGCGTGCCAAGCTCGCCACCCAGAGCTGGATCGCAGACCCGTTGCAGCGAGGCAACTGCATCTGCGGCAGTCAGCCGATCATCATTATGAAAGCGCACTCGCTGACGCAACTGAAACGTCCAGGTACAGGCATCCTCGGCGCAGGCCCAGGATTCGGCCAACGAACCGATATATTCCCCAGTCCGCGGATCACGGCGGACGAGTGCTTCATAGATTGCCGCAAAAATAGACCGGCGATCACGGAAATCGCTACAGATATGCGGATCACCAAGTTCAGCATAGCTCTGAATGATTGTTCGTGTGTCGTTCATAGTTCTCCTCAAAGCCACTCAATTCTACCACGTTCTGTGCGACTGTTCACATGATCGGAAGGTTTCGGGCTATCGCCATGATCGTCAATGACGCGCCAGATCAACCGTCCAATACGAGCGATTGCCAGTTGGGTCATCATCGCGGAAACAGTAGCCAACACCAATCGCGATCTGATCGGGATCGAGCAGATTACGGCGGTGCCAGCCATCAGCTGGTTCATCCATCCATAAGGCAATCATCGCCGCAGGGTCATCGCTTCCAGCAGCAATATTTTCGCTTGGCCAGGCCCAGGGTGGCTCCACAATTGGCATGCGTTCTTTCACGCTCCGGCCATCGGAACCAGTATGATCAATAAATCCATTGGTGGCCATATCGCAGCTATGCCCGCGTGCGGCATCACTCAAGCCAGAGTCGTGTATATAGGTCGGCAGGCTGTTTTCGGCACGCAGGGCATTGATCAACACAACCATACGTGCTTCACGTCCAGCAGCATCGGTCGGTGGCGCGAGTGTAGGCGTTGGCGTTGCTAGGCTTGTTGGCACGAGCGTTATGGTCGGAATGATCGTCGGAAGCCGAGGTACACTGGTTGCGGTCGGCAGCCTGGTTGCAGAGGGCAGCACCATTGGAGATGGTAATATCGTTGGCAGAACTGATGGCAGTGGCAATGAGCTTGGAGATGGTTGGGGTTCTGGGCTAAGCAACGGCTGAGTACAGGCAGCCAAGATCATAGTTAGGAGCAACGCAACAGAGAACCTGATCAATCACGCCTCCAATCTATCGTATTCGCCCATAATCTATAGCAAGAAGTGTGCCACACGAGCGACTCTCATCCCCCGTCCCCTTCTCCCATTGCCAGGCAGAAGGGGAGCAGTTGACCCGTTGAAACCCATTGCACACCGTTTGTGCCCCTTGCCCCGTGTGGGAGCGGGGTGGGGGTGAGGGCATCGGCACGACCCTACACCTGAAAGATTCAATCCATCCCCACATCAGACGCCCCACCGGCGTATCTCTACCGACCCAAAGCATACAGGGTTGTTTCGGTGCGCAGGTACACATGCATGCCAGTGACGACGGGTTGTTGGCGATAGATCGTGCCAGATGCTTCGGCAGACCAGCGTAGTTTGCCGGAATCACTATCATAGGCATACACGCCAGTGGAAAGCGGCATGAAGCCAATCCCGGACATCTCTGAAACGCCATAGATCGCTCCACCACCAGCAACACTCGGTACGCCAATCTTGAGCGGCCCCCAGATCAGGTTGCCACTCGCCGCATCGAGTGCCGCAACACCGTTCTTTGGTGATGCCACCAGTAGATTATTACCATCGATCATCGGGTTGGGTGCCATCGATTGACCAACCCTATACTGCCAGCGCCGCACGCCTGTGATCAGATCGAATGCCTGTAGTTGAGTGCTAGAAATATCACGCAGGTAGATAAGCCCTGCATGAGTCGGCGGCAGTTCACTATCCGGTAGCTGGAACGGAGCCACCCAACGGTATGCACCAGTCTGCGAATCATAGACTTCTAACTCGCTAGTGGTGAAATCAGTTGGCCGCGCCTGAACGATCAGGGCACCGGGCTGCGGGTTGAGATGGAGCGATGTGTTCTGGTTCGATTGATACCCAACGCCGAAACGGGTCTGAACATCCCAGCGAATCGTGGCGTCTATTCCATCCATGGCAACAAGCCGTCCATCGCGCAATATAAGGTAGATCATATCGCTATCGTTGGCCATTGCCGCAACAAACCCACCAACCACTGGCGGCTTGATTGATCTACCAGTTTGGCGATCAAACAACGCCAGAGCCGTATTTCCATCGGCTGCAATATCTGGTGCAACAACAAACGCTTTGGTGATGATTGGAGCGAAGTTGGGCGAGCGGCCACCATAGCGCCATAATTCGTGCCCACTCACCGAATCAATCGCAATGAGCGTTTGGGTCGTGCCGCTGATCAGGCCAGCATATAACATACCATCATAGAGTTGCAGCCTGGCCAGGCGCGAGGCCATTGGTTCGGGCAATTCCCAGCGAACACGGCCATTTGTTTCATCAAGCGCCATAATCTCGGCTGGGCAATTCCCTGTTCCCTGTGGGCACAACCCTGGCTCAACAGCAACATAGACGACCCCATTTCCAGCGGCTGGCACGGAGGGATGTGTGGCATGCACCGACCAGCGTATATCACCGGGTTCCGGCTGACCACGCGGAACCGTTGGGCCACAAGCAGCCAGAACTAATGCAAGCAGTAATACAAGATAACGCTTAGGCAATGGTTTCTCCTGGTATTTCTCGGTTCTCGGTTAATCTGCGAAATCTGCGGATAATTCTGACTCCTGACTCCAGAATACTCGGTTGGGCTAGTGTATCATCGCCAAAACCATGCTATTGTTGAGATCGGACAACCTGTCAATGCAAGGAGGCTTTTCATGGCAAGTGGCTCACACGCGAGCTTCCCTCATCTGTTCCAACCCCTGACAATCAAGGGCGTCACGCTACGCAATCGGGTCGCAATCAGTGGCCATATGGCTGGCTGGTATATCGGCCCGAACGGGCTGCCAAGCGATGAACTCGCCGCCTATATTGCCGAACGTGGCCGTGGCGGCGTTGGCCTGTTTGTGATTGGCTCGAATGTGCCAGTCCCAGGCTATGATTGGCTTGATGCGAGCAGCGACGCGATTATTCCGCGCTACCAGGCAGTTGCAAATGCCACGAATCCAACCGGAATCCAGGTGTTTGCCCAGCTCTGCCATCCTGGCTTCTTCCCGCTCCCTGGCCCACCACGGGTCACTCCGCCACCACGGGCACGCGCAACCATTGCGACAACCCATGGCCCGGTGCGTCAGCATCCATCCACCGAGGCATTACGCGCCATCATTCAGGCGCATGGCGATGCGGCACGGCGGGTGCGCGAGGGCGGCCTCACTGGTGTGGAACTGCACGCCCACGAATTCTTTCTGCACGCCCAGATGCTCAGTCCGGTCTGGAATGATCGCACCGATGCATATGGTGGCTCATTCGAGAATCGGCTGCGCTTCCTGATCGAAACACTCCAGGCCATGCGATCTGCCACCGGCAACGATTTTATCGTCGGGCTGCGCCTCAAAGCCGCCGATATGCTTGAGGGTGGTATGGATGCCGAAGAATATTGCGAGGTTCTGCGCCGCCTGGAACAGCTACACATCATCGATTATGTTAATTTAAGTGGTGGCGATGCTCATTTTCATCATGGGCCGATGCCGAGGCCAGAGGGCGAATGGATCGATCTGATCCGCATGCATCGTGCAGCGACAAGTTTGACGATCATGCATGCAGGGCGGTTGAGCACAGCCGAGTTAGCCGAGCGGGCACTGGCGGAAGGCGTGATCGATGTGGCCGTCATGACGAAGACGCACATTGCCGACCCGCATTTTACCCGCAAGGTGTTTGAGGGTCGCAGCGATGATATTCGCTATTGCACGCGTTGTTTGCAGAGCTGCCATGGCAATCTCTGGAAGATGACATGTGTCTACAATCCGCTCACAGGCCGCGAGAAGCAGTGGTCGGTTCTCACGCCTGCCAGCACAGTCAAACAGGTGGTGATCGTGGGTGCTGGGCCAGCCGGCATGGAAGCAGCCCTGACAGCCGCCCAGCGTGGGCATCACGTCATCGTGCTGGAAAAAGCCGAACGCGTTGGTGGCCAGATCTGGGTTGGTGCAGCATCGCCATTGCGCCATCCATGGGCGCGGATCGCCGAATTCTATCAGCGCCAGAGCCGCAAGGGCTTGTTTGAGGTACGGCTTAGCGTTGAGGCAACGTCCGAGGCAATTCTGGCCGAAGCACCAGACGCGGTTGTGATAGCGACAGGCTCGCGGCCACTGCGCTTGGAATTGCCAGATGGCCCCGATTCGCTGACGGTACACGAAGCATTGGCTGGAGCAGCCGATCAGGCGAAAAAGGTGGTTGTGTTTGATCGTGAAGGCCACAGTAGGCCATTTGTTGCCGCAGACGCCCTTTCTTCTAAAGGCATTGAGGTGCTGTTTTTCACAGCCCTGCCCGAAGTTGGGCCATTGCTGGAGGGACATATGCGCGATGAATTCATCCAGCAACTGCGCACGCGTGGGGTCACGTTCGAAGCCGGGGTTGCACCGGTGGGCTGGGTTGGCGAGCAGCGGCTGTTGGTACGCGATCTCGCAACCGCCGAGGAGCAGATCATTGAGGGTGTTGGTGCTGTTATCGCAACGATTGGCTCGGTAAGCATACAAGTATTGGCCAACGAATTGCGTGGGCATGTCGCCGAATTACATGTCATCGGCGATGCCAACCAACCACAGACAGTTGAACACGCTACCTACCAGGGTGCATTGGTGGGGCGAAAGTTATAACAAGTATCAATCAAACATTGGCTGCTGCCCAAAGGCATAGCGCTGTGCGATGCGCCAGTAGCGCGAGAATCGTTGCAGATCAAACGTGCCAGCGTAACTCACAAATGGCACAACCAGCAGCGTCTCGATTGGCAATTGGCGCTGCATCTCGGCGCGAATAGTGCGAAAACGTGGGCTTGGGCTCTGGGTTGTGATAATCTTGGTGGCAGCATGTTCATGGGCAAAGGCCAATACTTCGCTAGCTACCACACCGCGGCGGATCGTGACGGGTAGCTCAAGCAGGCATTCATAAATGAATGTCAATCGCTTGAGGCTGATCTGCCAATCCGCCAGCAGCGCATCATCAAACACAAAAACCGCTGGAGCGCCAGGATACGCAGCAAATGCTGGCCCATACGGGTTCAGGCAATCCGCGTGGATCCATAGTATTGGGTGGATTTGGTCGTTCATACAATTTCTTCTTATCGGATAATTATCGTGCCCGCATGAACCAGGAATCATAATCCAGTGGCACGGCGACAACGTGACCCTTTTGACCATGTGGGTGACGGGCGATACCGTAGAGACGCAAAATCTTGCGTCTTTACCCTCCATCACCCCATCACCATGTCAGGTCGTCACCAAGCCAAGTAGTGGAGCAACCCGCCCTGCAATCGCTAGGCTAATAGCTGCTGGATCACCAAGCGCCAGCAGATCGATTGCTTGCAGGGCTGGCCCAAACGCCACCCGCGTATGGGTATCGCGGTATGCTGGCAGGAGCACCTGGAGTGTTGCGGCAGCCCAATCGCGATCCCTGCGCTCTCGAAACAGGTTGATCACCGGATTCTGCAACGCACTGGCCGAAATCACTCCACCAACCGCTGCTGGCAAAACCTGTGCCTCGGGCGCGAGCCGGGTGAGTAAGGCAGTGCTGCTAGACCAATGGTTCAATGATTCAACGGCACCAGGGCGCACGGTCGGGTCAGGCTCGATCTTGCCAGCCGGAAACGTCAGCAGCGCCCCACCACGGCGCATGTGGTTGGCTGCGGCGCGCAGAAGCCCTGTTCGTGCGCCAGAATGCTCTGGAACGAACAACAGATGCTTACAGGCATGTGGCAACACCCGCAGCAACTCTCGGTCGGCAGCAATAATTTTGAGATCCGGTCGGCATTCCAGCCCAGCCCAGAGTGCCATCACATCAACCATACCAGGGTGGTTTGAGACGATCAGCAGCGGGCCACTTGCGGGCACATGCTCCTGCCCAATGATTGTGAAGCGGCGAGCAAAGAGATCAAGCATCGAACGGCCTGCGACAGCCAGCCCATAGTCCGCCACCTGTTGATCAAAGGCAAGAACCTGCCGTGAGAAACGCCGCGCTGGAATGCGCGCAAGTAGATCGATCAGCCCGCGAATATGGCTCAGCCGATCCAGCTTAAAGGCTGTCACCAAATCACGGGCGTTCAATTCGGTCAGTGCATCAAGCTGGGATGTCTGTAGCGAGAACTCGCTGGCGATCATGGCCTTCCCTCAATTTGTGGTGTATACGGAAAGAGCTGTTCGGTTAGCGTAGCATAACTCGTATCAAATGGACAATCGCTAGTATCAGCCAACGGGCATGTTCGGCAATAGATACCATCGCTATAGCGCTCCAGATTCTCACGATTGAAGATATATGGCTTGTGGCTAAAGGTGCTCGCAACCCACTGCCACGAAAGATTGTTGCTGGCCGGATCGCCATCAAGCAGATGTTCAAGAAACCAGCGGGCACCAGCCTGCCAGGCAATATGCCGCCAATGAATGATATACGCAGCCAGCCACATCCGCACATGATTATGCAGATACCCAGTTGTACGCAACTCATGGCTCCATGCATCTATGCAGGCCAGGCCTGTTGTACCTTGTGCAATATCGGCAGGGAGCTGTTCGGCATATTGATCGTGAGTATAACCAGTTTTGTATGACTCGCGATCATGCCAGATTCGATCCCCAAGCTGAATATAGACCCGCTGCCAATAATCGCGCCAGCCTAATTCCTGGATCAATTTGGCTGCCTCACGCGGTGTGCGAACCATAGCCAATACGGCATCACGGATTTCCGCAAGGCCAAGGACACCATGGCGAATATAGGGCGAAAGGCCCGTCACAGCACCATCCAGAAAATCGCGACTCTCGGCATAGCGGCGTGGGTTCATTCTTGCGAGGCGCTGCTCGGCAGCTGCACGCCCGCCCTGTGTTGCTACTCGTTCATCAGCCTGTGCAGCCGCGCCAGGGAACTCTTCGCGCAGATAATCGATCAGTTCATCGCGAGTAGCAAAGCTCCGGCGCAGATCGTTCGACATGGGCAGTTCTTCTTTCACTAGATGTCCATGCGTCAGGCGCACACTGATCGATGAACATAGCCTTCGGATTGCATTTTCGGCTATCGGCTATCGGTCTATCGGCTATGTTCACGTTAGCCAGCAACCCTATGCCTGTTACGAGTTATGCCAGGATGAGGATGCATGCCCCATATAGTAAACCTATTTGATTCGTAGCGCCCATTGCAGCAATCAGCGAGGAATGCCATAGCCGCGTGGCTGATGAAGTGGACTTGACAGCACGGCACAGGCGTACTATTCTGCCTACGAACAGATGAGCGATGCAACAGGGGGAAGTATGGCGTTGGATCTTGCTGCGCTCAGCCGCCAGGTACGTGCAATGAGTGGCACGCTGACAGATGAGGCCAGTGAACGCCGTCAACGTCAGAGCTTGACACTTGGCCGCTTTCTGGAGGAATCGCTCCAGCACGAAGCATGGGCGCTGGCCGCGGATCTGAGCCGCGAGGGCTTTGCCTGGCTATTGGCCCGGCCTGTCGAACCACTCAACACAATCGTCGATCTGCCGCAACGCCCGCCCGACTATGCACTGATCGCGACGGATGGCTCGCAGATCGATGTCGAACGCCATGGTATGGTTGCCTGTTACGTGATCAACATCGGGCGTGTCTTCTTGCGCTATGGCTCGCATCCAGGTGCCAAGCTCTCCTCCCGCCCAACGCTGTACTTTCGTGATGAGGATCTGTACCTGAGCGATGGTGTACGCCGAATACCAATTGAAGGCAATCTGTTGAGCGCCAGGCGCGATGTGGCCGAAGGGCTAGCACTGGCCGAGATGGTCGAAGAATTCCTCGATGATGATTGCCTACCGGCCATGGCGCTGCAGGATGGCACGCTGGTGCGCTGGACGCTCGCTGGAGCCGATAAGACCGTCCAGCAGGAATTTTTGCAACCATATCTGCGCTATCTGGACACAATGCAGGCCCATGGAATCCCGGTTGCTTCCTATATCAGCCGCCCACGCGCACCCGAAGTGGCCGGAATCATTCGGCTCATGTTCTGCCCGGATGTGAATGTTGCCGATGGTAACGGGGCCAAATGCAATGAGTGTAGCGATCAAGCCGCCAATCGTGTACCATCGTGCTTTGTCTGCCAGGGGCTCACCGATGCCGACATCCTTGGCGATACGTTGGCCGAGGGCCAGCGCGGGCCATTGTTTACCTCACTCTCGCGTGTGAATGTCGAATCCTATGGGCAGCACTTGATCCACTTCTTCTACATGCGCATTGGCCGCGAAATCGCACGAGTGGAAATACCGCGCTGGGTTGCCGAGGATCGCGAATTGCTGAACCGCACCCACACCCTGATCTATGATCAGTGTGTACGTGGCCAGGGCTACCCGGTTGCACTGGCCCGCGCCCACGAACAGGCGATTGTTCGTGCAGCGGATCGACGGGCTTTCATGACGATTGTTGAGGGCAGTTTGTTACGGGCCGAACTGCCAGCCGAATCCTCGCGCAAACGTGAGTCCAAAGAACGGCAGGCACTGTAGATGGTAGGAGTCAGAAGTCAGAAGTCAGAAGTCAGAATATGCTTGATATGCCTCAGCACTACAAGATAGCCCTCGCGGCTGATATGAACATTCTGAATGCCGACTCCTGACTCCTGAATACTCGGTCAACTCCTGAATATTTAATGGTGATATGTGCCCATGCCCCCCAACCATACACACATCCGCCAGGGCCATTTCGGCGATCTCGATGCTGTGATGGAGATCTGGCATGCCAACGAAACCATCGATGATCTAGAGCCATCGCCGCGCCCGCCGATCCTGCCAGAATACCCACATCTCCTCGAAACCGGCAAGCTGTGGATTGCCGAGCTAGATGGCATCCCAATCGGCTTTTCTGGCGTCGTCGTCCGCGGACAAACGGCATTTCTGACGGATCTGTTTGTGCATCCCGAACATCATTCAGCTGGCCTCGGAACCCGATTATTGGCACAAGCCCTCAATGAATATGCCACCCTGACGCGCTTTACGGTGAGTTCGAGCGATCTACGAGCACTGGCACTGTATATCCGCTATGGCATGCAACCACTCTGGCCGAATATTCTGCTGCACGCCAACAACCCACGCACCAAACAGCTCGCGTTGAATGGGTGTCACGCCGAAATAGCCGATCCCCATGATCCAGATCTGATCGCGTGGGATTCAGAGATTTCTGGTCGTGAACGCCGCCTGGATCATGCTGCTTGGGTAGCGCGTGAGGGTGGCGTGCCAATCTGGATCATGCGTCAATCTGCTCGCGTTGGCTATGCCTATGTGCGCCATAGCGGGGCAAATGCTGGTATATCAGAACGGCGCATTGGCCCGATTGGAGCGCGAACGCCAGCAGATGCTGCCGCTGTTGTCGCAACAGCAATCCATTGGGCAGCAAGCCAGGCGCAGATAGTGCGGGTGAATATGCTCGGGCCGCATCCAGGCCTTGCAATGCTACTTGATATGGGTTTCCGCATCAGCTATGTCGAAACGCTCATGCTCGCAGGGCAGCCACCATTCGATCCACGCCGCTATTGTGGTTCTGGAGGGGCATTGTTCTGATAGAACAGAGCCAAGAACCAAGCGAACAAAAGAGCAAGAAGGTGTTCCTTTGTTCTCAGTTCTGAATCCTCCATCACGGTGCCACTAGATACACTATCCTGCGGTGCAACAGCAGCGGGAATGCTTGTGTAACAGGCATGCTCAACCAGTGGGGCGGCCCTTCCGCCCACCACAACGATACCCCAGGCACATCACGCAGTATCCGCGCACAGATTGTGATCGGCGGGCAGATCGGCTGCTCACCATACACAATCGTCAGCGCATATTGCGAGCCAAATGGGATCGTCAGAATTGCTGGATCGCCAGGCATGCGTGCTGGTAATACGGCGAGCATCCCTGCCATGAAACAAAGCAGCAACGCAACTCCGACAAATCGAACTGCGCTGGGTGGCCGAGCAGCTGACAGCATTGTCAACCTCCATAGCATGCCGTTAACATTCCTTAGTATAACGTTAATATATCCTGGCATGCAAATGGCGCATCCGGAAAGCACGTAGGGGCGGTTCGTGAACCGCCCACTATCAGAGGCAATCCGTGCAGCACAGACGGTTCGTGAACCGCCCACTATCAGAGGCAATCCGTGCAGCACAGACGGTTCGTGAACCGCCCACTATCAGAGGCAATCCGTGCAGCACAGACGGTTCGTGAACCGCCCACTATCAGAGGCAATCCGTGCAGCACAGGCGGTTCGTGAACCGCCCTACGGTAATTGCTGACGATACGACATGTTATTCCGAAACGATACGCACAACCTTCAGAAACTACTGATCGACGCGCACTGGTATAATGTATTCGGGCATTGAGAAGCGCTAGGCAAAGGCAGCGCCATGACAAAAACTCCGCCGCTCTACCGCAACCCACATCTCCCTGCCGCACCACAGGCCATGCAACGCCAGATCGAGTATGGCGGATTAACCTGGATCGATTTCACCTACCCATCACGCGAACATGTCGAATATCTTCGTGATCAGTATGGGTTCCATCCCCTACATCTGGAAGATATCCTCTCGCGTATTCAACGCCCCAAAATCGATGACAACAGCGATCCCAACTATCTCTTCCTTGTCCTTCATTTCCCGGTATTCAATGAAATGTCACGCCTCTCGACGGTCAGTGAAATCGATATCTTCATCGGCCAGGATTTTATTGTGACAACCCACGACAGCCGTTTGCGCCCGCATGTGCGGCTCGTCCAGCTTGCCGATGAACTGGAAACAGCCCGTACACAGCTCATGGCCCGTGGCAGCGGCTTCTTGCTCTATCGCATTATCGAAACACTCGTGAATGCCTGCTTCCCAATGCTCAACAAACTCGATGAGAAGGTTGACCAACTAGAAGAGCATATCTTCGAAGCCGATGTCGCAACCAGTGTCGAAAATCTCTCATTCCTGCGCCGCGATATCATCAGCCTACGCCGGATTATTCGGCCAAATATCCCGGTGCTGCACTCACTCACCGCCCGCGAACGAAGCTTCCTGCAGCTCGATGCCGAAGCCTACTTTGGCGATCTGACGGATGGTATGAATCGGCTGTGGGATATGCTTGAGGAACAGAAAGAGATTATTGAAGGGCTTGATGCAACGCTTTCCAGCCTGACATCGCATCGCATCAATCGTGAAACCAAAGCCTTTACCCTGATCACCGTCATCTTCCTGCCAATGACACTGATCGCCAGTATTCTGGGAATGAATGTCACCCTGCCATTCGCCGATCACCCATTGGCCCTGCCAATCGCGCTGATCATCATGCTTGTGCTGGCTGGCGGAATGCTGATATTTTTCCGCAATCGGCGCTGGATCTAATATGCTTGCTGAACTTGCTGAACAATTCCGCCGCTTTGGCGAACGCGAATGTGCCCACGTCTCACCACTGTATGCCCAACTTGCCATTGGCATCGCCAACGATACTGCTCTGCTCGCGCTGGCATGTGCTGGATCTGGGCGTGGGCAGCCTGTCCCAAACCTGCTGCTGGCTGCTGTCCAATATCTGCTGCTTGGTGGGGAACGCCATCGCTTGGCTTCATTCTACCCGGCAGTCGGTGGAGCTGCCGATGCGCCAGGCGATCCATTTCCGCCCTTTCGCCATTTCTGTTGGCAACATAGCGTCGCCATTCAGCACCTGCTGGCCACCCGGCTCGTGCAGACCAACGAGGTTCGCCGCTGTGCGCTCACCCTACCAGCCCTGGCCATTGCCGCCGCAGATCGCCCAATTGCGCTGATTGAGGTTGGTGCCAGTGCTGGCCTCAACCTGCTGCTCGACACCTATGGCTATCGGTATGGAGATCAGCGCATTGGCGATCCCGAATCGCCAGTACAGATCATCTGTGCGCCGCGTGGCATGCAGCTGCCGCCCATGCCCACACAGTTCCCCAATATCGCCTTCCGGCTTGGGCTGGATCTCAACCCAATCAATATTCGCGATCACGATGCGACGCGCTGGCTGCGGGCGCTGATCTGGCCAGAACAAACCGACCGGGCCGATCTGCTTGAACGGGCCTTACTGCTTGCCGAAGCGCAGCCACCGCCATTGCGAGCCGGTGATGCACTCACACTCCTGCCAACAGCTTTTGCAGAAACGCCCAGCGATGTGCAATTATGTATCGTGCATACCTTCACCCTCAACCAGTTCTCACCGGCAATGCGCGAACAATTCACCCAACTGATTGCAGCGGAAGCGCAACATCGCCGGATCGCCATCGTTTCCGTTGAATGGCGCGAACCATTCCCACCGCTCACACTGGCAATCTGGCAACACGGAACGTGTGCATCTGCGCGCGAACTGGCAATCTGTGATCCACACGGAGCCTGGATTGAATGGCAATAATAGCACCTGGCACGTGCGGTGGTACAATGCTTCTTCAGATCAACATCTCTGTACGGGCGTATAGTACTATACGCCCAACCGTTCAAAGATACGTGAATGGAAAAGGAAAAACGAATGCGTGCGAATCGGCTTCGAACAATCTGGCAATCGGGCGGCGCGGTCGTGAATGGCTGGCTTAGCATCGGGAACTCATTTGCCGCTGAGGTCATGGCCCATGCAGGCTGGGATAGCCTGACAATCGATCTGCAACACGGGCCACTGGATTATCAGAGTGCGCTGCCAATGTTGCAGGCAATCAGTACCACCGAAACCGTACCATTCGCACGGGTGCCCTGGAATGAGCCAGGCGCAATCATGCGCATGCTCGATTCCGGTTGCTATGGGATCATCTGCCCCATGATCAATACTCGCGCACAGGCCGAAGCATTTGTTGGCGCATGTCGTTATGCACCAGATGGGTTCCGCAGCTTCGGGCCGACCCGCGCCGTTCTGTATGCTGGCAGCGATTATGGCCAGCACGCCAACAGCGAAGTCGTGACCATGGCGATGATCGAAACTGCTGAAGCGTTCGCTAATTTGGACGAAATCCTTA
Organism: Chloroflexales bacterium; assembly: GCA_038214135.1. GTDB lineage: Bacteria > Chloroflexota > Chloroflexia > Chloroflexales > Roseiflexaceae > JANLSE01. Next base: position 35,047 of record JBBQSD010000019.1, on the reverse strand, counting down.
GTACGCCAGGGCTGGATGCACTGTATGTTGGCCCTTCCGATCTGGCACTCAGCATGGTTGGCAAACCACAAATGGATCATACCGAAGCACCAATGTACGCTGCAGTCATGACCATCCGCGATGCCGCTCGCCGCCATGGAATTGTGGCCGGTATCCATTGTGGCTCGGCTACCTATGCGGCACGTATGATTTCAGAAGGCTTCCAGTTCGTCACAATCGCCAGCGATTCTCGCTTACTGGCGGTTGCCTCCGAACAGGCAATTGCTACCGCCCGTGGTGGCATGAGCACAAACAAACCCAGTGGCACCGGGCCATACTAAACCCAATATCTTTCAAATAACAGGCGGTGCCATTCTTTCCCCCGCACCCCAACCCCGCTCCCACTGCGGGGAGAGGGACTCTGCGCGGCATTGGAATGCGGTATTCCTCCTTCTCCCCAACGTGGGAGAAGGGGGCGAGGGGCAAGCGCACCGTTGACATGCACGATTCGTTATCTGAAAGGTATTGAGTCTAAACCCTGACACGGTGAGCCTGATATGGTGACACGGTGACCGGGTGACACGGTGACAAATGCTTTTTTGAAGCTGTACCACGCCAATCAATCGCATTCACCTGGTCACCGTGTCACCCGGTCACGAAAGGGAGCAACTCATGATCACCGCGATCCTATTTGGCGCTGGCAGCCGCGGAACCCATGCATATGGGCCATATGCATTGCAGCACCCCGATCAACTGTGCTTCGTTGCCGTTGCAGAGCCAGATCCTGTGCGACGAGCCGCTTTTGCAATAGCCCATGCTATTCCGCCCGAACGCCAGTTTGCCACATGGCGAGATCTGATCGCTGCCGGAAAACTGGCCGACGCCTGCTTCAACATGACCCAGGATCAGACCCACCGCGAATCGACGATTGCAGCCCTAGAAGCTGGCTATGCTGTGCTGCTAGAGAAGCCGATGGCCGATAATCTCGATGCAAGTGTTGCATTAGTTCAGGCCGCCGAGCAACACGGGCGGCTGTTGCAGATCTGCCATGTCCTGCGCTATACGCCCTTCTTCCAAACATTGCATGGCATCCTCGCCTCGGGCCGCCTTGGCGATCTCGTCGCCGTCGAGCATCGCGAGAATGTTGTATTTTGGCATATGGCCCACAGTTTTGTTCGCGGCAACTGGCGCAATGAGGCGCTCTCCAGCCCGATGATTCTGGCCAAATGCTGTCACGATCTCGATATTCTGGTCTGGAATACTGGCCGAGCCGCCAAACTGCACTCATTTGGCTCGCTCCTGCACTTCCGGCCTGAACAAGCCCCTGCCAGTGCAACCGCCCGCTGCACCGATGGCTGCCCTGCCGCCGAGACATGCCCATTTGATGCCCGCCGCATCTATCTGGATATGCAACACACCGGCTGGCCAATCACTACTCTTGGCCCCGATCTCTCATACGAAGGGCGCATGGCCGCACTACAGAATGGCCCATATGGCCGCTGCGTGTATGCCTGCGATAACGATGTCGTTGATCACCAGGTTGTCTCTATCGAAACCGAAAGCGGCACAACCGTCACACTCGTGATGCATGGCCATTCGCACCGCGAGAGCCGCACCATGCGCTATGATGGCACCCGCGCAACACTCAGGGCCAGCTTTGGGTATGGCGATGGCGCGATTGAGATCCACAATCACCAAACGGGTGAGATCGAGCATGTGGCGATTCCATCAGCGGAAAGCGGCCATGGTGGCGGCGATGCAGGCATTGTGCAATCCTTTCTGCGAGCCCTGCGCGGCGAAGAACCACCACTCACAACCGCCCGCCAATCACTCGAAAGCCATCTGCTGGCCTTCGCCGCCGAGGAATCACGCCGCACAGGAACCGTCATCAATATGGGCGAATATCGGCAACAGGCCGAAATCCTGGCACAGTGACACGAAAGGAAATATATGCACTGGATCACCCGCGAACGCCCCAAGGTCGGGAGGGTTGGCTGTGCATGGCTGATCCGCCGCTATATCGATCCGGATGCTGTCTTTTTCTTTGCGAATGGCCAACAGATAGCGCAGGAGGCGCAACGGCTGAATGCAACAATCTTTCATGTTGATGGATCGGCACTAAGCCGCCAGGGCAATTCCGCCTCATTCGAGGTGACCTGTGAACACTATCATCTAAAACAGGATAATCCCGCCATGGAATTACTGTGTCGGATCGTCAATACCGCCGATATTCCACGCGGGCCAACCCAACAGCCAGAAGGGCCAGGATTGCGGGCAGCCATCGATGGCCTATTGCTGATAGAACCAGATGATCAGATCGTTCTTGTGCAGGGCGGGCGGTTCTTCGATGCGCTGTATGCCTATTGTGAGGATGCGATTCGGCGGCAATCAGCCCGCGAACCATAAACAGGCGCAGCCTAAACTCATAGAGAGAACAACGAAACAGCAGACTGTTGCTCACTTGTTCGGGAGCAAAGGAACAAGCGAACAGGCCGCACATGAGTTTTCTTGTTCCTCTCTACGATCAGAACGTACAAATGCCGGAAGCATCTGCTCCCGGCACTGTTCGATCAACCAATCGATCTATGAAGCAATACTATTCGACAGTCAGTGTCTCAACAACCTTTGCTGGTGTCCCTGCAACTCGGGTATGTGCTGCAACATCTTTGTTCACCAGCGTACCCGCCGCAATAACTGCCCCTTCACCAATGGTAATTCCAGGCAGAATAATACTGCGCGGCCCTATCCAAACCCCATTGTTAATGATCACCGGGGCTTGCATCACAGCACCAGCCCGTTGCTCCTTGGTGCCAATTTCGTGCGAACTGGTCAGAATCATCGTCTGATGCCCAATTGTCACCCGATCCCCAATGGTAATCCGATCCATCAGATCGAAGGTACAACCCGGATCGATCAGACAATCAACACCAATCGACAGATTCTGATAGATATTCTTGGTGCCATTGATCCGCGGAGTTCCACGAACCAACGTCCCAGCACCAATGCCAAAGCCCGTACGATCCAATATTCCAGCACGCAGATGATTAGCCGTTGTTTGTGGAAACAACTTCAACACCAATTCTACAAGCAGCAGGCGCGGATGCAAACCGCTCGTATCCTCAGAAAGAATCTGCTTCATCTTCGCAATGAATGAGCGCTGTACTGGCAGCTGCTGTGGCGTATCGTTTGGAATCGCATCACTCATAGTTCGTACTCTTTCTGATGGGACTCGAGCGCTTCTGCACGGCGCATCTTTTTGAAGCGCGCACCATATTGCTCCTGCTCGGTGATCTCAACCCGCACCGGGATTTTGTACGATGCCAGCCGACTTCGGCAAAACGCCCGCATCCGCCGTTTGAAGGCATCCAATTCTTCATGGGTCACGAGGTTGAAACGCGCTGCAACGATCTGACCAGTCAACGGGTTGCGCTCGCCATACACAGCGACATCACCAACATTCTCCAGTAACAGCAGAACATTTTCGATCTCAGCCGGGTAGACCTTCTGCCCGCCAACATTGATCAAATCAGTTGCACGCCCAAGAATCCGCAGATACTCGCCATCAACCTCAACGGCATCCTGGGTGTTCAACCAACCATCCTCATCGAATAAATCTGATGCATTCAGATAGCCCAGCATGGCCGCTGGCGTGCGAACCCACAACATCCCATCAACAATCTTGGTCTCAAAGCCATCGCCACTGAACTTCAACCATAGCGAACCCGATTCCTTCGAGCGGGAACGCAACACCCCCAACTCCGAAAGCCCATAGGTCTGGACAAAATTCACATGCGGGAAGGCCTCACAAAGCCGCTGCAATGTCGCTTCTGGCATCGGCTCGGTTCCATAGGTGATCACCTGCAACGATGAGAGATCATGGTTGCGATAATCCTCCGAGATCAGCATCAGATTCAGGAATGTTGGCGATGTTGGCAGCGTATGAACCCGATGTTTGGCAATCGCCTTGCAGACGGTTTCTGAATCGCGGTTTGCCACAGTGACAACGGTTCCGCCGCTGGAAAAGGTATTGAACAGCGTATCGATGCCACCAATATGATCAAACAACAGAAAGGTCAATGTCGTCTTGCGTTGGCGTGGCTTATGGAACTTCTCCAAAAGTGCCGTGAAGTCGTGCAGTACCGCTTTATGGTTGCCCGTCGAACCAGAAGAAAAAATGACAAGGCCAGGGTGGCCTCGATCAATCAGTTTCAATGTCAGCGGATTGGTCACTTGGCGATCATGCCGACTGATCACCCAATCGTCGTGATCATCAAAAATGATGCTGTATTGGGCTTCCGCAATATTGGCAAATGTATCCTGATGAACGCGCACATGGCTTGTCAGCGGTACTGCAATCGCGCCCTGTGTGATCAAGGCCAGCAGCAATGCACATGCATTCGGAGAGAAACTACCCTCCAGTAACACAACACTGCCAGCACCCACGCCGTGTTGCTGCAACACATCCTGCCACGTATGCATGCGATCAATTAGATCGCCATAGCTATACGCCTGATCAGACCAGACAATCGCTGGTTGGTCGCGCCATTCTTCTATGCGCTCAAAGAACCAAGCACTGCTCAATATTTTCTACGCCTGCCAGCAATAGGTTAACCCTATTGCTGGCAACGCGCCCTCCAGATAGTATGATTAGGTTACGCCGCCGAGATAAATAACCTGACCAGTGATATTGTCGCTTTCGGGCCGGATGAAGAAATCACACACATTGGCACAATCTTCGTGGGTGCCAAGGCGCTTGATCGCCAGCCCATTGACAACCGCGTCGATTTTGTCCTGTGGGACACCACGAATCATGTCCGTCATGATCGGTGTGGCACCAAACGAATTGCAGGTAATGCCCCACTGGCCCAATTCGAACGCAAGAATGCGCGTCAGCGTTACCACTGCACTCTTCGAGGCAGCATAGATCGCTTCACCAGCGAGTGCAATCGGCGCAACGATTGTCGTGAAGTTCACGATTCGGCCATAACGGCGACGGATCATGACTTTTGCCGCATCCCGGCAGACAAGCATCGTACCGGTGACATTGACCTCTAGCATGCGATTTGCGGTGGAGGCTGGCGTCAGTAGCACATGATTCATTGTTGCAATTGCAGCATTGTTGAGCACAATATCGAGCCGGCCATGCCGCCGTGCAATACTGGTAATCATCTGCTTGACTTGCGCTTCGTTGGCGACATCGACATTATGGTGGGTATAGTTTTCGGCTTCCCACTGAGCATCACCACGGCTACAGCCCTCAACGATATAGCCCTTGCCTGCATAATATTCGGCAAGATAGCGACCAATACCCTTGCGGCTGCCGGTGATCAGCATTACTTGACGATCTGTCACAGCTATTGTTCCTTCAGTATTGTACCGATATAATCGGCAAGAACACCTACCGTGCGGAACGGGCTGTTGCGCTGCGACATGGCCTTATCGCTGGCCAGCGTCACAGAAATGTTATGATCCATCTCCAAGCGTTGCTCAACTTCAACAATCAACGACACTACGCCAAGCGAATCCAGCACCGCAGTATTCCCGACAAGCACCGTCTCTTCATCAAGTTGTTCTGGAATAGGCTCACCAGCCTGATCCAATACCTCGCGGAGGCTCGCAATAACAACTTGCACGCTTGTTGCCCGGTCGATCAGCTGATCCTGCATAATGAACATCCTTAGCAACTAGAGCGCTTTTGAGAGCGCCTACGAAATCCGATCAATACATCCCGCCGAAGCTCACCATCGAGCGTGCAAACTACTTCGCCGTAACCAACGCTTTGTAATCCAACATACCAACGTGTTATGAGCGCCATTTCGCAAGCGATATTTTCTGTGGGCCAAGCACCAATGTATTTGGTGGAACATCTTTACTGACAACCATCGTTGCTCCGATAACAGAGCCAGCGCCAACCGTCACCCCTGGCATAATGGTGCATCGTGCACCAAGCCACGCACCATCTTCGATCACCACCGGTGCGTGGACAACCCTCCCAGCACGCTGACAACCAGAACCCGTTTCATAGGTGCTTGTGAGGATCATCACATCATGACCAACGCCAACATGGTTTCCGATTGTGATTGGTGCATTGAGATCAAGAAAAAAGCCAACATTAAATCCGCAATCACTCCCGATTGAAAGCAGTTGCTGGATATTGCCACTGCCAGTGATTGTTGGCATGCCCCACATAATCGTACCTTGCCCGATCCGAAAGCCAGCCACTCGTAGCGCAATGATACGTAGGCGATTTGCGACAAAGGCTGGCAGAAATCCAACAAACATCTGCGCTATTAGAAGGCGAAGGTGAATGCCACCCGCGTTCTCTCGTGCAGGATATGCCCGAGAACCAGATTCCAACAACTTCCGGCATGGTTGGGCGCTTGGTTTTTTCGGTAGTTCCGGCGATGGATATTCCATTATCATCGTTTCACTTGCTCATGTGCTTGGTAGGCCATATTATTCCGGCAAAATGAATGCACTATTATGATGGCTATACTTCGCGTTGGGATATGCTAGCAGAGCTTATTATTGATAAACATGACAACTTGGTATCGAAATCGTTATGGATGGGCGCCTACTATCTTGGATCGAGTGAGTTCTACTCGGCATGAAGAACCGCAACAAAGCTGGCGATCCGCTCATAAATCGCATGCCGATGCGATCCGTCTACAAGCATCTGATGGGGGGTATGCTCCCATCGAACCAACTCTTTCTGAGTACTGCCGATACCTGTGATGATCGCATCGGCATTCGCCTGTGTAACGATCTGATCATCTTGCCCCTGCATGACAAGCATTGGTATGCGAACCAGTTGCAAGATCTGAGCTGCCTGCTGAACAAGCAGGCGTAGTTGATAGAAGGCAGCAAGTGAGGGATCGCGCAACGAGAAGAGCGCACGGATCGGGGCATATTGCATACGCCAACTAGGAATCGTCATTACACGCGAGCCCATTGTTATGAGCCCATCGAATTGACGCCGCTGTGTCAGTAGTAACCCAAGCACTCCACCCATCGAAAACCCGATAACCACAATCTTGCGGCAGTGTGGCCGTAGTGTATCAAAGGCCGCTTCAACAGATGCCAGCCATGCTTCTCCGCCGCTGGCATGAAAGGCGGCTGGTGTTGTCCCATGGCCAGCCAAACGCACACTGAGAATGGAATACCCCTGACGAGCAAGATGCTCTGGGAGAGTTCCGAGATCAGCTGGGGTTCCACCAAACCCGTGAATAAGCAGGCAACCAGTACTATTGCCCTGAATAAAATCAGATTGTGGCTTCATAATGCTCATAGACTGTGGGCGTCGATCACATATATGTTTGTTGCGAGAAGACTACTCCATCTGGATGAACAGTGAATGAAAACACAACCCTCTTTCAAGATATACACCGTCATAAGGCTGCAAACTCATATGTATGTTTAATCCGGATCAGGCAATGGGACGCTCTCGCTATCACGATAGACCAGTACGCCATCGCGGCTGATCACCGAGATACTCTGACGACCAGAGACAACCCAGCGCGGGCCGCCCGGTTCTGGCAAACACAGCAGTGCGGTGTCCTCATCGATACCAACCAGCGTCAGGCCGGGCGGTGCAACTGCCAATACCTCTTCAAACACCTTTTGGGTCATGAAGCCACGCATGCGATCAAAATGCGGCAGGATCGCGAGTTGTGGCAGCAACCCAAGCGCAGGCCGCCAGATTGGCGGGCCGCCACTGCGCATTGAACGAATGCTGAGTGTGTAGCCACCAAGCATCATTGCACCAGCGCTGCACCCACCAATGGCCGCACCCGCTGCATAATTGGCACGCAGAGCTGCCCACACTGGCGTTTCCTGCAATGTTTCGATTGCGTAATCTGGGCTGCCGCCCGAAAAATAATAGAAGTTATGCTGGTTAATCGTGGCGACAAGCGCCTGATCCGCAGCATCGGTGCGGGTGAGTAACAGCATTGCAGTGACAGCAGCACCCATTGACCGATAGTGATCCAGCCCCATGCTATTCCAGCGCTCCGGCTGCCCCGGTTCGAGTGCGCTGGCGGTTGGAATCACAACAACGCGCGCCTGCTGTGGGCCACCAAGCGTCGCCAGGATCTGTTGATCGGCTGGCGTCATGGCCGAGGTATATTCGCCTGAACCTGCTAATGTCAGCGCACCAGCACGCCTTCCTGTAGTCATTCCAACTGCTCCCTTACATCACAAATATGGTTGAACAACCTCAGCGAGTTCGGCCAGTTTTGCCCACGAATCGCCACCGCGATCATAGACAAGCGTGTATGGGCCATCAAATTCAGCAGCAACAGCAGATGCAAGGCATGCCTGAACATCATATGGCTGAATATGGCCCTGTGGATCATAATCGGATTTCACATGGATGACATTGGCGTGTGCTGCAACAGCACTGAACTCCGCAACCCGATTCTGCTTCGGGAAATTGCCAATATCGGCACACAACCCAACCCCATCCCCAACGGTATCGAGCAGAGTCAGGCAGTTGGCAGCAGTACTGAGGAGCGGGCGGAAATTCTCGGTGCGAACCTGCACACCGCGTTGTGCGGCATAGGCTGCCAGATCGCGCAGTTCTTCGGCGGATCGCGCCAGTGCCTGGCTATCGTTTGGTGGAGCATCGCCACCAATCACGCGCACACCCTGTGCGCCAAGTGCGGCAGCGGCATCGATCCAACCCTCAACAAATGCCCGATCAGTAGCGCGTTTGTTCGAATCAGCGGCGCTCATGTCGCCTGCATCGATCAGCACGCTATAGAGTTCGACATTGGCAGCGTTTAGGGCTGCACGCATTGTGGCAAGTGTGCCAGGCTCAGTATCGGGCAGATGAAAATGGCACAACTCAAGTGTATCGTATCCGGCCTCGTGCATACGCTGTGGCAGATCGGTCAGCTTCAGGGCACCAGAGCTAAGATCCTGGTGCAGGCTCCAGGATGTGAGTGCAAGGCGGCGCATTGGCAATTCCTTTCAGAAATCGTAGTCGATTGACCAGCTTGTCTCCTGGCCGATGTCGATAGTCTGCTCAAAAAACGGCTCCCAGGAAAAGGTATATTGATTACCCCAGATTGGGAAAAAACCGGGAACGTAGCTACAGGTGGCGGCAACCAGGCCAAGCAGCGGATGTTTCTGAAGCACCATCAGCGGCGCATTGGCACTATGATCGAGTGCCTGGAAATAGCCTTCCGCCCATGGCCAGCCACTACGGGCAATAAAGCCACTGGTGGCCATCTCATAATGAGGTGTATCGGGGAAGCGTACCGGGATGTTAAAACGGCAGAGTTCGTCCGTTTCTGGATGCGGGAAGAATGGGTGTGGAAACCAGCGAATAGGAATTGGACGGCTGCCTGTGTTGTTGATGTGTGTTGTGGATCGAACCGTACGCTGGTGCAGCGTGACCGTTCGTTCCAGTGTACAGCCATAACCATGGAATGTGTGTGCTGTACGGAAATGCAGGTGTGCTGATGATTGTTCGACATTCCATTGGCAGAACTCGATCACACGCTTGGCCTGAAGATCACATAGCCCAATCCCAATGATCAGTGCAATCTCGCTATCTGGCTGTTCGCGTAACGGGCTCAGATTGAATCCATCGGGGATACCCTGACCATCGAACCAGTTAAAACTCTCCGGGTAGGTCGGCCCAGTCAACAATTTGCCATGCTGTATGTCGGTGATCTGAAAGATGTAGCCACCAGTACAATAGCGTGGCCCAAACCGGTGCTGATCCGCCACTGGATCAAGCACAGATACCGTCAGTGTCCCATTCGTGAGTGTATACATTGTGTTGCCTGCCTTCATGTCTCGCAGAGCATTATGCCTGTATAGGGTAGCATCTGCGCGCTTGTCTGTCGAATGCTGTGTGGCAACAAACCAGGGCAACCAGCGTATAATCAACAGAACCGAATTGTGAAGATAGCGCACATATTCTCTTATACAGAGAACGACTCAACACCAGCCTCTTGTTCGCTTGTTTGATGGCAAAGGAACAAGGGAACAAGCAGCACATTGTTCAATCTTTACATGTTCTTTCTATTAGTTCATGGGGGGAGACCATGCCGACACGAGCAGGATTAGCGCAGGAAATTGCCGACGCCGAGCGATCAATTGTTGGCATGCGCCAGGAAGTTGATGAGATCCGCCGCTATATTGCAGCAAATGAGCATGCCGTTCAGGGTCAGCCAGAATCGCTACGCTCCATCACCCAGGAAGGGTTAGCCAAGGCACGCGCAAACCTGGCCCGTAAGGAAGCCGAGTTACAGGCTGCACAACAGGCACTCACAGCAAATCGCCAGGTTCTCACAAAACTGGAGGAAATTGAGCGCAAGCAGCAGGAGATCGTCAAACTTGAGCGTGACATGGAAACGATCACCAACCTGCTGGAGAAGGCTCGCTCGGATCTGGGCCGACTCGAGTCTGCCTATATGGCAATGACTGGCCCAATCACACTCCCGCCGTTTAATCTTATCCTTGCCGATGGAAAGATCGTTGCGCTGCCAAATGATCGCGCAGATGTGGTGTTAGGCCTGACTGACCAGGCTGACCGGATATTCCCTGATGTTGATCTGACGCCATTCAATGGCAAGAATAGTGGTGTCAGCCGAAGGCATGCCCAGCTTCATTATCAGGGCGGCCAGTGGACTGTCGTTGATCTTGGCAGCGCAAACGGTACCTATGTGAACGAGATTGCCGTGCAACCAGGAGTGCCATTTGTTGTGCAGGATGGTTCGCGGATACGTTTCGGAGCCTTTAGTATCACGCTACGCTCGGCAACGCCAAGCAAAACCGTGCGGTTGTGAGTAGAACCAAGTATTCAGGAGTCTGAATTATCCGCAGATGACACAGATGACGCAGATTACATGCGAATGGCAACATGTATTCGCATATCCAAGCTTTACCAAGAACCGAGAGAACCAAGAACCAAAAACTGAGAACAATCGAACAAGCGCACAAGAATCGGCGCAATCGTTGTTCCGTGATATATCACGCCCGTACCTTTTATGAATCAGATAGGTTTGCTATAGCCGCAGGCTTCAGGCTGCGAAGAGCAGTGATATCCAATTACAATGGACATGTTTATCATCGCCGGTTTCTCTACCGGCTGCGGGTGACGCCGATTTTCGGGCAGAGATGTGATAGCGGGCAGATACTACAGCGTGGTGAGGTTGGGTGGCAAATATTCTGGCCGAGTGTCACGAGAAGCCCATTGATCGGAATCCAGTATTGCTCGGGCAGCTTCTCGCGCAGTGCGAGTTCCGTCTGATCAGGGGTTTTTGTGCGAACATAGCCCCAGATATTACAGATCCGGTGTACATGGGTATCGACGCAGATGCCAGGCAACCCGAAACCGATTGTTAGCACAAGATTGGCGGTTTTACGGCCAACCCCAGGCAATGTCAGTAATATTTCCAGATCTGCGGGAACCATGCCATTATACTTCTCAATCAGCAGCCGACACACATCAACAATATTGCGCGATTTGGTGTTGTAGAAGCCAACCGGGTAGATCAGTTCAGCAATGTGCTTCTCGCCAAGTGCAACCATGGCAGCCGGATGCGCGGCCTCCGCAAACAGGCGTGGCGCAACAACGGCAGTGAGCGTATCCTTGGTTCGTAGGCTCAGGATTGTTGCGATCAGAATGCGAAACGGATCTGGTTGATCATTGGCCATTGCATCGATCAATGGCTGCTGAAACTGCGGCATCGTTTCGCCAAGGATCACGAACGCGGCATGGATGTCGATTTCAGGCATTTGCTACCTATAATTGCAGTGCCGTAGACGCAAAATCTTGCGTCTCTACGGCCTTGACCGTTGGCGAATCATTCTGACCAGGCCAATGATGGTTCCAAGCATAACTAGCGTTGACCCTAGCCCAACTAGTATCTGGGTAATCACCATTCCAACTGCAACGCTTTCGCTGGCGTATTGCTGGACTGATGTCTGAAATGATGTTGCTGCCATCTGGAGTGCATTCTGCTGCGTCAGATACAGGCCACCACCGAGTAATATGAGAATGAAACCAATGCCAACCAATATTTTAGTAACCATGTCGGGCATCCTTATATATCATTCGTGACATGTTTCACAACATGGATGTATTATATGCCTGCGGTACGTATTGGTCAATCAGTCGCATGAATGAACCAGCAGAATGACGAAACTGCAATTCACAGGAACTGGTTGGCGATGCTATACTGATGGCGGTCCGTTCCACTACACGGGAAGAGGCTATGCCAGAATTGCCGCTCTACATCCCCCAAACGGGAATACGTCTACCACGAGTCAGTCGTGTTCGCCAACGCTTCGATACGACTCGCTTGAATGATATTGAAACAGCGGTTCGCGATGCCATTGGCCAATATGCCAGTGATGTGATCCGTCCGAACATGCGTGTTGCCATCACAGCTGGTAGCCGTGGGATCGCGGAAATTGTGCGGATCACGGCGGCAGTGGTTGCGGAAGTACGCAGGCTTGGTGCTGAACCATTTATTGTGACGGCCATGGGCAGCCATGGTGGTGCAACCACCGATGGGCAGCGAACGGTGCTAGCTAGCTATGGCGTCACAGAAGAGCAGGTCGGCTGCCCAATCATTGCCACAATGGAAACGGTTATTCTTGGCACGACGGAAACTGGCGTATCGGTTCATTTCGATGCGACGGCCTACCGAGCCGATGCCATCATTCTGCTGAACCGCGTCAAGCCGCACTCAATCCTGACCGGTGATCTTGGCAGTGGCCTGATGAAGATCGCCGCAATCGGGTTGGGCAACCACGTTGGTGCGGCCAGCATCCATGCTGCTGGACTGGTAGAACACCTGCTGCCAGTTGCACGGGTTGTACTGGCGAAGGCACCGATCAAACTTGGATTGGCAATCGTCGAAAATTCTTTTGATCAGGTCTGGAAGATTGAGGGTGTGCCATCATCGCTGATCGAGGCTGCCGACCGGCGTTTGCTGGCCGAGGCTCGTGATCTGATGCCAAATATCCCGTTTGATCCAATTGATGTGCTGGTTGTCGATCAGATCGGCAAGAATATTTCTGGCACTGGCATGGATCCAAATGTGATTGGGATGCATCGCCGGATTGGTGGCCCGGCCACTCGCCGCATTGGGCGGATTGTGGCGCTTGGATTATCGCCAGAGAGCCATGGGAATGCGAATGGCGTTGGCATGGCCGATATTATTACGCGCAATTTACGCGATGCAATCGATTGGCCAATAACCTGGGCAAATGCATTAACAGCGGATTTCCTGGAAGGGTTGAAGCTGCCGACCGCATGCCCAACTGCACGTGAGGCGATTGCATTAGCAGTCCGAACTCACGACTCGCAGCGTGTTCGGTTGGTGCGCGTTCGTGATACGGCTCACCTGGATGAACTATGGGTCTCGACTGCGCTGCTCGATGAGGTGCGCGCCAATCCAAAACTTGAATTGATCGATGAGCCAACAGAGTTAACCTTCGAGTGATGAGAGTATTCAGGGGTCAGGAGTCAGAAGTGTCCGCAGATGACGCAGATGACGCAGATTTATGAACGGAACTGCCCTGACCCCGCACCCCTCTTATCTCATGTGTAGGGTTTTCTCAGTCGTTGCTTATTCCCCTCTCCCCTGCCCTCTCCCACAGGTGCAGAGGGGTGCATAGGGTTTGCAAGAGGTTAATTCCCCCGATTCCAGCGTGAAAGAGGGTAGGCGCGGAGCCTTCTCCTGACTCCTGACTCCTAAGGTTGCTTGACGAGCGGCATGAATGCGAGCGATGCCGTGCGATTAAATGTTGCCGTATAGGTCTGGGGCGTTGCTGGCGTTGTGATCGTGCGGGTGGTGCTGGTTGAATTATCTTCCCATGTACTGAGGGCAAGCCAGCTCCCATTCGGCGCACGCTGTGGTAAGCCGGCCAGATTGAGTTGATACCCACGCCACGAAATAACGCTCTCGCCATCGTTGAACTGCGTGCCATTGGCGCTAATCTTCAGGCCAGCTGGCACACTGCGGAGCACTACCGAAACCTTGGCTGGCAACAGATCGCGGCTGACGGTTGCGGAGGCACCCTCACTATCGGTCGCGGTCAGGCGAACTTCCAGGTAGCTATTCGATGCAGCATCGAGATCCTCGGGTGTTGGAGCGCTAAATGTAAGATTGTTGCCGGTTTGCGGCCCGAAGAATGGATGCGTATGGGCACCCGGCTGGCCAGCACGGTGATGCAGAAGCACCTGCCAGCTTAAACTAGATGCTGGAATCGCACCATCCTTGAGATCGGTTGCGGAACCCTGAAGCGTAATGACATCGCCAACACCAAAGGTTGCGTTAGCCGCCGGAAGCGTGATTGTCGGCACCGGTGGCGCATTATTGGTCTGGATCTGGATTGTTGCGCTATTCGACAGTGCGCCGTTGGTATCGCGCACCTGTAGCGATGCGCTATAGCTGCCATCAACAGGATAGATATATACCGTCGTCGAAGTTTGGGTTGTTCTTGTGTTACCATCCCCGAAATTCCACAGATAATCCTGGATACTCCCATCTGGATCATTGCTGCCTGTACCATCAAATGTGACGGTTTTCGAGCCAAACTGCGGGGTAGCGGCCAGCACTGCGTTCGGCGGCACATTGCCTCCAGCCATCGGCGTGATGCGCCCGATTTCGCCGGGATTGCTATTGGTGACATAGTAGAGTGATCGCAGGCCGCTAGGGCCAGGGCCGAATTGCAGATGGCTGATCGCATTCACAGTATCGGCGAAGGTTGTGCGGGTGGCTGGTGAGGCGAGATCCAGCATGAAGATCTTGTCGACCACATAATCGGCAAACAGGTATTTGCCATCATAGCCACTTGGCCAGACGCCATTTGGAATTGCGGCACCGCCAGTGATGGAGAAGCCGACCGAATGGCTATATTCGTGAATCGGGTTGCGCTGATCACCAACTGGTGTCGGACAAATATTCGTTATACTACCAGTGATATGAAAGCCTTCACACACATTCCAGCGATAATCCACGCCCTTCTCTCCGAGATCAATTTCCTCCCATTGGTTCTGCCCAACATCATTGATATAGAATCTGGTGCTCGGCACGTTCGGATCGAAGGCGATTCGGAATGGGTTACGCAGCCCACGGGCAAACGTTTCCTGGCAATCGCCGCTGGCAACATGGCCAGCCAATGCACAGATACTGCCCGACGCTATATAGGGGTTATCGCTCGGAATGCGTTGCGCTGGTGGTAGGCGCGGATCGGGGATAATGCGCAGTATCTTACCATTCAGAATAAACGTCTCACGAGCGGCATTGTTCGTTTCGGCACACCCGCCACCAGCATAATCGCAGCCACCATCGCCAACCGAAATATACAGGTAGCCATCCTTGCCAAATTGCACATCGCCACCATTATGATTACCATTTGGAGAATAGATATTATCGATCAGAATGCCTTCGGAGGCTGGATCGATGATACCATCAAGGCCAACGGTGAAGCGGCTGACGCGGTTGACCGGGCTATTCGGGCCAGCAACGCTGCTGCCATTTGTCTCGCAGCTATTGGCACGTTTAAACGTATAGTACAAATACACATAGCGGGTGGTAGTGAAATTCGGATCAACTGCCACGCCAAGCATCCCACGCTCACTATTACCACATGTTTTTGTGGTCAAGTCAATCGCTGCGGTTGCACGCAGGGTTAGCACTGCGCCAGGCGAGACATCGGCAATCCGCAGTTTACCAGCTTTCTCGGTAATGAACAGCAGGGTTTCATCTGGCGAGAAGGCCATTGCAACTGGCTCAACCAACTGCCCCAGAACACTTGATTGGGCAAATCCATTTGGCACCGTTGCAAGGGCGGAACTAGCTGGCACAACGAGGGCTACAAGAACTACTATCATGAATGTCAATAAATATGTGCGACGTGGCATACTGATCTCCTTTTTGTTCGTGAATCTATTGTAGGATACAATACGCCGCCATGGATGACAGATTCGTCGCAGAAGTGCTCCCTTGTAAGCTATCAGCTTTCAGCTTTCAGCCATCAGCTTTCAGGATACTGTTGGCGAATGCAGGCCTTTCCATCCGCAGGCTGATGGGATTTTACTCTTTCATCGGGTATAACCTGACCCGCAGGCTGAAGCCTGCGGCAAGGGGACGATGCACCCTCGCCACGAGGCTTGAGCACGCAGGGCGTAAAGGTGAGGGATACCCCCTCGCCGCGTGGCTTCAGCCCGCGGTGGGTAAAGATACCAATACCCGATTATTTCGTCAATCTTCATTAGCCTGCGGCGTGGTGGCAAGCCAGGTTGGGCCAGGCGTGATTTGAAGCGCCCGCTGCTCTAGACCAGAGTTCCTTTGTTCTCTCTATAGGTTACGAGCTATTCACGCAATCATATTGACCCCCCTTGAAAACGGGCTATAATACTCATCTAACATCCTGTTGATCTCCACTTAACACATTGTCTGGGCCACTTCTGGCCGATACACAGAAAGGAGCCATTCGTCCCCAAACCTGCGGCGCACGACGCCGTTGTTTGCTTAATCTAATTTCGGGAGATCGACTGTGGTCACTGTAGATCATCAGAAAGGCAGCGCATATGCGTAGCTACGGACCCGAACTCATCCACACCGTTGGACTCGTCGGCCATGGCGGCAGCGGGAAGACCACGCTGACCGAGGCGCTATTGCTCACCGCCAAGGCCATTCCCCGCGCGGGCCGCATCGAGGACGGAACAACCGTCAGTGATTACGACCCGGACGAGCAGCGGCGCCGCACATCAATCAACCTCTCGGTTGCTCCCCTCGAATGGCACGATAACAAAATCAACCTAATCGATGTCCCTGGATATGCCGATTTTGCTGGCGAAATCGCTGCGACCATGCGCGTGGTCGATGGGATTGTGATCGTTATGGATGCCGCTGGCGGTGTGGAAGTCGGCACGGAATTAGCCTGGGAAGCAGCCCGACTCGCCGGGGTACCACGGATCATCTTCATCAATAAGCTGGATCGTGAGCATGCCAATTTCTATCGTTGTGTGGAACAGGCCCAGCAGATGCTTGATGCATCGGTGATACCTCTGCAACTGCCAATTGGCGAAGAGCGCGAATTCAGAGGGCTTGTCTCGCTGCGGCGTCAACGCGCCTGGATGATTTCGGAAAAGCATGATGGTGGTTTCGTCGAAGCCGATATTCCGCCAGAAATGGTTGATCTTGAGCTTGAATGGCGCGAGAAGCTGATCGATAAGATCGCCGCAACCAATGATGACCTGATTGAGAAGTATCTTGAGGGCGGGGCCGATGCGCTCACCCAAGAGGAAATCCAGCGCGGCCTACGAGCCGGAATCTCCAATGGGACGATTGTTCCAGTGTTCTGCGGCTCCGCTCTACAAATCGCTGGCATGGCCCAACTTCTAAGCGGTATCCTCGATAGTATCCCCTCGGCGGCGCGTAGTGATCTTGAGGCAACCGACCTGCTCAATGGCAAGACGGTCACGCTCAAGACAACTGCAACAAGCCCACTTGCGGCGCTGGTGTTTAAGACTATTGTCGATCCATATGGCAAGTTGAGCTTCGTACATGTGTTCAGTGGCGTACTCAACGCCAACTCGATGGTCTATAACCCGCGTACTCGTAAGGACGAGCGGATTGGCCAGGTGTATCAGATTCGCGGCAAAGAACAGACTGCGGTGGCACAGCTCGGGCCGGGTGATATTGGTGTTGTCACCAAACTGGCCGATGTTCTGACGAACGATACACTCACGGCACACGAGCGACCACTGCAACTGACGCCGATCCAGTTCTTTGCGACCGCCTTCACTGGCACGGTGAAGCCAAAGACCCGCGCCGACCTGGATAAGCTGGGCAGTTCGCTCCATCATGTTGTTGAAGAAGACCCGACCCTGGTGATCTCGCGTGATCTGACAACCGGCGAGACGCAACTATCCGGGTTGGGTGAGACGCACCTGCAGATTGTTGCTGAACGGATCAAGCGCAAATATGGCGTTGAGGTTGAGATTGAGTTGCCGCGCATTGCCTACCGTGAGACGATCCGTGGCCAGGCGGAGGCACAGTACCGCCATAAGAAGCAGACCGGCGGTTCGGGACAGTTTGGTGATGTGACACTGCGGGTTGCGCCACTCGATCCCGACCCGACGCGCGAGGATCCACTCGAATTTGTGAATAAGATTGTTGGTGGCGCAATCGACCGCTCATATGTTCCGGCTGTCGAGAAGGGCGTGCGCGACGCAATGGCCGAAGGAGTCATCTCTGGCAACCAGGTTGTTGATGTGCGCGTCGAGCTGTTCGATGGCAAGATGCATCCGGTCGATAGCAAGGAAATCGCCTTCAAGATCGCTGGCCATGAGGCCTTCAAGATCGCTGTGTCTAAGGCTCATCCAGTACTTATGGAGCCGATCTACCTGATGGAGATTGTTGTGCCGGATCACTTCGCCGGGGACATTATGAGCGATATGAATACCCGCCGTGGGCGCGTCATGGGCATGCTTCCGGATGGGGGTGGGCGGACAACAATCAACGCAATGGCACCACTGGCTGAGGTGCAGCGCTATGCAACCGACCTACGCTCACTGACCCAGGGACGGGGGCGCTTCTCAATGCGCTTCGACCATTATGATGATGTGCCTGCCCATTTGTCTCAGGCGCTGATCGAGAGTAGCAAGGAGCATGTGGCGTAACCCATACCGAGTGACCAGGTGACGGAGTGGCCCCTCACCCCAACCCCGCTCCCACGCGGGGAGCGGGGCTATGCATGGTGTTGCAGTGCGGCATTCCCCTTCTCTCCGTAGTGGGAGAAGGGGCGAGGGGGATGAGGGGCAAAGCGTGGTCACATCAGCTCACGCCGAACGATAGCGGTGCCCGCAACCATTGCCTTGAGTTTTGCCCGTGCAGCCCAACGAGCCGTCTGGCTGAGGCCACAATCAGGCACAACCCACAATTGGTCGGCAGGGACGTGGCGCAGCACCTCGCGCACCCGTGTCGCAATCTGTTCTGGCGTCTCGACATGATAATTTTTGACATCCATCAGACCCGCTGCCAGGATCTTCTTGTTTGGGAATTCCGACCACAGATCGATCTCGGCCAATTCACGATTGGCGAATTCGAGTGCAAAATAGTGGGTATCGACGCTGAGAATGTAGGGGAACAGTGGCCGATAGCTACGCCAGGCGACTGGCCGCCCAACAAAATTGCCAAAACAGAGATGTAGCCCAATTGTGACGCCTGTCTCGGCCAGCCCAGCAACGGTTGCATTAAATAGATCAATGAATGTCTGTGGAGAACCACTGCGCACCGCAATCGATGGCTCATCGATCTGGATGATTTTCGCACCAGCAGCGGCAAGTGCGTGTAGCTCGCGATTGACAATTGGGGTCAGTGCCTGAGCGACTTCCAGTCGATCCCGATAGATTGCACCTGGTTTGATGCGTCCTGCTAGGGTAAACGGCCCAGCACACGGCATCATAATTGGTTTGTTGGTTCGTTGGCGCACATACTCATATTCGGCCAGCAACCCCAGCCCATTTGGTGCCTCAACAGGCGCAATTGCCTCATAGCTCTCGCGCTGGTCGTGGCCGATCACGCCAACCATGCGGCGGGGCGGCAACTCAAGCAAGCCCGTCAGGTGGCCATAGAAGGCAGCAGTGAAAAAGCCTGCTCGGCGCATCTCACCATCGCTGACGATATCGAGGCCAGCATCTTCCTGATCGCGCAGTGCAATATCGACAGCATCGTCCTGCGCTTCGTGCATATCATCAGCGCCATACACTCCACGCTGGCTGGCTTCCAGGGCGGTATGAAGCCATGCCGGCCAGGCATAGGAACCGATCACGCTGGTTGGGATGAGTGGCAGTTCCGGTAGCGACATAGAGGTACTCCAGTGCTAGAACAGCATTCAGGGCAGAAGATCTGCTTTGATAAAGACTAAACATTAGAAACAAAATGTGGGTGCGGGTATGTATAAATAATCTTTTCCATGTTCATCGGGTCGTGCCACCCTCCTCCACCGCGGGCTATGGGTTCGTTTGCTCGTTGCCGCAGGCTTCAGCCTGCGGATGAAAGAGCCATGCCATGCTTCCCGAATGATTGCTCAACATCCATCTATACACGCCCACTGACAACTACTCCGCACCCACTATGTCACCGTGTCCGAGTTTATTGTGCCGTCCAGCCACCATCGACAGGCAGCACCGTACCTGTCACGAAACGGGCATCGTCGGAGGCCAGGTAAGCAACAGCAGCGGCAACATCCTCGGGCAGGCCCATCGCGCCGGTCAGCGGCTGAAGATGGGTCAATCGTTCTAGGATATGGGCATCAGATTGGGCACGTAGGCTCATTGGTGTCGCAATTAGCCCTGGCGCAACAACATTGACGCGCAGGCCGCGTGGCGCATAATAGATCGCCATGGCCCGTGACATCCCGATAATTCCGGCTTTGGCGGCTGCATAGGCATGCGTTGCGAAATCCTCATCGCCGCCAACCATACCCAGCACAGATGCGAGATTAACAATCGATCCGCCACCAGTAGCAAGAAGGTGTGGCAGAGCGTATTTGCACACCAAAAAAATACTGGTAAGGTTCACATCAAGGGTGCGATTCCAGCCCGCTTCTGTACACGAATCAATTGGCCCATCGCCCCAGCGCCGCCCACTCGCCCCTGCCGCGTTGAACACCACATCGAGCTGCTGCCAGGCTGCCACCGCACCCATCACTGCATCATTGACCTGTCCGGCATTGGTCAGATCGCACACGAAGGTCGCACCCTGATCGCCAAGCTGGGCCGCCACTTCTGCGAGGCCATCGGCGCTGATATCGAGTGCGGCAATGGAAGCGCCTTCTGAAGCCAATCGCAATGCGGCAGCACGCCCGATGCCACTTGCAGCACCCGTGACAAGTGCAACCTTACCCTTAAATCGCTGCATTGAAAGCCCCTCTTGCAAGCTGTCATGAGCTTCTGAGATACTCCGCACGACTGATGGTCGACATATCCGCAGATTGCGCGGATGACGCAGATGGCCCGCTTGGACGCTTCAACGCTCGAATTCGCCCGCAGATTGCGCAGATGACGCAGATTGGTCGGGAGCTCTGATGACTGGTTGCTTTCGCTGATGCGTTACACACATTATTTCATGAATATAGCCATCGCTTCGTGTTTCCGGCTATCGGCTATCGGTTTATCGGCTATGTTTACCCCTCAGTTCCATCGTTTGGATATGGCGCGTGCATTGGTGGAATGTGAGGCGGGCCATAGACCTGCACAACACGGGCGCGATAATCATCATATGTTTTGTCGAACAGCGCAGCCGATGCCTGTGAACCGATCAGGACGCTGCTTGTCAGCACCAGTGGTGGCTGCCCACGTTTCGTCAATTCATTCGCAACCAGGCACTTAAGCGCATTCACCACCGCAACATACCCAATCGATGACCCTGGCCCGACGGGATATTCCAGCCCTTCAACCGATACCAGCGCATCCCCAGCTGGTGAGCAGTTGTCGATCGTCACCTCCGCGATATCGGGCAGGCGCTGGCCACTGCTGTGCTTCACACCAGATGCCAGACAGTGATCGAGTGAGACGACCGCAATCACTGGCATGCCACGCGCCTTGGCACCCAGAGCCACATCAACCACAACTCCGTTGACACCGCCGTTTGAGAAGACGATCATGCTATCGTGTGGGCCAAACACAAAATTCCGCAGAATAACCTCGCCAAAGCCCTCCAGCCGTTCTAGATACATGGCCTGGCGCTGGCCATTTGCGCCAACCACCTGGGTATGGTTGGTTAGCGAGAGTTCAACGATTGGATGGAAGCCGGGGAAGCTGCCATGACGTGGAAAGATCTCCTCGACAGGAATACGCGAGTGGCCGGTGCCGAACAGATGAACCAACCCGCCCGCAGCGATTGAGCTAGCACAGATTTCCGCAGCCCGCCCGATGGCCGCTAGTTGCGTTAGACGAATCTTCTCGACAATTGCGGCAGCACCATCGAGATAGCTTAGTGCTGGGTTCAGATCGATGCTCATGGCCATATTTCCTTGTAATTGGGCAATCCTATTGTGTGAATTCCCTATCGAACAGCCGCCTGGTGAAGGCAAAGTCTTCAGCAACCTCAGCAATTGTGCCGCCTGGTGTCTCCAGCACGATCCAGCCCTGGTAGCCGATCTCGCGCAGGGCCTCGACTGAGCCGGGATAGTTGACCCGCCCTGCACCAGGACGCACATCGCCAGGGTCGACCAGCGTTTCCTTCATGTGAACCTGGCGAATGAGCCCACCAAGCCCGCGAATCTCTGTCGGCGTATCCATCCCAAGCCAGACAACATTGGCCAGATCGAAGTAGCACGCAAAGGCTGACGATCCAATGATATTGGCAAGTGCGTGAATGCGCGCCGCCGGTAGCGTACCCTCATAGCAGAGCGTTATGTTATGCTGCTGCGCTATTGGGCACAGCTCACGAAATGCGGCGGCGGCGCGCTCAAAGGGATCTGGTTCGATAATATCCCCGCCAAAGAAGAATGGCACAAGAATCACCGATGCGCCTAGTTCTGCGGCCCACGCGATTGCTTGCAGTACATCCTCATATGCCGCAGCAGCAACCTGTGGATCGGCGCTACCCAGGCCGCTATTGTTATGCTCACCGAGTCCCAGCGATTGAATCGAAATGCCGATCTGACTCTGGGCCGCTTTCAGTCTTCCAAGCCGCGGTGCGCCTGGCTCGCGTAGGAACGCACGTGTTAATCCGACTTCAACTCCGCTGAAACCAAGTTCACGGGCCAATGCGAACTGCCCGATCTCATCGAACGCAGGCAGAAGATGATCCATTGCTCCATATCGCACAGTAGATTATCCTTCTATGCGAACAAATGCGCCGTCTTGATCAGCCGACTCACAGGCAGCCAGGGTCATCTGAAGCGACAATAGATTATGTCGAGCTGCATTATACGGCTGGCGATGTTCCGCAATCGCACACAGCAACTCGCCCATCGTGCCACCGAAACCATCCGGGAACCACTGGCCTTCAAGTTTATAGCTGCTACTCACGCCATCGCGTTCTAGTTCAACAAAATCATCGGCACCAAGCACATTGCCGCGAATAACGCCATCTGTTCCATGAATCCAGAATGGGTGGCCATTGCGGCGCGTTTCGGCACAGCCAACCCCTCGAATCATAGCGTTGGAACCATCGGCATAGGCAAATTCAACCCACATGCCCCAGGGTGTTTTACCGTGTGCTGGCTGATTGGGAGCGCGATAATCGCGTGCCCGCACACCAATGATTGGATTGTTTTCCATCCAGCAGCGGGTGATATCGATCCAATGAATCGAATAATCATAGATGGCGAAGTGCTTGATCTCATCGAAGACGGTGCCGGGAATCCAGCCAAATTTCATGTCGTATAGATGCGTAACCGCAGTGACATTGCCAATCGCACCCTGCTGCACAAGCAGGGTTGCAATTCGCCATGCCGGTGCCCAGCGCCCATTCTGGTTCACGGCGACTTTGAGTCCGCGCTGTTCGGCGAGTTCGACAACCGCTCTTGCTTCGCCAACATCGAGCGCAAGTGGTTTTTGCGCCAGCACATGCTTACCAGCTTCAATCGCACGGCGCATCAGCACAACACGTTGATCCGGATGGGTCGCAATATCAACAACCTGCACTTCGGGGTCGGCCAGCAGATCATCAAGGTTCTCGTAGATTCGTTCCACACCGAATTGCTGCTGCACACCAGCAGTCGCCTCGGGCCGTAGATCATAGACACCAACAACCCGCTGGTGATATTTCTGGTAGGCTGGTAGATGGGCACCCTTCACAATTCCACCGCAGCCAATCACCGCAATACCAGGGCGATAATCTGCGGGGAAACGGGGCTGGAAAGCGGGCAGGCCGGGAATCGTAGTTGTGCTCACAATGATCCTTTATTGTTTACTACCCAATCAATGGCAGGGTGCGCTTTTCGATTGCGCTCTGCATGGCGGTATCGACGATCTGCTGGCCAATGCGGCAGATCGCTGGTGAGAGCGGCCCAGTCACTGGTTCACCGGTGGTCAGGCAATGAATCAGATACTGGATCGGATTCTGGCGTGGAGCTTCCAGCGGATCGACCGGCCATTCCAGCCCTTGTGGATGTTTGCGGCTCTGCACCCGAATCGTCTGCTCAAAATCATAGGAACTGATCGTCCCATGTGTACCGACAATCACAAAACCACATTTCGGCTGTGGCTGGTGCGTCCATGGATCACTGAATGTGCCCCAGCGCGTCTCGAACTTCGAGAGCCCAACAGCATAACGGGCGACTGTCACACTATGTTGATCGACTTCGAGGCCTTCTGGGCGATCTATCGTCCCAGTGACCTCAATTGGTGCCTTCCCATCGTGATACCAGGTACCGAGCGTTGTGCCATAGCCAAGATAATCGAGCAACGAGCCACCGCCCTGATCCTGTTTATAGAACCAGCTAGCAGCCTTGCGTTCGACAGTTGGCTCGATCTCGATTTTATCCGCGCCATGCCATAGCGGGCCACGATTGCCATCATAGTAATGAACCTCGCGAACATCGCCGATCACACCTTCGCTGATCAGCCGTTTGCTGGTAATATGTGGCGGATACCAGGCCAGCGGCCAGTTGATCACCAGCGTCTTGCCCGTTTTGGCAACTGCCGCAATCATTCGATCTGCCTCGGCTAGCGATGCAGCAAATGGCTTTTCGACAAGAATATGGGTTTCGTATGGCGCGACCTTCTCGACATATTCGCCATGGCGGGCGGTTGCTGGGCAGAGAACAACAATATCGGGTTTGCTCTCCTGCATACAGCGATCAATATCGGTGAACACTCGTTCCGCCGGAATGGAGAAATTCGTGATCACCGACTGCATACGGGCTGGATCATCATCGCAGATGCCAACAATCTCGGCATTGGGGTGCTCGTGGGCCATCCGCAACAGATCGCCCATATGCATATGATCAAAGTTAATGCCCGCAATACGATAGGGAGCCATATGAACCTCCTTGTTCATGAGTTAGAGAAGTATTCAGGAGTCAGGAGTCAGAATGGTATTCCGGCAAACGTCGAACTGTTCCGGGCACGCGCACGATCCCATCGCGGGTACTCGCTACAGCCGCAAGCGTCAGCGCCAGGCTGCGTAGATTAGCGCGAGCGCTATTGAGCGGCTCACGGTTCTGTTCAATCGCACAGATCAATTCGGCCATGGTGCCCTGGAAGCCCTCACGAAACCAGGTTCCTTCCAACGCTGGCGTTGCGTGGCCGGCAGCAGTAAACAGCGTGACGGTTTGCTCGGAAAGGCTCGGCCCAATACTGAGCAACGAACCCTGGCTACCGGCCACAAATGTCTGATCCTGCTGGCCATGCACAACGGTTGCATTCAGCGATAGCACCGCCTGGCCGCCAGCATAGGTGATGACTGCGCCACCAAGCATTGGCGGTTTGGCGCGCTGGCTGGTTGCCTGTTGAATTGCGGCATACACACCAGTTGGTTGGCGATCACCAAACAGGCAGGTCACCATATCGAACCAATGAATAGTAAAATCGTAGAGCAACAGATCATGAACATCATTAAACGATGTATCGGCGATCCAGGAATGATCCCAGTTGATCGATATATGAACACTGCCGAGATCACCGACTAGCCCTGCTGCAACTGCCTGGCGCATGTAGGCGAAATGTGGTGCCCAGCGCCCATTCTGATTGACCGCTAGCTTCAGGCCATGCTGATCGGCGAGTTCGACAAGACGCTCACCAACATCAAGATCAACCACGAACGGCTTCTGGCTCAACACATGCTTACCGGCCCGTAGCGCATCCTCAATAATGGCAACCCGCGGAATTGGGTAGGTTGTAATATCGACAATCTCAACATCATCGCGCTTGAGCAGTTCACGATACTCGGTATAGATTGCCGCATCGGGAGCAAAACGCTGCCTGCGATCCTCAGCCTTCGCCTCGGTTTTATCGCATAGCGCAACCACCCGAAACCCAGCATGGCGGTAGGCCGTGAGGTGCTGGGCGGCAATACCACCACAGCCAATCAGCCCAATTCCCGGCCTGCTGTTGGGGATCGGCGGCTTGTAATCAAGCTGCGGAGCTGCAATGGCGATGGTCTGCTCAACCTTACTCAGGCCATAATCGTCTTCGAGTTGCTCGGACATAATCTACTCCAAACGTGATAAGGTGACGACGTGACAGATGCTTGATCGAGGTTGTACTGCTCCGCAATAACACCTTCACCGTGTCACCCCTTCACCATGTCACCCAATCAGATCGTTACTGTTGCGAAGCCCAGACTGCCGCGCCGATAATCCCGGCATCGCCGCCCAGAACGGCTGGGACAACCCGCACTCGTTCGAGCGGTGTGACGAAGCAGCGCCGTGCGATTTCGCGCCGAACCGGGCCGAGAATCCAATCGCCAAGATGCACCACGCCCCCGCCAATCACGATTGTGTCAGGGCTAAGTACCGTAATGAGGTTAGAAACCCCAACCCCCAGGTAGGTTCCGCTACGCTCCAGGATCTCAATCGCAACCGCATCGCCCTGTTGTGCTGCTCGCATGATCGTATCTGGCGTAATTTTGTTCACATCGCGCTCAACCAGATCGCCAATAATGGTTGTGTAGCCACGCATCACCGCATAGGCACCATTGGCCGCAATCGCTGGCCCACTGGCAAATGCTTCCAGGCAACCACGATTGCCGCATCCGCATGGCGGGCCATATGGGTCGATGGTCATATGGCCGATCTCGCCAGCACTCATATCGATCCCAAGGTAGATATGACCATCAAGGGCAATACCACCACCAATGCCGGTGCCAAGCGTAATCCCAACAACATTGCGTGCCCCTTTGCCAGCTCCCAGGTTGGCTTCCGCCAGGGTAAACGCCCGCGCATCATTGATCAGCCGCGTTGGCAGATTGGTGAGCTTCTGCATTTCTGGGCCAGCTGGAACATCCCGCCAACCAGTTGCCAGATTAGGCAGCAGCAATGTGTGCCCACGATTTGGGTCGATCACCCCAGGAACCCCAATACCAAGACCCTGAACCTGATTGCGTTCCAGGCCAGTCGCGCTGATCACCTGCTCCACAACCGCCGCCATACGTACCATCACTGCCGCTGGGCCTTCGTGCGCTTCTGTTGGCACAACTCGCCGGCCAAGAACCACACCGGTAGTCAGGTCAACCGCCGCCGCAGCAATCTTCGTTCCACCAAGGTCAATGCCGATGCAGACTGTCATTGTCGTGCCTTATATGTACTTATTGTCGGATGGGTACTATAGGGTACCATAGCAATGCAGTACAGGCAACTTTGCTCCGCAGTATTCAGAAGTCAGGAGTCAGAATTCAGAATATCTGGAGCATTAGCAAGCATTGTGTTCGTTCAAATAGCTTGGCTATTCTGCGCTTCGCTTTCGAAATGCTCATCGAGTAAGTGTAAGCAGCCGAGCTGGATTCTTGACCAGAAGCTGGTCGATTGTTTCGGCTGCCATGCCCCGTTCATACAACCACGGAATGAAGCGCCACAGGATATGGGTGAGCCCTGGGCCGCCCCAATTGCCATAGCCGGGCCAGGAAGAACGGCGGGCCATATCGCCGCTCAACGCAATCTGGTTCGTAAACCCAGCTTGCGTGAAGCGCAACAGAAACTCGATCCGCAGCGCATCTGGATAATATTTCTCTTTGCCGATCTGGTCATACCCAATTGCCGCGCCGGTTTGGAGCACCGCCAAATGATAGGCATCGTCCATCTTGCGATCAAGGTGGCCGATCAGCATGCGCGCTGGATCAACGCCTTCCGAACGCAACAATGCCACTTGCTCAAGCGCCATGGTTCCCGCCTCGGTATGGGTCGAGATCAACGCACCCGTTTCGCGATGGGCACGGGCGGCGGCGCGAAAGACCTTCTCTTCTGCTGCTGTGATCCGATCTAGGCTCGAAGACGCCTTGATCAGCCCTGCGCGCACCGTGCTGCCATCAATCCCTTCAATGCCCTGTTCGATCTCAGCAATCATGCCATCGGCCAGTTTATTGATACTGCGCTCTGCAACCCAGTTCTGGCTGATCTTGTGTTTCTGCCAGCCCGTCACCGCAATCACATGCACATCGGCCTGTTGAGCAACGCGCCGCAGGCCATCTGGCTGCCGCCCATAATCATGGGTGGTCATTTCCACAATCGCCCGCCCACCGGCATCGCGAAAGCGTTGCAACTCACCGATCGCAATCGCCTCACTCTCCATTGTGAAATCCGGATCAGTGACGATTACCGGCGGTGCAGTGAGCAAATGTTCGTGCAGATAGGTAGGCCCAAGCTCAGCTGGGCGAATATCACCACAAACCGTACGAATAATTGCCATTGGTTCTCTAGCTTTCAGCTCTCAGCTCTCAGCTTTCAGCATAGTATTCAGGAGTCGGAAGTCAGGAGTCAGAATACGATTCATATGCAAGGTCTGAGCGTAATGGCTGACGGCTCACTCCTGATGGCTTCGTCACTACTCACCCCTCTGGATGTCATGTCTTGGCTGCGAGCGATCATTGTTTATGGCATAGAGTTGATTGGCCACCTGTCACCTAAACTGATCGCAACTAGGATCTTCATGGCCAGGGTACGGGCGTAGCAGCAGCCACGCAAGTGCAAGCGCGTCTCGTGCATGGGGCTGCTGCTACGCCCTCCTGCGGATTTCACCTTGCAATCAGTTTAGTCATTTGTCACTCGGTCATTGTTCTTTTGGTTTTGGGTCTTCGTATCCTGACTCCTGACTCCTGACTCCTGAATTCACGCCTCTGCCCACCATGCCTTGGCGCGTTTCAGGCTCTCGATACATTCTGGCATTGGATCGTAGTTATATGGTTCGTGTTCAATCGAGATCGGGCCAGCATAGCCAATCTGTTTTAGTTCGCGCAGCACACCGCGAATATCAACCACGCCCTCACCGAGCACACAGGTGGTATGCCCACCTGCTGCGACAATATCTTTCAGATGGATATGAACAATATGATCGCGCAGTTCGCGAACCGCCTGAGCCGCATCACCGCCCTGCGTTCCAAACCAACCAGTATCGATTGCAGCCCCAACCCAGGGCGCAAATGGTGCCACGATATCAATCACTTCCTGGGCATTCTTGTGCGGGTGATTTTCGAGGCCCATGCGAATGCCATACTGTGCAGCAAGCTCGCTCACCAACGGCCCATTAGCTGGATGAAATCCCTGCGCCAGAACCTTGGCCCCCAAAGCTTTGGCCGTCTCGAAGATGCGGATCGCATCGGCGCGTGAAACACCCGGCTGGCCAAACCCTGCCGTGTACGAAATCACCGGCATGTCATATTTCTTCAGAATGCCAACCGCATCGGCAAGCATTTCTGGTGTTGCTGTCAGCGGCTCCAGATGCCCAACCCATAATTCAATTGCATCAAAGCCACCCGCCTTGATCCCGCTGACGAGTTCCTCAAACCGTTCGGCATACTGCGGCCCATGAAACTGCTCGACCGTCGCATGATGGTTGACCATCCATTCGCTGACGTTATGGTAACTCTGGTAGCCCAGCGCTTGGCCAACATAGTTCGCTGTGACAAATGCCCATTGCATGATTTGTTCCTTACTCGTTGCGGGGTTACGCACCCGCTGCCAGGGCGGTGCCTTGCCCCGAACCCCAAATGGAGCTAAGTGGCACGCTCACACTCGTTGATCATGCCTCGGCTGCGATCAATTCACGAATATAGCAAGTTTAAAGTTCTTGGATCTTAACTAAAGAATGCCCGTAGCCATTCAACGCTTGTTGGTCATGCCACGGCTGCATTCAATCTGTGTTTGTGGCTCGTTCCCCGCTCGCCGGCGTGGGAGAGCGGCCAGGGTGAGGGCAATTCTGACTCCTGAATACTCGGCTATATTAATGCCCCATCGGCCCGTAAGCGCGCCTGGATCTGATCAACTGGCAAATCCCGAGGTGCAACTGCACCATTCACGGCCAGCCCTGCAACTGTTCCGACCGCCTGGCCCATGGCCATACACTGGCCCATGCTGCGCACCGATGCGTGGGCATCGTGGGTGGCCGAGAGGCACCGGCCAGCGATCAATACATTCGTCAGTTCGCGTGGCAACAAACAGCGCAATGGGATATCGTAGGTACGCCCGCTTGGCACATACTCCCAGCGCGTATCACTCCCAGGGTGGTGATCCTCAATTGGGGCACCACAACGCGCAATCGCATCATCAAACGATTGGGCGCTGAGCACATCCTCACGGGTGAGCCGGTATTCGCCATACACGCGCCTGGTTTCGCGAATGCCAATCTGGGTGCTGAAATTGATCAGGAAGGAATGTTCGTAGCCAGGCACACGCTCACGCAGGAAGCGCGCATACTCAATCGCCTGGCTGCGCCCATCCACCTCAGCATTTGTCAGAACCGCTGGATCAGTGCCATCAACATAGGCCACCCTGGTCATGTTGGTGGCTACAACGCCAGATAGTGGCGTTCGATGAACACTGCCTTCCTCGCGTGGCAAATGGAAGCTACCATCCTGGTTGGCTTCACGCATCATAGCCGTGAGATCGGCACGCTTGACTTTTTCTGCCCGATCCTGATCAACATTCGCAATTCTGAATGTTGTGGTGAGCGATTGCGCCGGGCCATCCTCACCAGCAGGCTGGAATGGAGCACCAGCTCGAAAACACAGATCGGCATCGCCAGAGCTATCGATGAAGACACGACCCTCAATCACACCCAGGCCACTTTTGCCAGCCACCACCAATCCGCGAATCTGGCCATCATCTGATTTGAGCACATCGACGCAGAATGTGTGCAGGCGCAGGCGTACTCCTGCTTCGAGTGCCGTCTGCTCCCAGACGACCTGCAGCGTTGGTGGATCATAGGTGACAGCCTGCCCAGCGCCATAGCTACTTGGACGCTCAATGATCATGCCACGCGCCCGCAAGCGCTCAACGATCTCCCAGGGCAAACCACCAACCACCCGTTGTGCATCATTTCCAGGAATATAGAAACCATAGAAGGTATCCAGCACCATTGTTGAGGTGCCGCCAAGAAAGCCGTATCGCTCGACCAGCAGCGTATCCGCGCCAGTGCGAGCCGCAGCAATCGCAGCAGTACATCCAGCCGAACCGGCCCCCAACACCACAACATCGGCCCGATCAAAGATTGGTAACGTCGTTGTGTAGGCAACCATACAAGCACTCACATATTATATATTCGAATAATTGAAAATTTAGCACGAATCGCGTAGGATGTCAAATCCTTTGTATCACGAATGATCTGCACACCCAACAAGCACATTTCGGCTGATCGTCGGCGCAACACTGCTGGCCTTCAGCCTGATCGCCTGTGGCAACACAACCGCGCCAACAGCAACGAGCGCACCAGCACCAACCATGGCAGCCGCACCAACAAGCCTGCCAGCAGCAACCGTTGCACCCGTGCCGACAGCAACTACCGAACCAACAACAGATGCCAGTGTGGCACAGCCAACAGCAGCAGCCACCACCGAACCGACGACAGCTACCAGCACTACACAGCCAACGGTAGCATCGGCAGCACCGACAGCGATTGCCACAACTAAACTCAACCTGAATACACTGACCGAAGAACAAGTAATGAGCACCATTCCCAATTTCCCAGCGCGGATGGTGCGTGAATTCCTTGAGTATCGTCCCTATATCAGCATCTCAACAGCAATGTCTCGTTTCAGATGGAGATGCGCCCAGGCGTTGCATGGACGAGTGTCTTTTTTACTGCGCTGAAGGGTGCTGCACCACTGCTTGCTCCTGGTATTTTGGCATTGGCCGGCATACTAGCCGGTGCAGCAACCTATGAACATTCAGCACTCACATACCGCCAGACGAAGCGTGCAGCAGTTGAAAATCAAGAATTAACGCGCACCTGAGCTAACTCCTCTATCTGGTATAATCGGCTCTCGCAACAATGTGACTCTTCTGCCATACAGCCGTCTTTTCTAGTGACTCAGTTCATGCCATTGTAGGTTGAGGCACGTACAATGACGTGCTTGACCATGCGCGCTTTGGCAAGCAAATTGCTAGTCGAGTACAGGAGTACCGTGAAAGACAAAGGAGCTCCCATGATGCAGCGATGGATGGCAGTAATGGCGGTGGTTGCAGCAATGCTACTTGCCCCAGTTCAGGCCCAGACGAAGGCCAATGGCGCGTTTACCCTCCAGCCAGGTGGCGTCGCAACGATCACATTCGAGGCATTCTGCACCGAATTTGGTAAGTTCTTTCCACAGACAATTGTTGAGCCAACAAGTGTCGCACCAGACAAAATTCGGGCGGCGCTGAGTTATGTTCAGCAGAAGGGCTATGCAGCCGATGGCAAGCAGGCACTCGAAGCAAACTTCGGGATCTGGCAGATTGCTGGTGCTACCCGCGCAACAGGTGGCGGAACGATCACGCAGGATGTGATCAAGAACGCAACCGTGGTTCCCACTGATCCAACAGGCACCTCAATACTGGAAGCAGCCAAAGCTGGCCAGATCAAACTCACACTGGCTTCCTGGGCACCAATTGGCGATAAAGTCGCAATCCTCAGCGCAACCGACAATTTCTATGGGCGGGGTACACTCACAGTCGAAAATACATCGACACAGGCGCTCACACTCTACATGCCAGTTGGCACAGCATTTCCTGGCTCAGAGGCGCGCTTCCAGGTGATGGGTGGCTACCCAACCGATGTTGTGGTCAAGAACCCCAGCCTGCCAAATACATCCGGCCCGGAATTCCCGATCACACTTATCGCACTCTTCGCATGTGTACTCCTGGCGCTCGGCTGGACACTACGCTCACGCAAAGCCTCCTGAGAACCAAGAACTGCCCTCACCCCTCTCCCCTCTGCCAGTAGGAGAGGGGTTAAGGGTGAGGGAACTAGCCACAATCACCAATTGGTCACAGCTGAGGCATCATCAACAGGCCTCAAAGATCCACCAACATCCATTACGGGTCGGGTACCCTCTGGGTGCTGTCGCGTCTGGTCGCAGGAGAGTCCAGGCGGGTGCCCCCTGGGCGTTGACGCAACGGTTCCCTGGTGCCTGCCGCGCATAGCGGCATCCCGAACGAACATTTGCAACTATACCTCCTCATATGCTATAGTTCCATAAAATATTCAACATAATGAACAAACAATGCAACCAGCCTCACCAATTGGGCAACGCCCAACCCACATGCTGCTCTCCAAACAAGGGGTCACGATTGCGGCATTAGCACAAACCCTGCTTGAACGTGTCCCTGGCGAACGGATCGAGCCAATTCAGGATCAGGCGATCCGGCTGAATGCATCTGTTGGCACGATCCAGGCCGCGCTCGATTCGATCCAGGAACTCGGCGCAGCAACGATTGAGGCACGCGGGCGATTAGGCAGCTTCGTTGTACAACTGAATTATCCACAACTCTGGAAGCTCGGGCAGCAGCGTGCGGTGATCGGGGCCTTGCCACTACCATATGCCCGCCGGATCGAGGGGCTGGCGACTGGCCTGCGCGAACAGATCGGCGAGCAGCTTGATCTGAACCTGCGCTTTCTGCGCGGCGCGGCACGGCGCATGCAGGCACTTTCCAGCCATGAATGCGATTGGGCGCTGGTTTCGCGGTTTGCCGCCCAAACAGCCGCTGCCCATGGGTTTCAGATCGAATTGGTTGCGTTGCTAGGGCCGGAGACCTATATGGCCAGCCAGGTATTGATCACACGGGGGAGCGATCCACAGACACCCGGTGATGATGGGCTGCGCGATGGAATGCGGGTTGGTGTAGATTCACAATCGGGCGATCATCTGTTTCTGGTCAGATCCGTCACCCGTGGCCGGCGGGTCACATTTGTTGAAATCGAATATAGCCAGGGGCTGCATCTGCTGCACAGCGGTGCGATTGACGCAACGATCTGGAGCGCCGAGGCCATTCCACCAACGCTCGGTTCGCTGCACATGGTACCGATTGGCGAACAGCGTGAGCCAGCGATTGCAGCCCTTGGTGAGGCGGCACTGATTGTGGCAAGCGCGGATCGCGCAACGGCCAATCTGCTTGGTGCCATCCATCATCGTGAGGCGCTCGTACAACTTCAACACGAAGTCGTGAGTGGGCAACGGCGGCCAGGGTATTAACGCGCCGCTTGAAAGAACGTAACCATCTGCGGCAGGTATTGAGCATTTCCAGCAGTAGTAAATGAATGTGGCTGCCCTGGGTAGATGGTAAACTCAACGTCTTTGCCAGCATTCTTCAGCGCTGTATAGACATCCGCTGGCCATTGGCGCGGCACCGTTGCATCCTGATCGCCCCAGATGATCAGCACTCGCGCATCCACATATGCTGCATAGGGCAGCGGCGAAAGCCGTGTATACAGATCAGGAGCCTGATCTGGTGTTACTGGAAATTCAGTCGTAAGTGTATCGATCACCCCACTGCGGCGACCAGGCGGCTGACCTTGGCGTGACCGCCAGCGTTCCGCACGAAACTGGTAATCTTCGCTAATATTCGATGATGCTGGTGAATAGATCAATGCCGCAGCGATCTGATCGCTGATTGTGATGACCTTGGCCGTGATTGCACCACCATTGCTATGGCCCCACATCAGCAGCTTGCCTGGCTGTGCATCCGCCAATTGCTGCGCCAATGGAATCAGATTGAGCGTGTCGATCACATGCCCAGCGCGGAATGTATTCGGCGCATCATCAGAACCAGCATGGCTGCGAAAATCGGGCGAGAGCGTTAGAAAGCCACGCGCCGCAAGATAATCGGCGGCAACCCGTGTGCCATTGCCCGTCTGATACACATCGAGTGGATAGTAGCCATGGTTCAGGATCACAACCGGGAATGGCCCTGCGCCACGTGGGCGGTTCAGCATCCCCGTGATCCGCAGGCCATCGCTTGGGTAGGCAATCAGGTAGCGAGTGAAACTCGCGGCCTGTTCCAGCACCCGCACAATTTCAATCTGCCCCTGGCCATAGCGGCGTTTGCGTAGGGCTTCAATCGTGAACTGCGCCAATTCGGGGTATGGTTCCAGAGTTGCCGTTGCTAGTTGAGTCGCCGTTGGAACCATTGTGGGAATGATCGTAGGTAGCGCTGTCGCTTCGGCTGTGCT
>JBBQSD010000018.1:0-65419 GCA_038214135.1 Chloroflexales bacterium | reverse complement strand
GGCATTGATGTGAGTTGCGAAACCTGCCCGCACTACCTCATCCTAACCGACGCGGATGTCGAGCGGATCGGGGCGCTGGCCAAGTGTGCACCACCACTACGCACCGCTGAGCACGTCGATGCGCTATGGCAGCATGTACATAATGGAAACGTGCCAATGATCAGCTCGGATCATTCACCAGCACCAGCTGACATGAAGATTGGTGAGAATTTCTTTGCGATCTGGGGTGGCATATCGGGCTGCCAATCGACGCTGAGTTTGTTACTGACCGAGGGCTATACCAGGCGTGGAATCTCGTTATCACAGGTGGCGGCGCTCACCGCTGGCGGCACGGCACGCCGGTTTGGGCTATGGCCCGCAAAAGGCCAGATTGCCATCGGAGCCGATGCAGATCTGGCACTTGTTGATATAGGCTACGAGGCTGAATTACGCACAGAGGATCTGTTCTACCGCCATAAGCATAGCCCATATGTTGGCATGCGATTGCGTGGGCGGGTTGTGCGGACATTTGTGCGTGGAGCGACGGTATTTCGTGATGGGCAGGTTCATACCACAGGAAGCGGGCATTTTGTAGGAGTAGGAAACAAATCATGACCATGATTCGCATGACTGCCGGGCCATATGTGTTTATCGCCCAATTAGAAGAAGCAAACGCACCATTAACATGCGCAGCCTTTATCACGCTGTTGCCCTATTCACAGAAGATTATTCATGCACGCTGGAGCGGCGAGGCATGCTGGATTCCACTTGGCGAGTTTCAGCTTGGCGTCGGGTTCGAGAACCACACCAGCCACCCATCACGTGGCGACATCCTGTTCTACCCTGGCGGCTATAGCGAAACCGAGATCCTGTTTCCGTATGGCAGCGCCTGTTTTGCCAGCAAGATGGGCCAATTGGCAGGCAACCATTTTCTGACGGTTGTCGATGGCCGGGAGAATCTGGCAGCGATGGGCAAACTGGTATTGTGGCAGGGAGCGCAGGATATTCTGTTTGAGGTGGTGTGAACCGAGTATTCAGGAGTCAGGAGTCAGGAGTCAGAAGGCCGAGAACCAAGAACCGAGAACCAAACCCTGAATCACCGAACTGCAGAACTGCAGAACTACCGAACTGCGGAACCGAGAACCAAGAACTGCCGAACTACGGAAAAAGCCACATAGGTTGATGATCACAGCCGTGGCATGATCAAGGGCGTTGGGAAGCCACCACCATTCAATTCAATGGACCCTCATTGTGGGCGAATACAATTCGCCCCTACGATCATTGTCTGTCGGTGCCAACGGAGCCGCAATCGACCACAATCATTCATCGAGCGCAGCCGTAGCATGCAGCACCATAGCACTAGAGCAACCAACATTCTTTTAGGGTTCAGGGACAAAGCCCCTGGCTGGGGGTGTTGGGGCGGCAGTCTGCCCCGACCGCGGGTTTGGGGCGCAGCGCCTGGCTGCCCTCACCCCTAGCCCCTCTCCCAGTGGGAGAGGGGAATCGCAGCAGGGGTGAGGGAACTATTTCTGGCGAAAGAGCAACACTGGAACGGAACGGTTCCCGCGAAAAAAGAGCGGCACTACCAGAGGAAGGGTTTCCTGCCGCCTGCAACGATATTGCCAAGAAAGAAATACCATGCCAACACTCCGCATAAAAAACGCCGACCTACTGGTGGCAATGGACGACAGTGGGTCGGAAATCGTGAATGGCGGGCTGTATTGCGAAGATGGGGTGATCCGGGTTGTTGGCCCAAGCGAGACACTCCCAACCCAAGCAGATCGGGTGATCGATGCGCGTGGCATGGTCGTGCTACCAGGATTGGTGAATACCCATCATCACTTTTTCCAGACACTCACCCGTAACCTGCCACTGGCCCAGGATGCCGAACTGTTCACCTGGCTGAAGGTTCACTACCCGATCTGGGCACGCATGAATGCCGAGGCGATCTATGTCAGCAGTAAGACAGCCATCGCCGAACTGATGCTTTCCGGCTGTACGACTGCCAGTGATCATACGTATATCTGGCCGAATGGTGCCAGGCTCGATGATCAGATTCAGGCGGCACAGGAGCTTGGTATTCGTTTTCACGCGGCCCGTGGTTCTATGTCGGTTGGCGAATCGCAGGGTGGCTTACCGCCCGACCATGTGGTGGAGGACGAGGCATTCATTCTGCGCGATTCGCGGCGGGTGATTGAGGCGTACCACGACCCAAAGCCGTTTGCGATGCTGCGGATTGTGCTGGCACCCTGTTCGCCCTTTTCGGTTTCGGCGGATCTGATGCGTGAGAGTGTGGCACTTGCCCGTGCGTATGGCGTTCATTCGCACACCCATTTGGCCGAAACGCTCGATGAAGCGCAGTATTGTGCGGCAACATTCGGGCGCACGCCAGTCGAACTAGCGGAGGAGCTGGGTTGGGTTGGCACCGATGTATGGCACGCGCATATGGTCCATCCAAGCCAGGCGGAAGTCGAGCGACTTGGCCGAACCCAGACTGGCGCAGCGCACTGCCCGACCTCGAATATGCGGCTTGCTTCTGGTATCGCGCCGCTGCTGCCGATGATTGCCGCCGGAATGCGGATTGGCCTGGGGGTTGATGGTTCGGCATCGAATGATGGCTCACATCTGTTGGCGGAAGCGCGCCAGGCATTGCTACTCCAACGGGTTGGCGGGAACCCAGCCGCACTGACGGCTCGCCAGGCATTGCGATTGGCCACCCGTGGTGGTGCAGCGGTGTTGGGCCGCGCTGATATTGGGCAATTAGCGCCAGGGATGGCCGCCGATTTCGTTGGGTTTCGCACCGACACCATCGGGATGGCCGGTGGAGCCGTTCATGATCCAGCAGCTGCACTGATCTTCTGCCAACCGCCGAATGTCGATCTGAGCGTGATCAACGGGATTGTGCGCGTGCAGCATGGCGAATTACTGGGCGTTGATCTGCGAGCACTGGCCGAGCGCCATAACACCATTGCGCGGGCATTGGTACGCGGCGAGTAGGAGCGACGCGATGCATCGCGTCTGTACGGAGAGCAATATATCCACAGATGATGCAGATATATCAGCAGAACCGAGAACCACAGAACCGATTATTCAAGAATCGGATGCGATGCCAGGAAGCGGCGCTGCGGGTACCTGCTCAACCGTCATTAGCCAATCGCTACACACATCCAGCCACTGCTGGGTCGCTTCCAGTTGCCCGATCCGATAGCGCACCACCAACCATTCATAGGAATGATTACCTGCCATACCGATTGCCTGTTGTTGCAATTCTGCGAGGCGTTGGCGGGTAGCCCAGCGCTGGCGGGCAACCAATTCCAGGGCGACAGATGTACTCTCCTGGCGTGAGAAGTACAGTTTTGCCAGAAACTCGATCCGAAAATCGCGCCCATGCCCGACCGGGCTACGAACCCATTGCAGAAACGCCACCTCGCCAGCCTCGGTCAACTGGAGCATCTTGCGCGCCGCCTTCACACCCTGCGGTGTAGCCTGGCTGGCGAGCAACCCCTCCTCCTCAAGGCGGGTGAGTGAGGCATATAACAGGCCTTGCTTGATACTCCAAACCATTCCAAGCGCCGCGCTGGCCTGCAAGCGCTGGTGGATCTGATAGCCATGCATCGGCTCCTGGCGGACAAACCCGAGCAGTGCATGCTCGATTGTCAGCGGCTGTTTGATCATCGGCATAGATGTATGCCTCCTCACCATGCCCCCGCAGGCTTCAGCCTGCGGATGGATAAGCAATGCCATATCCCCGATGATTTCTCAATTTCCATACGCCTGCGGCCAGCGAGACGATGCACCATATGGGCTAGCACAAGGTTCGCCCCGACACAAGGCCGGATATGGGCATCGGTGCAAATACATCACAGTCACTGCCGATTATCTGCCTTGACAAGCTCCAGCGTCAGACGGTATACTTGGCTCATTAAGCTCATTTATTAAGTATATAACCAGAGTTCAGGGCTCGTCAAGTATACCATCATGTTTGCATATCTTGACAGCAAGAGCTCAATGCTAGTCGATCATTCGTTATTGTTGATCAACACAAAAGCTCATTTCTTGAGGTAATGAGGAGCTTATTCATGCGCTATCGGCCACCCCGCATCCTGTTAGCATTCTTTTTGTCCTTCGTGGTGGGCATCAGTGGTTGCGCTGCTCCGCTGACCAATACAACGCCGAATCAACCTATCGAACTGGCTGTCTATGCGGCTGCTTCGCTCACCGATGCGTTTCAGCAGATTGGCAAGAATTTTGAGAAGGCCAACCCTGGGGTGAAGGTGACATTCAACTTCGCTGGTTCCCAGCAATTGGCCGCACAGCTTGGCCAGGGTGCGCCAGCGGATGTGTTCGCATCGGCCAACAGCGCGCAGATGACCGTTGCCGTGAATGCGAACCGAGTTGTGAAGGATACCCCAATGACATTCGTAACCAATCGGCTGGTGGTGATCACATCACCAACAAGCAAGATCATGGTGACAACGCTTCAAGATCTGGCACAACCAGGGCTCAAGCTGGTTTTGGCATCCAAGGCAGTGCCTGTCGGGCAGTATGCACTTGATTATCTTGATAAAGCGGTGATCGATTCCGCCTTTGGCAGCGAGTATAAAGCCAATGTACTCAAGAATGTGGTCTCGTATGAGGAGAATGTGCGTTCGGTGCTGACCAAAGTAGCAATTGGCGAGGGTGATGCTGGCATTGTGTATGATTCTGATGTGGCTGCCAACTCAACGACACATGTGGGGCGTGTTGAGATCCCGGATAGCTTGAATAGTATTGCAACCTACCCAATCGCGCCGATCAGCGATTCCAAACACGCCGAATTGGCCAAGCAGTTTGTTGAGTATATCTTTACCGAGGACTCACGTGTCATTCTGACGCGCTATGGGTTCAGTTTACCGAAGTGATGAGAAGCATTCAGCATTCAGCTCTGTATTCAGGAGTCAGGAGTCAGGAGTCAGAATAGTGTGTGACAATGTTCGCGGCGCGATTTCTAATGAATGTTGATAATCAACCCCGTACCACACGGTTGTAGGTGTGGGCTGCGCAAGCCATGCTTGCGCAGCGGCAGCATCGCTGCCGCACTCCAAAAAATATTCCGAGCTTGATTGTCACATTTGATAAGGCTGACAGCTTGCACATCTATGGCCAATACGCTGAGTTCTTCTGTAGAAATAAGTGATCGCCAAGGCCAGCGGTTGCGCTGGAGCACGATTGGCCTGGTACTGGCGAGCATCCCAATGCTGGCCTTCTTGATTACGCCGATTATTGCGCTGATCATGCGTGTTGATCCAGCCGCAATTGGCGTAAATCTGGCCAATCAAGAGGTTGGCCAGGCGATCTGGTTGAGTATAATCACGACGGCAGCAAGCACGATATTGGGTTTGCTGTTGGGGACACCGGTTGCCTATTTGTTGGCCCGCCATCGCTTCCGCGGGCGGAATATCCTGGATACGCTGATCGATCTGCCGATGGTGCTGCCGCCATCAGTGGCAGGGATCGCGTTGCTGATCGCCTTTGGGCGGCGGGGCATGATTGGCACATGGCTCGATCAGGCTGGGATTTCGATTGCGTTTACGACAGTGGCAGTGGTGCTAGCGCAGACATTTGTGGCATCGCCGTTCTATATCAAGACGGCACTCGGCGGCTTTGCCGGAGTCGACCGCGATCTTGAGCAGGCTGCTGCTGTTGATGGAGCCTCGCCCTGGCAGACATTCAGCCAGATCACGATTCCATTATGCTGGCCGATCCTCTTGGGTGGATTGGTGATGGCCTGGGCGCGGGCGCTTGGCGAGTTCGGGGCAACGATCATCTTCGCTGGCAACTTTCCTGGCCGCACCCAAACCATGCCATTAGCGATCTATATCGGCTTTGAGGTTGAGCTTGATCTGGCATTAACACTGGCGCTGATCCTGCTTGGCACATCATTCCTGGTGTTGTTCATCGTCAAGTTTATTTTGCGCCAGCGTGCATCCATGATGGTGTGACGCGCACGTATCCACTATACTTCTTCTCCACCGCACTTCCTGCACTCGCTCCCTTGACACGATGAGCAAGATGTCGTATCTTCTTTGTATATACTTGATCAATGAAAGGTGAACGATCATGAAAACACGCGTGCAGAAATGGGGCAACAGTTTGGCCCTCCGTATCCCAAAAGCCTTTGCTGCTGAAGTCGGGATTGATGATAACGCGTGGGTCGATATTTCCCTCGTGGATGGGAAACTGGTGCTAATGCCCCTCCTCGACGCCATCCTGACGTTGGATGACCTCTTAGTCGGTGTCACCGATGCCAATATCCATACAGAATACGACACCGGCCTAGCCGATGGCAACGAGGTATGGTAATGACCCATACAATTCCCGATCGCGGCGATGTGGTGTGGTTGATCTTCACACCGCAGGCGGGTCGCGAACAGGCCGGTCATCGTCCGGCGCTCGTGTTGTCGCCGGCAGCCTATAACCAACGCGTCGGCCTCGGATTGTTCTGTCCGATTACCAGCCAACGCAAAGGCTATCCGTTTGAAGTGCCCATCCCAGCCAATTTCCCCGTGGCAGGCGTTATCCTTGCCGACCAGATCAAGAGCCTCGACTGGCGGATTCGTCAAGCTGAGTATCGCTGTACGCTGCCTGATGCAACTATCGCCGAGGTGCTCCGCAAAGTCGGTACCTTACTGCTATAACCGTGGAGGTTGGATACCATTCGTACCGCTCATCTATTCGGTCAGCCCAACCCGCTCCGATTCCGACCGCCTCCGGCGCTCGGAATCAGTCATAAGGAGCGCGTATGCATCGCACAATAGAAGCTATTACTGATGAGCACGGCGCTATTCGCCTCCTCGAAACTATTCCGTTGCCGAGCGGACGCCGGCTTGGGCGGCTTGGCGCAAGGCTTGGGTTGCCCGATTGACGACCTTCCGCGTGCGCTGGCCACGGTCGGGAACGCGAGTCGGTGGGGGCGGGGCGACGGGCAGCGCTGGAGGTGTCCATCACCCATGTGCAGGAGCGAGAGCGTCAGGTGGCGACTGCGTTGCGCCGCTACCGCAACCAGCGGGCCAATGTGCAGGAGACACCGCTCATGACTGGTGTGGCGGGCTATGTGGAGTTGGTGCAGGGCGAAACGCTGACCGAGGAGATGGGTGAAAGAATATCGCCTGGTTATGGAATTACCACTGCCAACGATGAGCGATATTCGTGCGGAGTGGCACTACCTGAGTTGAACGGTACGGCTGCGGGCGAGTTGGAGCTCGCAATCACACAGCATAGGCGACGAATCGAATGTTCGTCGCCTATGCTGTGTGATAAAGATAATGCTACTGCGCGTCACCATGCCCTTCTTGGCAACTCGTATGCGTTGAAAAGGGTGTTTTCTGTTCCGTTGCTATGTTGACAATACTACTTCCATAATGTATTATTGGTCAGACCACCGACCAACAGACCAATTTTACCAGAATAGGGTGTGTGTGAGTATTCCTGATCTGAATGGTTTTACGCGAATCGCGCGAGCCAGTATTAAGGATCTGGCGTTGGCCCAACTGCGCCGCTATATTCAATCCGGCGCAATTAAGCCCGGCGAGCGATTGCCTTCTGAGCGGGTTCTTTCGGAACAGCTTGGTGTCGGGCGCAGTAGTGTACGCGAAGCACTCAAGGTATTGGAAGCAATCGGCCTGATCGAGTCGCGGGTTGGCGAGGGCACCTTTTTAGTTGAGCAGAGCGGTGCTAGTATTGGTCGCACAATCGGTCTTAGTTTAGCGACATGGGGTGGAGCGATTGTGGAGATTATTGGTGCTCGCCAGATGATTGAGGTTGAGTCGGCGCGTGTGGCAGCCGAGCGGGCCAATGCTTCTGAGATCGCCACACTGAAATCTGAACTCCAGCGCATGCAGATCGCCGCCGCTGATTTCCCCGTCTATCTGAGTGCGGATATGCAGTTTCATCGCTTGATTGGCCGCGCAACCCATAATGCCATTGTAGCTCAGATCACCGAAACCCTGATTGGTATGCTGGAAGAAGCCTTACGTGAGGGCCGTGGCGATCAACTGCCGATGTTTGCAGAGGGCTCCGCAACTCACGCAGAGGTTTTTCAAGCGATTGCGCGGCGTGATCCACCAGCAGCAGCCGATGCCATGCGACGTCACCTCCAGTTTAGTAGCGAACTCTGGCAGACGGTCGTGTCGCTGAGTGCTGTGGTACCAGCCACCGAATCAGATTCATAGCTCTTTTTATGTGCGCTGAATGGTCAGACCACAGACATAAGACCTTAAGACACCAACTTTCAGTGAGGAAAGGAGGCAACCATGCAGCTATCGATCCGGCGCCGTGAAGAGCTATGGTTCTATACGTTGATCTCGCCCTGGGTGCTTGGGTTTCTGGCCTTTACTGCTGGCCCGCTGCTCGCCTCGCTATTCTTCAGTTTCACCCGTTACGATGTTGTTTCGCCACCTATCTGGACTGGGCTACAGAACTATGCTCGCCTGCTCGAAGATGATCTATTTCTTCAGGCACTCAAAGTCACAACGCTCTATACGATTATTACTGTTCCACTTGGAATTGTTGTTAGCCTGGGGTTAGCCTTACTACTGAACCGTGATGTTCCTGGTATACGTTTCTTCCGCACTGCTATCTACCTGCCAACGGTGACATCCGGCGTTGCGCTGGCGCT
Source organism: Chloroflexales bacterium (assembly GCA_038214135.1). Classification (GTDB taxonomy): domain Bacteria; phylum Chloroflexota; class Chloroflexia; order Chloroflexales; family Roseiflexaceae; genus JANLSE01. The sequence continues at coordinate 56,784 of JBBQSD010000018.1, read as the reverse complement.
GTTATGGATGTGGTTATTCAATCCGGAATTCGGGTTGATCAACTATGGCGTTGCTGCGCTGACAGGCTGGCGTGGCCCGCTCTGGCTACAGAGCGAAACATGGGTGCTGCCAGCGCTGGTGCTGATGGCATTATGGGGTGTTGGTGGGACAGTCGTGATCTATCTGGCCGGGCTTCAGGGTATTCCAACCGAGTTGTATGAGGCCGCAGAGCTTGATGGCGCGACTGGCGTTACCAGGCTCTGGTCGATCACACTGCCGCTACTTTCGCCAGTGATCTTTTTCACCACCATTACCGGGATGATTGGCACATTCCAGGTTTTTACGACAATCAAGGTCGCGACGAATGGCGGGCCGAACTATGCCTCGCTCGTGTATGTCGTGTATCTCTATAATGTTGCATTTCGTGATTTTCAGATGGGCTATGCCTCTGCATTGGCCTGGGTGCTGTTTATTATTGTGTTGCTGCTGACGCTCCTGGCATTTCGATCATCGGCATCGTGGGTTCATTATGAGGATGAGGAGCGACGGTGAGTATGCAATCGAGTGATATTCTGCCTGCCAAACAGGCCCGTTCGCGCAATCGCCTGGGCAAGAAACAGCAGCAGCGCATCTGGAACACCGTTACCTTCATCGTGCTTTGTGGCGTGGTCGTGCCGTTTGTGCTGCCATTCCTATGGATGCTCTCGACCTCCTTCAAAACGCTTGATCAGACTGTTCGCTTCCCGCCAGAATGGTTGCCAAGCCCGTGGATGTGGGAAAACTATCCGCGCTCGCTGACGGAGATTGTGCCACTGTACCGCTACTTCTGGAATTCGATTGTCTATAGCGTACCAGCAACATGTTTTGCGGTATTTTCGAGTGCGATTGTGGCCTACGGCTTTGCGAAATTCCGGGCACGTGGGCGGCAGGCTATGTTCATGATTGTGCTGAGTACCTTGCTGATTCCCTACCCGGTGGTGATGATACCGCAGTTTATTCTGTTCCAGCGCTTGGGCTGGATCGATACCTATCTACCGCTGATCGTGCCGAATTTGTTTGCATCACCATTCCTGATCTTCATGCTGCGCCAGTTTATGCAGGGCGTACCAAGCGAAATTCTTGATGCAGCACGGATCGATGGGGCTGGTGTGATCGGCACCTTCTGGCGGATCATCCTGCCGCTCTCCAAATTAGGCTTGATTGCAGCATCAATATTGACCTTCTCGGCCAATTGGAATGATTATCTTGGCCCGCTCCTGTACATCAATTCGCGCGATCTGTTCACGCTCCAGATTGGGCTAACCAGCTTCGTTGCCCATCGTGGCACATCGCACTGGGAGTTGCTGATGGCCGCTTCGGTGCTGGCAACACTGCCTGTGCTCATTATCTTTTTTGTGGCGCAAAAAGCCATGATGCAAGGGATTGTCGTTACTGGTCTCAAATAGCGATCAATGCTGATCAATAGCTCAACGACCTGAGAAAGGAAACTTTGACCATGGCAGACCAACAAATTGCTTCACGAAGCCGCCGTGCATTCCTCCAAAGCGCCGCTAGCCTTGGTGCTGCTGCCGTTTTGGCAGCCTGTAGCGGTACGCCTGCCCAACCGGCCCAGCCAACCCAGAGTACACAAGCTGCTCAGCCAACCAGCCCACCCCAGGCACCAGCCCAACCGAGTAAGGTTTCGGGTACGATCACCTGGTATATGAATATTGATGCAGCGCGTAACAAATGGGCGCAGGATGTGATCATCCCGGCCTTCGCCAAAGAACAGCCGAATATCACTGTCACGCTCATGACTGTGCCATGGGAGGAGTTTGACTCGAAGTTGCTGGCGCTGGCTGCCGCCGGAACACCGCCTGATGTGTTTGCCCAATGGGGCCAGAGTGGTGGCGGTACCTACTTCCACAAGAATCTGCTCTATCCAATCGATGATCTCATCCAGTCGCGCGGCTGGGATCTCTCCGGTATCCCGCCACTGCTGCAGCGTGCCTATACCTTTGAGGGCAAGATCTATGGCGTGCCAATGTACTCGCTGGGGTCATTCATCTTCTATAACAAGAAGCTGTTTGATGAGGCCAAGGTTGCCTACCCGCCAACCGATTGGAATGACCAGAGCTGGACCTGGGACGAAATGCTGAACCGGGCCAAGGCGCTGACCAAGGATTATGGTGATCGTGAGAAGGGCCAGTATGGCTTTGCCAATGCGATCAACGATCTGTATGGTGGTATTCCATGGCTGTTTGGGGCCGAGATCTTCTCGAAGGATTCGTATGACAAAGCCAAGATTACTGCTGTCGAGTTTACCGATCCAAAGATGATTGCTGCTGTGCAGGCGAAGGCCGATCTGGTTACGAAACATAAGATCTCGCCCACCCCAGCGATCAGCGATACGATCTCGCAGGGTGGCGGATTGTTGGGTAGTGGCAAAGTTGCCATGATCTATGGCGGCGGCTGGGAGATCTGGTCGCTCAAGGATCTGAAGGAACTCCAATGGGGCATTGCAGCCGTGCCGCGCCAGGAAACCAACCGCATCCCAACCTTCAGCGATCCCTGGTATATTGCCAAGGGCTCGAAGAATGTCGATGCTTCCTTCGCCTTTGTTCAATACCTGACGACAGGCGCAGGCCAGCAGAGTATGGCGCTTGCACTTCAGGCTCCACCGGCTATCCAATCGCTGCTACCAGAATGGTACAAGAACTTCCCAACAGTTGAGTCTGGCGCGCTGGAGAAAGTCTATAAAGGTGCCATTGCGAATGCAAAGGAGACACCCGCATCGCTCTTGTTTGGTTATGGGCCAGTTGAAGATGCCTACAACCAGATGCTGGCACCCGTCTGGAATGGCGAAAAGAGCGCTGCGGAGGTAATTCCACAGCTTCAGGATCGGGCAACTGAGGCGATCAAGAACCTCTGACACGGTGACGGGGTGAGATTATCGGGTGATGTGGCGTAGGGGCGCAGCAGCCACACGATTCGTGGAACCGCTCCCAGATGACTGGCTGCTGCGCACGCTGGCTGAACCCATAATCGGCCACGTCCGGGCGCAGCAGCAAATCGTGTTGGGCCGTACAAGCATGCTGGAGCGCTGCTGCGCCCCTACGGCGATTCGTTGTGAAACGTCGTCCTGGTCACCTAGTCAAGACAATCACCCAGTCAAGATGGTCACGGTTCTGCCAACAATTCATGAAGGAAAGGTGCTGCGTTCATGGCGATTACGCATGTCTTTGGCGGGGGTGTTTTCCCGCTTGGGACGCACGTCTACCGCGAGCCATGCCTGGATATTGAGCCAATTCTGGCCGATTTGCCGCTGCTGAAGCGAGCTGGCTTTAATATGATCAAGTTGCAGGAGATTTGGTCGCACGATGAGCCACAGCAGGGCACCTACGATTTCGAACGGGTTGAGCGGCTGGTTGCACGGGCAGGTGAACTGGGATTGGGCGTGTACCTGGGGCTGACCATGGAACAGGCTCCGGCCTGGCTGTGGCGCAACTATCCGGATTGCCGCCTGGTGTATGCTAGTGGCCTGCCCCACGACGACCCGACCCAGTACTGCCTGCCCGCAGATGGCAAGCCAGGGCCATGTTGGGATCACCCAGGTGCCCGTATGGCTGGCGCACGTTTCGTTGAAGCGCTGGCCAGGCATCTAGGCCGCTACGACAATATCTGGTGCTGGAACACCTGGCAGGAGATTGGCTTCTGGCCCAATGAGGGCGGCGCGCTGGGATTCTGCTACTGCCCTCATACACTGCAAGCCTTCCGTGGCTGGTTGCAGGAACGCTATCGAGCGCTGCATACGCTCAATAGTACCTGGAGTAGCTCGTTTGGTAGCTGGGAGGAGATCCAACCGCCGCGCAAACATACGCACAGTGCGCCATTTATCGATTGGCGTCTGTTCATGGATGATGTCTATCTTGTGCGTGCATTGGCCTGGAAGACCGAGGCGTTGCGAGCGGGCGACCCGCAGCAACGGCCTGTGTTTAGCCATGTCGCATCACCGACGATTGGTTCGGGGGCGGAATGGCGCTGGGCGAAGGTTGGCGATTTCTTTGGCAATAGCAATTATCCGGCTTGGGGTAGCTTGCACGCCTGGGACGATGGCGCCAGCGAACCACGCGAGCAGCATGCCTGTACAACCATGGAGATCTGGCAGGCGCTTATGTTACGCGGCGATTATATTCGCTCAGCGACTGGCCGCGGTCGCGCTTTTTGGGGCGCAGAATTCCAGGGCGGGCCAGTTTCGACGCATTTACATATGGGCCGCGAGCCACAGGCCGCCGACATACGGCGCTGGATGTTGGCTGGGTTAGCTGCCGGGATGCATGGAATCAGCTTCTGGAATCATCGCGCCGAGATCACCTGGTCGGAATGCAATGGCTTCGGGTTGCTTGATCCACAGGGCGAGACAACCATCCGTTTCGCGGAGGTAGCCCGAATTGGAAAGGCTCTTCAGCAGCATGCGGAACTCTTTGCTCAGGGCGAAACACCTCCAGCGCCTGTTGCACTGATTGTGAACGAAGATCTATGGCATTTTGCGCAGGGCACGCAGAATCAGGCTGCTGAATTATTAAGCTACAATCTGCGCGGACATTATGCACGGCTCTGGCGGCTTGGCATTCCCGTCGATTTTGTGGAGGCCGAGCAAATCGCCACGGGCGGGTTGAATGGCTACCAGGCAGCGATCATGCCCTTCCCGATTGCCCTTGATCCAGCACTGATACCGCATTTGCGTGGCTATGTCGAGCAGGGTGGTCTGCTGATCAGCGAAGCCTGCCCTGGCCGCTTTGATCGCTATGGTTATTGCCCGCGCCCGCAAATGGCCGCTGGCGCAGAGGAACTATTCGGTGCCCGCCACCAACGCGTCCAGATCGTTCGTGAGCCGGGGGCTGCAAGCCGTTGGACGCCGATAGAGCGCACCTGGGGTGAGTTCGCGCCACCAACGATCCTGGAAGGCACTGGCGCACTGGCCGGCGAGGCGTTGCGGGCCAGTTTCTATCTCCAAACCCTTGAGCCGGCTGGTGGCAGCCCGATTCTGACAGCACATGGAGTTTGTGCTGCTGTTATGAATAGTGTCGGCAGCGGGCAGGCGATTTTGCTCGGAACCTATACTGGCTTCTGTGCAACTGCCCATATGCACCCAGAAAGCGACCGGTTGTTCAAACGCTTGCTTGATCTGGCCAATATACAACCAGAACGCTGTGGGCGTTTATTACGTCGGCGGCGGATCTATCAGGATCGTGAGGCATGGCTGCTGATCAATCCGCTTGCAGATGATATTACCGAGCAGATTACAATCACAGGTGCTGGGCAGATTGCCGATCTGCTTGGCGATACAATTATTGGGCGGGACGGCAACAGCGTGACGGTAACGGTTCCGGCAGCGAATCTTGGTTGTATCGTGATTACACAGGAGTAGGAGAAGAGCAATGATTACTCCCGATGAGAAGGCGTTCTTTTTGGAGCAAGGCTATTTACAGGTGCCCGGCGTGCTGAACAAGGACGAACTGACATTCATAACAGCGGAATATGAACGGGTTTGGGCGGTTGAGAAACCGAGCGGCATTCGTCTGCCAACCCATAAACTGTTGCAGCACAAGACCTTCCTTGATCTGGTTGAACACCCTGCCATTATTGATCGGGTGCGCGCCGTTTTTGGTTCGCAGGCGCAATTATTGAGTTACGATTTCTTGCGGCATGGGCCGCGCAGCCAGGCACCAGAGCGCAGTTGGCATCGCGATTTTGCGTTCCCTGGCGATAACCCGCTAACCATGAATGTGATTGTCTACCTGGATGAGATGAACGAAGCCCGTGGGCCAACACGGGTCGTGCCCAAATCCCACTTCGGCACCAATCTGCCTTCCGCGAATGAGCACGAGCCGCTGCCCAATGAGGTTGCAGCCTATGCGAAACCAGGCGATGCGGTGTTCATTAATGGTGCCATCTGGCATACAGGCGGGCGAAACGATACTGATGAGTTGCGGCGTGGCATCTATATCTACTATGGCTACTGGTGGTTAAAGCGCTATGGGGCCGAAACCGAGTTGCCCTGGCAAGCAATCGAGGGAGCTAGTGAGCAACGCCTGCAATTGCTTGGTTACAAAATGCCAGGGCGTGATCTGCATATGTACGTGCCTGAGTTATAAGAACCAAGAACCCTGAACAAAAGAACAAAAGAACAAGGCAGCATCTATGTTCGCTTGTTCGCTTGTTCGGTTGTTCGCTTAATAATAAGCTTCCGCCCGCTCATGAGCAAAAGGTTGTACGCCGATGAAGATCACCCATATTGATTGCCATGTTCTGCTGGTGCCGGATTATGATGTCGAGGCGTGCTCATCGGCCCAGGATAATCTGGTGGTTGAGATCCACACCGACGAAGGCATTACCGGAATTGGCGAAACCGACACGAATCCATGGGTTGCCCGCGAATGCATTCGCGCCCGTGGCACCCATATCATGGGAGTCGGGCTCGAAGAACTGCTGCTTGGTGCCGACCCAATGCAGCCCGAGGCACTCTGGCAGAAACTCTATAGTGCCTCCAAAATGACAGGCCGACGCGGCGCGTTGATTTGTGCGCTTGGTGCGCTCGACATGGCACTATGGGATATTAAAGGCAAGGCACTTGGTGTTCCGATTCATAGCCTGCTTGGCGGAGCTGTGAAAGAACAGATTGTGCCCTATGCGTCACTACTGCCAACCGGCCACACGCTGGCGGAATACCGCGCATCGCTGCTGGAAAAGCTTGGCCAGGCCCGCACTGCCGGTTTCCAGGCTGCCAAACTGGAAATCTGCATTAATGGCCCGTATTCACATAATGGCCTCCAGGAGCGCGATGAGCATGTGATCGAGATTGTAGCGGCATGCCGGGAGTTGGTTGGATCAGCATTTACCCTGATGGTTGATGTCGCTTATGCCTGGGATACTGCCCATACTGCGCTACGGATCATCAAGCAGCTTGAACCATTCGATCTCTTCTTTCTCGAAACACCAATCGATATCGACGATCTGGCGGGCTATGCCTTTCTGCACCAGCACTCGCCAATTCGGATTGCAGCAGGCGAATGGCAGAATACCCACTGGGAATTTCTGGATCTGGCTGATCGCGGCATGCTGGATGTGTTGCAACCAGACGTGGGCCGCGTTGGTGGTTTCACCGAAGCGCGCAAAGTATGCCAGATTGCCGCCGACCGTGGGCGGCTTGTGGTTCCGCATTGCTGGAAGACGGGCATCGGTATTGCGGCGAGCGCACATCTTGCCGCCGCCAGCGCTTGTTGCCCCTATGTCGAATTCTTGCCAGCCGCACTCTCCGAATCGGCACTGCGTCGTGAATTGATTGCCGATGAACTGCATATGATCAATGGCGCTATTCCGCTCCCACAACGGCCAGGGCTGGGGATTGAACTGAACTATGCTGCCATTGAGAAGTATCGGGTGCGTGAATAGCCTGCTCGGCTGAACAAAGAATGCCATGAAGATCACCAATACCGAAATTATTGTGCTTGGCGACCCACGGCCCGATCAGCCGGTTGATGATTGGATCGCGGCGCGGCCCTTCCTGCACATCCACACTGATAGTGGCCTGATAGGCTTAGCAGAACTGTTTGCGGTTCCACCCGGTGTGGCGAAAGCAGTACTCAATGGGCCAGATTCGCTGTTTGGCCAGCTGCTGATCGGTGAGGATATTGTTACTCCACAGCGGCTGCGCGAGAAGCTGTACCAAAGCCTGATGCACGCCAGTCGGCGGGGCTGGGCGGTGATCTGTATTGGTGCAGCCGAGGTCGCACTCTGGGATCTGTTTGGGAAGCTGCTTGAGCGGCCCGTCTATCAGTTGCTTGGCGGCACTGAGCGCAGTGAGTTTCAGATGGTTGGCGAGGCACATGTTCGCGAGGTTATCCCATATTGTACAATCGTTTCGGCCAATTGGGATGCCGATAGTGTGTTGAACGAACAGATCGAGAAGGTTCGTGCGGTCTGCGATGCTGGTTTTCGGGCTGTGAAGATCGAACCATTACGCTCAACACCAGCAACAATCATCGAACTGGCCCGCCGAGCACGTGCAGTAATGGGGCCGGATCGAATCCTGTGTGTGGATGTCGGCTATCTGTGGAATGATGTCGGCACCGCAGTACGGGTGATCGAACAGATGGCCGAGTTCGACATCTTCTTCCTCGAAACACCCTTTCCGATCGATGCACTTGATGCATATGCCAAATTGTCTGCCCGCTCACCGATCCGCATTGCGGCTGGCGAGCATAGCGTGACGCGCTGGGAGTTTCTGGATCTGATTGATCGCGGTGGTATTCTGGTTGCCCAACCCTATCCGACAACATGTGGCGGGTTGAGCGAGGCTGTGCATGTTATCGCATTGGCGCATTCGCGTGGTGTTCTGGTTTGCCCTGGCAATTGGGGCACCGACGTGCTGGCAGCAGCCAACGTTCATCTGGCAGCAGCCTCGGCAATCACGCCAATCTATGAATATGTTGCCGCCCAGATCTACTGGTCGCCACTGCGGCGGGCACTGCGTGAGGTTGGCATTCCTGTTCACCAGGGAGCGGTTGCACTGCCAACTACAGCCGGAATTGGGCTCGAATTACCAAGCGACCTGATCGCTCATTTTCGGATTGGATAGCGTTATCATTCCATGAAAGGGCCACAATGTGGATTGACATACTCTGCGAGCAACTGGCCTTTCCAGAAGGGCCAGCGTTCGCGCCTGATGGTAGCCTGTGGCTGGTTGAACTCGAGGGTGGGATGCTCAGTCGGTGGAATCGCAATGGGCTCACACGCCGAGCATGTGGTGGGCAGCCGAACGGAATGGCCATTGATCACAACGGGCGAGCCTGGGTCTGTGATGCAGGCCGAAGCGAGCTACGACGCTACAGTTTGCCAGAGGCTACTGGTGCAACGATAGCGGCCACCATCGATCATATGCCGCTGCTGATGCCAAACGATCTGGCCTTTGATGCACGCGGCAACCTGCTATTCACCTGCCCTGGCGCGGATATCGAACATCCGGCTGGGTATGTCTGCTGCCTACAACCAAATGGCACTATCACCAGAATTGCTGAGGGCATGTATTTTCCCAATGGCCTGGCCTTCAGCGATAACGGCCAAACGCTGGTGATTGCAGAAACATACCGGCAGCGGCTGTGGAAGGGCAGTTGGGATGCCATTACATGCTGTTGGATCGCGGCGCACCCATGGGCAGAGGTTGGCGGCACAACCGATGGCCCGGATGGAATGGCCTATGGCGCAAATGGACTGTTGTATGTAGCGATCTATAGCCTTGGCTGTATTAAAGCAGTTGCGCCAGATGGCTCGACGGTTGCAACCTACATGCTACCTGGCCAGAACCCAACCAACTGCGCCTTCGATCCAGCAGGAATCCTTGGGTTAGTCGTCACCGAGGCGGAACGCGGCATGGTGCTGAGTCTGCCAGAACTTGGGCCAGGATTACCGCTCTTTGATGGAGGTCATGCATGGCCGGGCGACTAAACGGGCGTGTGGCGATTGTTACCGGGGCAAGCCAGGGGATTGGCGCAGCCATTGCGCGCCGATATGTTCAGGAGGGTGCCCATGTGATCGGTATTGCCCTCGATCAGGTGGCCTTAGCAGCGCTTGCGGAAGAACTGGGTAGCTTCACGCCCTGGGCCGGTGATGTAACCGATCATCAATTGCTTGAACGCTGCGTTCAGGAGACAATTGCCAGCCATGGCCGGATCGATATTCTGATCAACAATGCCGGATTCCAATATACTGTCCCGTTTCTGGAGAGCACCCTGGCAGAATGGCAACGCACCCAGGCCGTGAATCTGGAGGCCCAGTATATCCTGTGTAAGCTGGTTGTGCCGCACATGCAGCGTGCCGGTTATGGCCGGATTGTGAACATCTCCTCAACCCAATCGATCGCTGTTGAGGCCAATGTGAACGCCTATGCCGCCAGCAAGGGTGGTGTTGCCGCCTTCACGCGCAGCCTGGCTGTCGAACTAGCACCATATGGAATACTGGCCAATGCATTGGCACCGGGTGCCATCCGCACACCCATGGCGATCATTAATGGAGTCGATGGGCTTGAGACCGAAACATTCAAAACCTGGTACATTGCTCAGCGCAAGATTCCACTGGGGCGGGCTGGTGAGGCAACGGAAGTTGCCAATGCAGCCCTATTTCTCGCCTCCGATGAGTGCAGCTACATCACTGGCCACACCCTGGTTGTTGATGGCGGGCTAACCATTACCTTCTAAAACAGCGCCAACGCCATGATCATGGCATTGGCGCTGCTCTACCAAAACAAGCCAACCTCAGGCGATACGGCCCCGGATCATTCGGGCGATCCACACAACGATTGCTGCTCCAACAACAGAAACAACCAGGGGTAACGTACGCGACGGGCAGTTTGGTGACGTAATCGGTGAAGCCGCGTGGCTGTTTTTGACTATCGAATTTGGGTTCTCCCGCACTTCGATATTGGTGGCGAACTCATATATGAGCGAATCCTGCCCACATCTCGCTGGTACCGAACCGCATGAGTGAGGGTGGCACTCCAAGTTGGCTCGTAAAATTGTCGATCCCCAAGGTTACGACTCCGCAAATAGGAGTTCGCCACCAATATCACTTCCCGTGAATCTGATTTTTGGCTTGGCATACTGATGCGTTCATGCAGCATCGCGAAATCCAATTTTGTGCTTTGATTACGGGAAGTGCGGGAGAACCTCATTTCAATGATCGAAAACAGATGAAGAAGCTGAAGAGAAAGCTCACCAGCTTGGGTACGATCTCGGCCATGCCGACGAGAAAGGCCGCCATGCTGGCGTCCACCAAGTGTGGTACGTGTAGCTCCAGCACCAGGATCGTGAGAATGATGGCGAACATGCCATCGCTCAAGGCTTCCAGGCGGTTCTTGCTCGTCGGCATGGGCGTTCCTTACGTCATGTGCAGCCCCTGTGGGAGATACTTGGTCACGTGACCGGATGCGATCCTCCCGAGATACACAAATGCAGCGATCTCGCCCACCATGAAGAGAGCGTAGATGATCAACAACACGAATACTGATTCGCCAGTAGCGAGAAACCCTGCTACATCGGAGATTTCGCGGATGAGCGCCATAGCCCAGGCGAGCTGAAAGACACGGACATCCTTATACGTGAGAGCAAAGACAAAAAGAAGGATGGATATCAACTGGCGACCAGCAATTCGGTACGAAAGTTGCTGCACCGTGCCACTGCTCAAACCAGCCAACCCAGGCACAATGCCATTGATGCTGAACAGGAACAGCACCAACCCGAGCAGATTGAATAGCAGCAGCAGATAGGCGAACACAACCATCGGTAGAGGAAACCTGGGGACAGTTCGTACAACCGTCGTAAATGTGGACTTGGCTTCGGTTGCGCTGGCCATGTGAGGCTCCTAGTGTGTCGCGAGTTGCCGCATAGCCGTGGCCCAATCTTCGATGTGATAGGCGGTGACGAGTATGCCGTCCTGTACGGTATGGATATCGATTGTCATAATCTGAAACGTGCCACCACTGTGTGGTACACCGAAAAACACGCCAGTCGGTGTACCAGTAGCCGCGCTCCGCACGATGATCCGATCACCAGCGACCAGAATCTCGTTGATAGTCCAGGTAAGGTTTGGGATGAGCTTTCCAAACCCAATGACCTGTTGAATAAAGGCATCGCGGTTCTTGCTCACATCTTCGCCCGCGTAGGATCGCCATGCCGCTGATGTGCTGCGTTGCACCAGGGCTGCGACGTCCTTCTCTGCCGGGCAATTGAGCGCATCATAGAACGGGGCGACCAGCGATATTGCGTGTTCGGGGGTGATGGTCATGATCATACTCCTGCTTCATCCACCAGTGGAGCGCGTACGCCACTGGCTATATGGTTGCGTCTGCGAGCCGCGTGATCAGCAGCAGTGCTTCGGCTGGCCCATTCGCAAAGGTGTGTCCATGCCCCGTCGTATCGCGGAACAGGATTGCCGTGCCGGGCGCAAGCTGGTGCTGTGTGCCATCCGAGGCGCTGATCGTGATGCTGCCGCTCAGGGCGGTTGCCAGCGTTGGTGCTGGCTCAGGATGCAGCTCGCTTGTCAGATTGGGTGCGACACGCACTCATTTGATGCTCGTCGCTGCCCACTCCTGGGGTTCTTCAATGGGGATGGCGCTAAAATGGCTCTCGCCGTCCGCATCCGTGGTGAGTTTGAGGTAGTGCATCGCGTTCTTCCAATCTTATCGGCTGCTCGGCTGAAGGGTCGTTGCCTGCCCATCGGCAGCATTGTGTTGTGTGCCAACAATCCGCACCATCGTGACGATAACGACGAGCTCAATCACCATGAACACAATCGGCATCAGAAGCGTGGGTAGGGTCGCTCCCGCAAGGATTTGCAGCACGAGATCCTGGGTTTCGACGAGCAGGCGGATGATCATCACAATCGCAATCGACTCCGGTACCCCGACGATCAAGACAATCAGGAGCGCAATGCCGATCGCCACATTACGGGCACTGAAGATATGGGCGGCGTTGAGGGTTGCCGGTGTGTCGGCGTTCAGGCCAGGCAGAATGCTGGCTGGCACCAGATAGCCCGCCAGCCCATAGGCCAGATTCAGCAGGGCGACCAGACCAGCGACGATTCGTACCCAGCGCGGGACCCGTTTGGCAGCAGTATTCAAAGGAAGCTCCTGTACTTTTATAGAGAAACGCGGCGGACGAAAAGGGCAACCGCAGTCGTTTACTGTTCGCCCGCCGCCATACGATGTGCATGACGCACTGTTGAGCGGCCTACTCGCTGATGATCTCGTAGAACGCGGCAGACATGGTGCTCATGTTAATGAATGACATTAGGCCACGGGCGACCTCGCTGGTATCGGCCTTACCGGTTTTGGTGGCGGTCTCGCTATCGGTGTAGCGCAGAACCAACAGCCACTCGCCATCAGCTGAGCGAGTCGCCTCGCGCCGGGTGAGCCCTGGAAGGGTTGGTGCGACTTCGCGCTGGAAGCGCTCGTTGATTGCCCGAAATGCGCCCTCCTCCATGCCATCCTTGATCCGGAAACGTACGATCTGAAGCACGGCCATGATCTACTCCTTGTTGCCGCAATCGCGGCAAGTTGTGCTATACTCATGATAAGATGTGTGCGCACACACCTAATATATAGTATATGCGTGTACACGCAATTGTCAAGAGACAATGGGGAGGCAGATCATGGATGATGATTTCACGCCATTGGAGCAGCGTGCGTGGGGTGGGTTGCTTGGGATGCATGGACGCATGCTGCGCTGGATCGATACGGATCTCCACGATCACTCGCGGATCACGCATGTGGAGTTTGAGGCGTTGCTGCGGCTCTCCTGGGCGGAAGGGCACCGTCTGCGCATCCAGGATCTTGCTGCGCAGAGTGTGATTACGCGCAGCGGCATGAGTCGCGTGGTCGAGCGTCTGGAACGCGCCGGACTGCTCACCCGTGAGGATGCGAACGAGGATCGGCGGGGTGCGTATGCAGTGCTGACCGAAGCTGGGCTTACACGGTTGCGATCCGCTTTGCATGCGCATGTTGTGTTTGTGCGCCGACACTTTCTAGAGGTATTTAGTGATCAGGAGCTCGAGCAGATGGGCATGTTTTGGCGTCGCGTTGAGGAGCATCAGGCTGGTAGAGCGCCTAGCGAGCCTGAACGAAAGCATGGGTGAGCATACATTTCTGCCCGAACGACATGGGGTAACGTACGCGAACCTGATACCAGGGGCAACCTCTGTTCTGGACAGGTGTGACGGTGGTGATGCTTGCCCATACGGATCGCCCAACAGCACCGTTGGTTGCGGATCGGTTATGACTCTCCCTGACAACAACCGCAATGAAATGGTTTACCACGACAATGATGAAGCTGGCGAACAGTTTGCGTTAGCGATTTGCGGATTGCGCCAGAATCGCCAATTTCGCCAGTTCGTAAGCGAACTTTCTGCACACGCTGTTGGGCGACCGCGCGGCGCTTTTCGGAGAGCACGCGGGGTGCGGTTCGGTAGGCACACGACCTTGCCCCAGCAACAGATCGCCAAGCTGCACGAGCGGCAGCGGCAGGGAGCGGGCATTCGTGTTTTGATGAACGACTACCGGATCGCAAAAGCGACGGTCTATCGCTACCTGGAGGGCGTCAGCCCCGCTCAACCAGAAGAATTTCCCGAATTCGTGTAGTACACCTTTTTTGGGGGATATGCAAAAACCCCCATCTTGGAAACTGCAGGCATCCAGATCAAGTATTGATGGACGCGGTCGCGCCTTCGACAACAGTGTGATTGAACGGCTCTGGCGCTCGGTGAAGCATGAGCACCTGTATTTGCACGACCACGCAACAGTTGCGGCAGTGGAGGGCGGGCTCGTGCGCTATATCGCCTTCTATAACACGAATCGGTTGCATCAGAGCCTGGCCTATCAGACCCCGGCGGAGGTATATAGGGGTGGAGGACAAGGTATCCAGTAGGTGCTGGGTCGCTGGGCGCGGGTTGGCCATGGTCGCAGACTGGTCAAGACAGATGCGCACACCCGGCATGCTGCAAACGAACGGTCTTGACTCAGCCTGCGTTGGGCCACCCGTCCCGCGCCGCTGACCGCTAAACCATTGCGCGCGATAACCAGTGAAGTTTACTTATTTTGGGGCAATCGTGGTCTTGACAAAGGGGCCAAGCATAGTGGAACAACCTGACAGAACAGCGAGCAGAAAGATACCGTTATGATGAATGTGCCCAGTGTGGATGAGCGGCGGGTTGAGCTCAACCGTATGAAATACCTTGCCACTGGCATGCTAGTGATTGTCTCGCTGGTATTTGCCATTGCGCTATTGTTTGAGCGGCGCTACCCGGTTCTTGGTTTTGTACGCGCAACCGCAGAAGCGGCCATGATTGGTGCAATCGCCGATTGGTTCGCCGTAACGGCGCTCTTTCGCCACCCATTGGGGCTGCGTATTCCCCATACCGCGATCATTCCGCGTCGTAAGGATAGCATTGGCGCAAGCATCGGGCGCTTTGTCCAGGAGAACTTCCTTTCAGAAGATGTGATCCGCAGCCGATTACGAACAATGGATATCGCACAGCAAGGCGCACGTTGGGCCAGCCAACCAAGCACGAGTGCGCGCATCGCTGATCTACTGGTTGCTGGAATCACAGGTGGGCTACGAGTCGTGAATGATAACGATGTACAGATCCTGATCGAGCGTGGTGTTGTAACGCGCATCCGATCTATTCATGCTGCGCCAGTTGTGGGGCAGATCCTGACACTGGCGCTCTCAGAAAAGCGCCAGGCCGAGATTCTCTCGAACCTGATCACATTTGCTGGACAGTTGCTTGAGGAACATAAGGCAAACATTCGTGAGCGCATCAGCCAGGAAGTACCATGGTGGCTGCCACGCTCAGTCGATAAAGAGATCTATCGGCGCGTGTTCGACGCACTTGAAACAATGCTTTCCGAGGTCAGCCAGAATCCGGCGCATCCGCTGCATGCCCAGTTTAACCGCGTAATCCATCAGTTTATCGTCGATCTGCAATCAAACCCCGACATGACGGCCAGGAGCGAAGCGCTCAAAGAGGAGTTGCTCCAGCACCCGATTGTTCGTGAACTAGCCGCCTCGCTGTGGATGGATCTCAAAGCGCTTGTACATGAGCAGAGCATCCAAACCGATTCCGAGCTACGCAAGACCATGCAACGTGCTGTTGTACAGCTTGGTGAGATACTGTTGCATGATGAAGCGTTGCGAGCCAAAGCGAATGGGTGGGCAGAGCAGATTGCACAGTATGCCATCCGCGAGTATGGCGATGTGGTTGCGCAGATGATCGAACAGACTGTTCGCAACTGGGATGCGGAAGCAACAGCGCAGAAGATTGAGCTTCAGATCGGCAAGGATCTCCAGTATATTCGGATTAATGGCACGGTCGTTGGCGGGCTTGCCGGGCTGCTGATCTATAGCATCTCACTCCTGATCCGCTCATAAGCGGCCACAAGGACTTGTGAGCGTAGCACACCCTTGGAGATAGCAACAAATGGAGAGGCATCAGAGCAGATGAGCAATAATCAGTCTATCGAGAACCTTAATGAATCCGGCGACCAACTAACGGTCGGGAATATCACCGATTCTGAGGCCGTTGCTCAAGGGCGTGGCGCGACGGCAATCAAGGCAGGCGGGGATGTTCTTGTCTTTAATGGGCCAGTGCTCTTTGAGGCATTTACACAAGCCCGCACCAGCGTGGGAGGGTCGATCCGCCTACGCGAATTTCGCACGCTGATCGAAGAGCGGACGCGCAACTTCGTTGGCCGCGAATTTATCTTCCAGGCCATTCGCACACTCTTACTACACGTGAGGCGCACGATATATGGATCTTCGTGGATTGTCGTGCGGATATCTTTCTGCGCGACGATGATCCACAGAATTTAGCAGATGTGCAGCAGTATGTGACACAATTCATTAATGCAAACACACACGAGATGGAGGCACGTCTCGCCGAATGGGGTGTGAGCACAGATAATTTCGTGGCAGAGATCACTGAGAAAAGTAAAGTAAAGTATGGTATAGTCTTCTGCAAAACCCATGCCCACTGACTATGCATAGACGTCATGAAGTATCAAAGGGGGAATCTATGCCACAGATAACCTATGATCTGCTGGTGATCGGCGCAGGGTCAGCGGGTAGTAGCGCGTCCTCAGCCGCTGCCAGGCAGGGGCGTCGTGTCGCCATGGTTGAGCGCGATCAGCTTGGCGGGACATGTCTTAACTATGGGTGCGATCCAACCAAGGCGCTGCTACATAGCGCGCATCTGCTCAATCGCGCACGCCATGCCGATCGCGCTGGCCTTCACATTCCCAATGCAGACGCGGATTGGTCGGCGATTCAGCGGCATGTTCGGCAGGTGGTCGATCATATACGCGGCGGCAGCGAGGAGCAGGCGCAAGCTGATCTGGCTAAAAAGGGCATTGATGTGCTGAAGGGTGATGCACGCTTTCTTTCGGCTTCTGAGGTCACTGTCGGTGATCAGATCATCCACGCCGAGCGAGTGATTATCGCCACGGGCAGCCAATCGGTTATACCCGACGTTGCGGGACTGCGCGAGACCGGCTTTATTACGAACAAGCAAGCGATCTGGCTTCCCACACTCCCGCGCCGTCTGGCGATTATTGGTGGCGGGCCAATTGGCGTCGAGTTCGCGCAACTGTTCGGCCTGATTGGCGTTACGGTAACGGTGCTTGAGCATGGGCCAGCGCTGTTGGCAAAGGATGATCGCGAACTGGCAGATCAGCTAGCTGTGCTCCTATCCAACCAGGGCATCAGGATCATGACAGATGTTACCCTGCAAATGGTTCGCCGCACAGATATGGGCAAATGCCTGACTGTGCGCTGTGGCGATCAGGCGGAAGAGGAGCTGATCGTCGATGAGATCCTGGTTGCGGTTGGCTACGCGCCAGCGCTCGAATCGTTGAATCTGAAAGCGGCTGGCGTTGAGACAGGCGATGATGGCATCATTGTTGACCGGATGCTGCGTACCAATCTGCCGCACATCTGGGCCGCTGGTGATGTCAGGGGCGGCTACCAGTTCACCCACGTCGCGTCGGATCAAGGCGAACTCGCTGCCTATAATGCCTTTGCTGAGCAGCCGCAGCCATTCGATGATCGGGTAATTCCATGGGTGACATACACCGATCCCGAGCTTGCCCATGTTGGGAAGACCGAGCAGCAACTGCATGACGAAGGTATCTCCTATCGTGTTGGCCGCACGCTGATGTCCGATGTTGCACGGGCAATCGCAAATGGCGAGACCGATGGGCTCGTCAAGCTGCTGGTGGGGGATGATGGCATGATCTTAGGCGGCCATATCCTTGCGAGCAAAGCTGGCGAGCTGCTTGCCTCCGTGGTTCTAGCAATGCGCGCTGGCCTAACGGTCGACGTTCTTGCTGCAATGATTCTGCCCTACCCAACGATGGTTGAGGCGGTGCGCTGGGCGGCAAAGGCTGTGCGATAGTATTTGTAGCCGCTAAAATCCAGGGCACCATTATACTATTGCCCCTCTAATGGCATTCCAAAAGAAAGCGTGCGCGGTACCCAGGCGAACCAGAGTAGCCCAGGTGCTCCCGCCCATGCGGCACCATCCAATCGATGATTGGCCCCATTGGTACGATCTGAGTCGGGTTGAGTTGCGGGTGAGTCATATAATAGTGGCGCTTGATATGATCGAAGTTGACCGTCTCGGCGATCCCTGGGATCTGATAGATATCGCGTGCATAGCCCCACAAATTCGGGTAATCGATCAGTCGCCGCAGGTTGCACTTGAAATGCCCAACATACACGGCATCGAAGCGCGCCAGTGTCGGAAACAAGCGAGTATCGGCTTCTGTTAACTGGTTGCCAACCAAGTAGCGTTTGGTGGCGAGGCGCTGCTCAAGCCAATCGAGCTGATCAAACAGGGTAGTAACGGCTGCTTCATAGGCGCTTTGGGTTGTTGCAAAGCCCGATTTGTACACGCCATTATTGACATCATTGTAGATAACGGCATTGATTTCATCGATCTCGGCTCGTAAATGTTCTGGGTACAGTTCGGGCGCATCAGGGCGCTGAAACGCCTGGAACTGGGTTTCGAAATCAATTGTGATATCGGGAAAATTATTGCTGACCAATCGTTCGTTCTCGCGATCCCACAGGCATGGCACGGTATAGCGGCCATCGAAATCGGGTTGGGTGCGCAGATAGGCTTCCGAAAGAAACTGAAAGC
This sequence comes from Chloroflexales bacterium, assembly GCA_038214135.1. GTDB lineage: Bacteria > Chloroflexota > Chloroflexia > Chloroflexales > Roseiflexaceae > JANLSE01. The sequence goes on along the minus strand of JBBQSD010000018.1, from coordinate 38,078 downwards.
CATTCACAAGATCAAGGCCATAGCCCGGGCCATCGCGAAAGGCCCAGCCACGCTCATCGCGAACGGGATCAACCACACCAAGCGAGATAACATCTTCAAGCCCAAGCAGTTTGCGCACCATCACGGCACGGCTGGCCCATGGGCAGGCCAGCGAGACATACAGATGGTAGCGTTCTGGTTCAGCAAGAAACCCAGATGAACCATCGGCGCTAATCCGGTCGCGAATCGTATACTGTGGCCTGTCGAAGGTGCCATCGGCTTTCGATGGTGGCACCATTTGTGCATTTATGGTCATCGGTTCCTCCAGATAAGAAGCGCTGATCTATGTATAGTTATTCTATTGTACCGCTATTCTTCACGGTCTTGGATCAACTACTGCCGCATCCCGTGTATGCGCCGCGGAAACATGCCCTCTAGATTCTTCCGACGACTGCCGCCGAATATGCCCATGTTCTTAGGGAAATGCTGTAGGCGATAGTAGGACATACACGATCCGACTATGGTGCTACAATGCGGCTATTGATTCTCAGGGTGCTACAATGCGGCTATTGATTCTCAAGGAGGAATACGTGCAAGAGCAAACCCGATCAACGCTGGATGTGATCTATGAGAACTGGCGGACCTATCATGAAAAGCTGCGCGACTGTATCGCACTGTTGGCGAATGAGCAACTCTTGCTGCAACCGGCCGCGCATATGTGGCCGCTGGGGCAAATGGTGCAGCACATCGTTTCTGTGAGGGCGGGGTGGTTCAGCGGCACCCTCCAGGAGGATGACGAAGCGATGAATGCGTACATGGTGTGGGGCCAACGGGATTCACCAGCACGTAGCGCAGTGGAACTAGTACGTGGCCTTGATGAGACGTGGGCATTTATTGAAGCCCGCGTGCGGCGCTGGACACCCAGCGACTGCGCCAGAACCTTCCCGGATGAATGGGACGGTCAAGTCCACCAGGTATCGCGCAGTTGGGTAATCTCCCATGTGATGGAACATGATCTGCATCATGGTGGCGAAGTCTCGCTGATCCTTGGGATGAACAGCCTGCGAACTCCCGATCTATGATCGATAGGAGACACAATGGTGGAATTTTTTGATACGGAGCGCCTGGAATTCTATGAATCCTGCGGCATGCGGCCAAAACCAGACTTGTCGTGAAATATTGCCAGGAATGGGAGGAGTTTGTGGTAACGTAAGGCAAACGCTGCCCTATATCACGCCGTAGGCTGAAGCCGTGCGGCTATGGGTGCATCGTCCTTTTGCCGCAGGTTTCAGCCTGCGGATGGAAGTGTATCCATCGTCTTCCCGATGATGTACTCAATCTTCATCGGCCTTGACGCAGCGCGTTCGTGCTACCATGCCGTGTTCGGCTGGGAGTACGACATCGGCGGCCCTGAATATGGCGGCTATACAACCGCTCGCCTGGGCAATCGCTCAACAGTCGGGTTTGTGGGGAATCAGCCAGGCGCGCCGCCGATGCCAGCAGCATGGAGTCTCTATTTCGCCACCGACAATATTGAGGCTGATGTGGCGCGGGCGGTGGAGTTAGGGGCGAAGGTGTTGTACCCAGCTATGGTTGTTGGCGAATTTGGCAGCATGGCAACGCTCGAAGATCCCACCGGTGCGGTGTTTAGCGTTTGGCAGGCCGGGCGGCATGTTGGCTCACAGATGACCGATGAGCCGGGTTCGACGGCATGGTTCGAATTGTACTCATCGAATGCAAAGCAGGCCCGTGATTTCTATATGGCACTGCTCGGAGCCACGGCAGATCCAATGCCGGGTGGAATGGAATACTATGTGCTCAAGCATGGAGCCGCAATGCTTGGTGGTATCATCCAGATCGATCCAGCCTGGGGCGATTTTCATCCGCAGTGGATTACCTATTTTGCCGTCGCCAATACGGACGAAACCGTGGCTATCGTCACCAAGCACGGCGGCAAGGTGATGGGCAACATCGATGATTCGCCATTTGGCCGACTTGCTGCTGTGGCAGATCCAAGCGGTGCAACGTTTAAAGTATCCAGCCGCCAGTAGGCTAATCGCGACACGTTATAGAAGGAACAAGTGATCATTTGAACTATATCCATTACTCATGTACGGATTCCGCCGATTGTTCTGGCAGATTTCTCGCCAGGTGGTAGTTATATTCTTTTTGGAGCTCATCCTGTGTAGCAGTTAATGCAGCCAACGACTGTTCGAGGTGCTGCTTAAAGAAAGCTGCCACGCGCCGCACATAGGCTGGCCGATCAGCGAAATAGGCACCACAATGTTCCACGCCATTGATCTCCCAGACCTCACTTGAATTGGGGATGGCTGCGGCAATGCGATGGCTGTGTTCAACAGGCACCACGCTATCGTTGGTTCCGTGGATGAGCAACAGCGGGCGTGGTGCGATGGCTGGTGCAGCATCTATTGGCCGGATGGCCGCGAAGCGATAGCCATAGCGCCATCCAGTCAGCAGATCGGCCAGCGCAACCACCGGGCGAACGGGCAACCGCAGTCGTTTGGTTGCGCTCCCAACAACATCGCCAATCGAGGTAAACGGGCTATCGGCAACCACCGCACGGACACGTGCATCGGCGGCGGCAAGAATCAGGGCGATCGAGGCACCCATCGAGAACCCAATCAATCCAATCGCTGCATCTGGCACTCGCTGGGCGGCATAGGCAAGTGCCGCCTGGGCATCACGCAATTCATAGTAGGCCAGCGAATGTTGGGCAACCGGGCTGCGTCCGCGTGAGCGCCAATCGAACAGCAGCACATTAAAGCCAGCCCGCCACAGGCCACTCCCAATCCCCAGCATATCCGCACCAGGGCTACGATGGCCGCCAAGGCCAATCACGGTTTGCTGCGAGCCAGGATGCGGCAGCCACCAGCCATGCAGGGATAGCCCATCCCCTGTTACCAGGGTAATCTCCTCAAACCCTGGGATATTTGTCTCGAATGGTGTAAACGTATACAGATCATAGATCGTTGGCGCAATACGCTCATTCAGCGTCACAGCCGCAAATGCTGCCGCACCGGCAATCACACCGCCAGCACCGATGGCAGCAATGCCAAGTGTGCCCGCCAACACGCGTGCGACGGTCTTGTTCAACCTATGCTCCATCGCGCACCCCCAATGCATGCCAGTAAAGGCCAAAACTCTGTGCTAGGCATTCCATCACCAATTCCAGCAATGGCAGATAATTCCCTCAAGAACAACCTTTGTCTCCTTGAGTGTCAGGGTATTGCCCTCAATCGCATTCGAGTTATAGGTCCAGCGCAACACCAGATCCTCGTGTAGGTTGCGTACCAATGCTGGAGGGAGTGGGCGAAAGGCATCGAGCCGGGCTTTCTGTGCGTCGAGCCGCTCAAACATAGTGTCATCCTATTAAAGGTAGTTGGTTTGCGCTTGGCGTTCATACGCTATTATACATGTCTCTGCCAATATGATCGGTTTGCACTATTCTGCGTAGCAAACTTCCCGACACTGTTAGGTAAAGCACAGCGTTCTATGGGGAGTCTCCCTGCTATCCAATCCGGCCTCACGCTGCCACACTGGAAGTAAGGAATCCCGTTTCCGCAAATGGCAGCATGCATTGTGCATGACATCAGTGAGATACACCTGTTCGCAACCACGTCGTCGCAAGAACGAGTGCTGGATGACTGCCGCTGCATTGCTTCTCTCAATGAAGAGGTATATCCATGTCACACATACGATCACACAAATCTAGCATCTTACTAATTCTTGTAGGTGCTCTACTTGCGATGTTTACTCCGCTGATCACTGGAATAACATATGCTGCAACAGAAAGCTGGGCATCCAGCAATCTCTGCTACAACTATGGCGGTGATTGCCCTGACCATGACGAGGGCGTACTAACATTCAAGGAGCCGGTTCTTCTGACCGAGAAACCCTGCCCGAATAATCCGCATGGCAACCCTGTGCGTTGGATCTGGGATGGTACGCTGGGGCGGGATGTGCCTATTTGTGAGGAAATTCCCGTCCCGGATGGCGATGTAGACATCATCACAACCAATATCTGCCCTGATCCCGAATACAGCGGTGCGGGTTTTGTTCAGATCAGCGAGACCAACAAGCGCGGAATTACGGCATATGTCAATATCTATAACCAAGCACAGAACGGTATGTCTGTTTTTTCGTGGACCGATAACGATGGGGCTGCGCTGGTCTATCCAAAGTTACTGCAAGGGTGGTACGAGGTAATCATCGGCGTTGCGAACGATGCACAGAAGATAACACCGAGGACGTTCTATCTGACCCCTGCCAAAGGGGAGAGTTGTGTCGCCGCAACAAAGAAATATAGGTACCCGTTCAAGTCTTTGGCTCATGATACCAACTGCCTTGATTACACCGTCGAGATCGACGCTCTTGGCACGCAGGTCGTCTTTCCGAACGCACCCAAGCGTGGTTTATTCAATGGGCGCAGCCATGTGAATGTCGACTTCGTTATCACCTGGCCAGATGGAACAGTGATCAGCGATTCGGTGATAGTGACCCCGACAACCTGCCCTGCGATACTGCCACGCACCGCCGAGGGTGAAAACCAGAATAGCTTGTGGATATTCTGTCTGGCGTTCGTCTTCATCCTAACAGGATGGATTGGCCGACGGTTCGTTCGAGAATAGGGTGCAACGATCCCAATGGGTGTAGGGGCGCAGCAGCAACCCGTACGTGCCACGGTGATTGCAGAGGGGTGCGGGATACATCTGAAATCAGCAGGAGTGCTTCAGGATGCAGCAGCATAGTTCGTCAGCGGTCGAAGGAAATCTGGTTGAAAACCGAGCACGATATCAGTGCGCGGAACGCCAGCAGCAACCAGATCCTCGGCTACTTCATCCGGGCCGTAGTTTGCTTCAAGCCAGATCTTACCATCGCGAATACGAAAGTAGACACCAATATTCATTTCACGATATCCATGATCCCAACCAACAAACAACAACATATAATTGTCGCTTGCATGATCGGCAATCACGACTTTGTCAATTCCTGAGTTAACCGAGATAGATTCGGCCATATTGTTGAGGAGCGTGACAATAATCTTACGATAGATGTCTACGGCTGCCATGCGACGATCCTTTTTGTGGCAAGATCGACCACCAATACATGAATGCCGAGCGTGTCAATTCCAATCTTTGCACCAGGATCAGCAAGTACGCTTGCAGCAACCCGTCCATGCCATGGTGTGTATCAGAAACGTTACTGCTGCGACTACAGAATTGCGCTGAATGGCAAGGATTGATATTATCCACAGATTGTGCAGATTTCGCAGATTGGTTGAGAGCGCTACCGAACAATTGCGGCGCATCCTACCCGACATGACCACTTGACCCATCCTCATAAATCGTGTACGATGCATTTATGAGGTTGTGAAACCTTACACAAAGAACAATACTGTTCTTGTCGGTGTTTCGCCTACACACACCGATGTACAGCCACAATCGCTACGTACACGTAGCACCCCGGACACAGAAGTCTATCCATACTCGCTGACGATCTCACATCCAATAGCATAATACGGCGCACTGCTGCGTGCCTCCAACGATGGAACGATTTCGTTTGATTATGCAATCAGGCATACCTGGGCTTTGTTTCGCGTCGTGTATGACCCGAAGTGACCCATGGGTGTGCTCCAAGGAGGACATATGATCAACTGGTATGAGATGTATACGCTTGGGCGCGATGCCCATACAGAGCGCATATCCGAGGCCCAACAGCCAGATAATCCTTGCGAATGCTGATGCTGACCCTCACAAAGCGGCTACACATGCATGAGCTTATATCAGTAGTATAATGTCGTCATGTCACTTCTTACAACCAAACTGTATGTCCCCCCTCCTCGATCAAAGCTTGTCCTCCGCCCTCACCTGATCGAGCGATTGAACGAGGGCTTGAGCGGCAAACTGATCCTCATCTCTGCCCCTGCTGGCTTTGGCAAGACCACACTGATCAGCGAGTGGATCGCTGGTTGCGACCGACGAGCTGCTTGGTTGTCGCTGGACGAAGGCGATACGGATCTCTCACGCTTTCTGATCTATCTCATCGCAGCACTGCAGTCGATTGCGGCGAATCGGGGAGAGGCAGTGTTGGCGGCGCTGCAATCACCTCAGCCGCCACCAACCGAGACGCTGCTGACGGCCCTGCTCAATGAGATCGCCACCCTCCAGGAGCGATTCGTCCTCGTCCTCGACGACTACCATATGATCGATGCCAAACCGGTTGACCAGGCCGTCACTTTTCTGATCGAGCACATGCCGCCACAGATGCACCTGCTCATCGCTACCCGCCAGGATCCGCAGCTCCCGCTGGCTCGCTTACGCGCCCGCGGCCATTTGACCGAACTGCGTGCTGCCCGACCTGCGCTTCACCCCCGCTGAAGCTGCCGGGTTGCTCACCCAGGCAATGGGCCTCGATCTGTCGGCAGAGGCGATCACTGCGCTGGCGACCCGCACGGAAGGCTGGGTTGCTGGCCTGCAGCTGGCCGCGATCTCACTGCGCGGTCGGCAGGATGCCACCGACTTCATCCGGATGTTCACTGGCAGTGATCGTTTTGTGATGGACTATCTCGTTGAAGAAGTTTTGCTCCAGCAGTCGGCGAGCGTCCAATCGTTCTTGCTGCATACATCGATCCTGAACCGCCTGTGTGGCCCACTGTGTGATGCTGTGCTGCACACTCCTTCGGCTGCCGGGCAGGCGACCCTGGAGTACCTTGAGCATGCCAATCTGTTTGTTGTCCCACTGGACAACGAGCGGCGCTGGTATCGCTACCACCATCTCTTTGCCGAGGTGCTGCGGAAACGTCTACACCAGGACATCGCAGCATCTCCGGGGGAGGCGCAGCATGGTGTGGCGGAACTCCATGGGCGCGCCAGCATCTGGTACGAAGCGCATGGCCCAGAGCTTGAAGCGCTTCACCACGCTGCCGCCGCCAACAATATCGAGCGCATCGCGCGCCTGGCCGAGCTTTCGTGGCCGGCCATGGACAGCAGCTTCCAATCTGCTGCCTGGCTTCGCTGGGTGAAGAGGCTGCCTGATGAGTTGATCCGTTCGATGCCTGTACTCAGTACTCAATATGCCTGGGCGTTGCTGGACGCAGGTGAGATGGAGGCGAGTCAATCCCGATTGCAGGATGCCGAACGGTGGCTGGATGCGACAGGAGATGCGAGCCTGAGGACGGAAGGTTCATCAGACCAGATGGTTGTCGTAGACGAATCGCAGTTTCAGACGCTGCCAGCGACTATCGCGATTGCTCGTGCCTACCACGCCCAGGCTCAGGGCGATTGCTCCGCTTCAGCGAACTATGCTGCGTTGGCACTCCAGCTCATACCTTTAGAGAACCAGTTCATGCGCGCCCAAGCAACCGTGCTTTTGGGGTTTACGTGCTGGGCGAATGGGGATTTAGAAGCAGCCTACCGTACCATAGACGATTGGATAGCGCTTATGCGCCATGTAGGCAATACCGCTTTTGTCGTTATCGGCACCTTCTACCTGGTTGAACTCCTGGTTGCTCAAGGCCGCCTCCGCGAGGCAGCCGACGTGTATCGGCAATCGTTGCAACTTGCAGAAGCGCACGATACGCGAGTCCAGCAGATGACAGCGCATACGTATGTGGGCCTGGCGATGCTGTGCTATGAGCTTGGCGACCAGGAGGCCGCCCGACACATGCGAAAAGGTGGGGATCTGGGCCAGCAGACGCTGATCATCGATTGGCCCTACCGCTGGTGTCTTGCTCAGGCTCGGCTGATGGAGGCCGAGGGGCAATGGGATGCCGTGCTGGACCTGCTCGACCAAGCCAAACGCCAATATGTCAGAAACCCTGTGCCGGATCTGCGCCCCATCGAGGCATTCAAGGCGAGCGTATATATCAAGCAGAGAAAGCTGGCTAGAGCACGGGATTGGGTGGCGGCGCACGGGCTCTCGGTGAACGACGAACTCAGCTATTTGCGCGAGTTTGAGCACATGACTCTGGCCAGATTGCGGATCGCCGAGTATCAGCATGATCGGGCCGACCACTTCCTGCATGAGGCGCTAGGGCTGCTGGCGCGCCTGCTCACGGCGGCAGAAGCTGGCAGAAGAATGGGGAGCGTGATCGAAATCCTGGTGCTGCAATCGCTCGCACACGCGGCGCAGGATAACCTCCCATTGGCGCTCGTGGCGCTTGAACGTGCGCTGGCCCTGGCCGAGCCGGAAGGTCACGTCCGAGTCTTTGTGGATGCAGGGCCGCCGATGGCACGCCTGTTGTCCGCAGCAGCGGCTCGGACAATACTGCCGGACTACATCGGCACATTGTTGGCTGCCTTCCGCACACAAGCGACTGATCATTTCGTCAGCTTCCCGCCGGACAAGCCAGCGGACATCAGCACGCAGCCGCTGCTTGAACCCTTAAGCCAGCGCGAGCTGGAGATACTACACCTCGTTGCCCAGGGCCTCTCGAACCAGCAGATCAGCATGCGGCTTTCCCTCGCCGTGAGCACGGTGAAAGGGCACCTGCTGCGGATATTCGGCAAACTTCAGGTGCAACGGCGCACCGAAGCCGTCGCCCTCGCCCGCAAACTCGGCCTGCTGTAGAACCATACCCCAAACAATACTTTCGTAGCTATACCTCCATACTGTATGGCTGCTATCCTGCTTGTGTCGTGAACAAGTGGGCAATCTGAATGAAACTCATCGCTACCATTCAAAAAAGGAGCAATAAAAATGATTGCAAGCAGAACGATAACAGAAAAGCTCGATACAAGAGTTTTGCTCTCAACATTATGGATAGTTGTCCTGATTAATATGCTGAAGGCAGATATTCTTTCATTATATATCCCTGGGGTATTAGATGAATTAGCCAAATTCGCAGGCGAGACTCCGATCACGCAACTGATGTTGGGTGGCGCAATAATGATCGAAATCTCGATTGCTATGATTTTCCTTTCTCGCATATTGAAGTATAGGGTGAATCGTTGGGCTAACATCATCACAAGTATCATTACCATTGCGTTTGTTATAGGTGGTGGATCATCATATCCCCATTACATATTCGCAGCAACGATAGAAGTTGTGTGTCTAGTAGTTATAGGCTGGAACGCATGGAAGTGGTCTAATCCTGAAGATTAACCCGCATAAAGCTAGAACAAAATCATCCGCCATTGAGTGTTATGCAAGTGCATAGGCAATGACCTGCTCGAGCGACATTGCCATACTCTCTCGCCCATTGCATGGGCAGTGCGCGCCCAAGAACGTGCAGTGATTGGGCCTCGCCCTAGCGATCACCGAGTATTTCGTTAATGTGTAGGCTCTGTTCGGCATGTGTCACTGCGTTCCTATTCGAGCGAAATTGCTCCGGGCACGCTGCCCCTGTAAATTACAGGAGTCAAGTGGTTCTTGTTCACTTTTGATACTGCTGGCGAAGTCCCCAGAAGCGCTGTACGATACATGCTCGTATGTTTTTCTGAGGATAAGAAGGTGTGGAGATGCTTCACCAGACAGCTATCGAGTCGGTTCCGATTGAGACGGCCCGTATCGCACATGCGGCGTTCCCTGACGGACACTCCTCCCCGCAGCTTGCCGATGCATTGGGCACATGCTTTACGGACGAACTCTTTGTCTCGCTCTCTCCTGCACTTGGCCAGCCGGCCTTCGCGCCGCCGATACCCAGCGTGGCCAGCAGGGGAATCTGATAGACGCCCGCAGTTGCGCGCACGCCGCAGCGCAGCGCCAGGTGGACGGTGATGCCCACGATGGCGAGCGCCGCGATGATCATGGTCTTGCGCTGCCAGAGACCAGCTGGCGAATACCAGGACGGAACCGGCGGCGCGTGCTGCGGCGTTGGCTTGGTTTCCTGGCCCAGGCCACTGGTGGGCGGATGCTCCACATGAACGGTCATTCGAAATCCTTATTTCGCATGAATCATCCGCGTCCTGTTGCGCAGCTGCATCGGCGTGCGCCGTCAAAGTGTTTATTGTCAGCTTCCGCGTCGGCGCGGGTATGGTGGACGACACCGTCACAATGATTCAGCGGCGCGTAGAGCGTCGAGAGTTTGAGTGGAACGCTGCCGGTATTGATGATGTTGTGCGGTACTCCGGCCGGCACGACCACCGCGAATCCGGCGCGGATCGCCGTCTGCACACCATCGAGCACCGTCTCGCCGCTGCCCTCCTCCATCCGCAAGAATTGGTCGAGCGTGTGGACTTCCGCTCCAATAGCTTCATAGGGTTGGAGCGCCATGACCACAAGCTGGCAGTGCGCTGCCGTATAGAGCACTTGGCGAAAATCCTCATTCTTGATCGCGATCCCTGCGATGTCGTTGACAAAGCCGTTCATACGGTCTCCTTTTCGTTTGTCTGCCCAGATATGCTCTGTCGCTATCTGACAGAAGACAAGCACGCTTCAATCAGGGTCGTATGAAGTTTCCTCATTCGGTCGCGCGCGCTTATCTCCTGGGCGATTCCACGTCGGCGAGCCTCTATCATCCCCTCTGCTGCGCGATCACCGTATCCAGACCATCGCCGCGCTCGATGAACTCCTTTAACCGCTGGGTGAAGCGCGCTGCTGGAGCACCATCAATTAGATCGTGATCGACACTGATGGTTACACTCAGGTACTGGCGCACCTCAATGCGCTTGTCGACCACACCCGGTTTTTCACTGATGCCGCCAAGTGTGAGTTGGAGGGAGTGATTTGGTACCGGAATGCCCCAGCCGCTGCCAGTGCCGAACATGCCAACCGATGTGACCAGCACCGTGCCATAATAGTCTTTGATCAACTGCGGATTCTGAAACATGATCCAGAGGCAGCAGCGTCTGATCCATGCGGGTAATCGTACAAACCAGTCAATCAGCGTTGATTCCGGGCTGCTGGTGTGTTCGTGTTGGACGCTCCGAATCTCCTCGTGAATCGCACGCATGCCGCGTTTATTCACGCCTCTGAGCATATGCGGTCGGATCGTCTTCGTCCCATTGACGTCAACCTCGAAGAGCATGTTCACATCGACATCATCAAAGCAGATCACCTGGTTGCGCCAGTTCCGATAGGCGTGCAAGGATGTATCTGCACCAATCGCTTTCCCCAAGCAGGCGACAACGAACGCTGTGAAGGAGAGCGCTTCACCCGTCAGCACTTTATGCTGGCGGATGACTTCACGGGCGCACGTAACATCGAATTCCACCAACCCATGCACCGTATGCTTCTGGAGACCCATTCGCCCACCATCGACCATGAGTTGTCGGTTGCGCGGGTATGGGCGTGTCGTATGTGGAGCGTCTTTTGCCTTCATGGATACTGCTTCTTTCCCTCAGTCTCAGCGTCACCGAAAGAGCGCGTGACGACGTTCACGGCGTTGCTGAGGCCATGCTCAGCGCGAATGGCGATACCATATGCCTTGGCCCGCTGCTGCATTGCAGAGTCGCTGATTGCTCTACTGATCGCGGCGGCGAGCCGCTCAGCAGTCAGGTGCTTTTTCGGGAGTGGCGCTGGCCCAAGGCCCAACGCGCTGATCCGTGCGCCCCAAAAGGATTGGTCGAAGGCAAACGGCACAATCACACTCGGCACGCCTGCCCGCAGCCCCTCCGCCGTCGTTCCGGCACCGCCGTGATGCACGACAGCAGCCATGCGCGGGAAGAGCCAGCTGTGCGGGGCTGAATCCAGCACAAACACCGTATTCGGCACTGCCTCCGTGCGCAAGCCGCCCCATCCGGTGAGTAACACCCCACGCTGGCCGCTTCTGGCGAGCGCCTCGATGGCCAGCTGGGCGAGCTGTTCCGGGTTGCGGCCAGCCATACTGCCAAACCCGATTGCAACCGGCGGATCGCCTGCGTCCAAAAACGCGCGTAGTTCAGCGGATGGCTGCCAGCTCTGTTGATCAAGAAAGAGATACCCGGTGATATGGACGCTTGCGGGCCAATCGGCGGGGTGCGAGATGATGCTTGGGCTATAGGCGCTCAGCATGGGCGTTGTGCGTAGGGCGCGGTAACAAGCAGCGGCGCTCATCGTTGGCAATCCCAGGCGTTTTCTAAAATCATGCACGAACGGGCGATACCACAGCCAGATCGCCTGAAGCATGGCCAGACCAGAGAGGTAATTATGCACCCCGCCCAGGTTGCGTTGGATTGGCCATGACGGCGCTGGGAAGGCCCGCGTCGGCAGCAGTGGCGTCGGCTCGATCTGCAGCATCGGGATGTGCAGCGCCTCAGCGATGGCGTGCCCGAATGGGCTGAAGACGCCCAGGCAGATCAGGGCATCGGCCTGCTGACAGGCAGCGTAGGCGTCCTCGGCCATGGTCTTTACAACCGGGCCGATCAGCGTTCGCATCGCACGAATCGTGGTAATCGGATTGGCCCCACCGCGCTCCATAAGCCTGCGCCCCGTGTCGCTGGCCATGCGTTGCTGGATATCGCCGCGCAATAGATGATAGCTGACACCATGCTGCTGGATGAGGTCGGCAAAATCTTCAGGGGCAGCCAGACAGACGCGATAGCCCGCCTGTTGGAGCCCGCTGCCTAAGGCGATACAGGGTTGAATATCACCGCGCGAACCTGCGGCGAAGATCGTGATCTTCATCGTTCCATTACTTTCCCAGAACTGCTGAGGATATCTGGTGAACAACGTGTACCACTAGCCAAATCGTCGTCGTTTTACCGTGCGAATGAACTGATAATGCGTGGCCCCAGCCAGAGTAGTGCCAGGATGATGATGTTCAGGATAACCCCGGCAAAGGCACCGCCCCAATCAAGGCCAGTGAGTACCAATGAAAACAGGGTGACCCCGACCAATACTGGTTGCCACCAGCTCCAGCCACCCATCAGGGCAACTGCGGCCACGACGAATCCAATGGCAGCTACCGCCCACAACGCACCATACAGTGCCATACCGCTCGCTCCCAGATCCCAGCGCCCGCCAAGCACCGTGGTCTTGTAGGGTAGCCCTTGTATGACACCCAGCTGCATGTAGACCGTGGTACCCATAATATGAATGAGCCCGTGAAGCACAAGAATAATCGATGCGATGATAACGAGGATTTTCATAGTACGAACTCCTTATATCATGCTCTGTGTTGCCCGTCGGCGCTTCGCAAACTCGTGACCAGCATGACCGCGATCATTTCGATCACCATGCAGTTCGATTGTGTGGGCAGCGCTGGCGCTCCGCAACAAGCGTTGTATTCATAGATTCCTTTCATAGCGTCGATGCCCGGCAACGCTCCACAGAATCAACCAGTCTCCACCAGCAGCAAATGTATGAATCACGTCAAACCAGAGCAGGTTGCCATCGCCCGATATCAGACTGAGGGCATAGGGAATGATGCCCAGCACCAATCCTGGCATGAGCCCGCCGATTCGATAGGCATTGACCTCCATCAGTCCACTCACATGGGCATAGGGTGTCATGGTCTTCCATTGAATACCATACGTGATCGTCGCCAGTGACTTCCGATCAACCATCCGCCAGGTCAGGCCATGGATGAGCTCATGCACAACAATTTCCAACTCACATCCATAAACTGCGATGATCTCGAACATAATCACGCATGGTGTGTGGGCGGCGTCCAAGCAGATTTGCCAAGGATTCGCTCACTGCCTCCGCTTGCCCAAAGCGCAGGCCCACATGAAGAATAGTCTGGACCAGAATCTGCATTGGAGCGAGGCCGTGTCGAATGAGATGGGCAAAATATGCGGGGATGGATGCGTGCTGATACTGAATGATGCGAGCGAGTTCATCGGAAAGTATGCTCGCGACCGCCGTGAAGGAAAGGGCTTCTGGCCCAGTCAGGGTATAGATCTGGCCGCGGTGTGTCAATGGGTCGGTGAGCGCATTGACCGCAACTTCGGCGACATCGCGCACATCAACAAACGCGACTCGACCTGCGCCAGCAGGCACGAAGATCCGGTTGTCGCAACGGATGTCGTCGCGGTACGCATCGCCGAGATTCTGAGCAAAGAACCCAGGTCGGAGGATGGTCCATCCTTCCGGCCCAGACCGCAGGTGCATCTCGACGGCATGGTGTGGCACGAGCGGGTTGTCAGCAGCGCCAGCAACGGAAACGAAGACAACATGGGCCACACCATGCGCTCGTGCGACGTCGAGGAAGACATTCAGCGTGCGCTTCGTATTGGAAATGGCAGGCGGGCGAAGCAGGAAAACGGCATCGCAGCCTGCCACAGCGGTGGCGTAGGTGCTGGCGTTGAGGAAGTCGAAGGGTACCGCAGCGACACCCGCACGTGTGGGAATGGATGCTGGCTTCCGCGCACCGACGCGGAATGCGATCTGGCGGCGTTCCAGACAGTTAACGATTTCTTTCCCGACATTCCCCGACGCCCCGGTCACCAGAATCATTGTGCTTCCCCTTTGCTTGATATGGTTTCAACCACGTTGTGCTCCATGACCTTATGGTTTTGCGCATCAATGCCCAGCCCTGCAAGCACGCCCGCCCGATCCCATTCCGTCCAACTCTCCGCGATCTGACCATCAGCAATGCGGCTGACCAGAATGCCCGTTAGGCTGCCCTGCGTCGCGCTGCCGCGGGCGGTCCAGCGCAGCACAACAGCATCGCGTTTCGCGGTGAGTTCATCGATGGCGATCTGGAGTTCGGGAAAGGCGCTGCGGTAGAGTGCAACACTGATCTTGATCGCCTCGGGGCCACAGATGAGATCAGGGATCAGACCCGCATGGTTGATGTAATCGCTGGTGAAGAGCAGATCGGCAACACGCAGATCGCCGCGATTCCAGATCTCCTCAACCATGCGGCGTACCAGCACCGCATTGTGCGCTTCAGTCATATATTCCCCCGTTCCCGCTGTTGTTGGTGGCATCCGCGCAGATCACGGTGGATCGCCACACACCCGTATCGATCAGTCTATCTGGCCCACACCATGTCGGTATGAAGATCGCTCATCTGTATGGGCAGCGGGGCCAATACCTTCGTGCTATTGCCCCTCATCCCCTGTCCCCTTCTCCCACGTTGGGGAGAAGGGGAATACCGCTGTACGATGCTGTGGAGCGCCCCTCTCCCCGCAGTGGGAGCGGGGTTGGGGTGAGGGGCAACGAGCGGTACGGCGCGTATTTGAAAGGTATTGGCTCTTGGGCAACATGTGGTATGCTTGATTGTGCCAGCTTGTTGGCCCATGATCTGAGGAAGGCACCTGATGAATGCGCATGCCCGCCCGTTTGATTCGGCACCGCGCGTGTTGCTGGTGATCGATCAGCCAGTGCTGGCCCACTATGTGGCCCTGGCACTTAATCATGGCACTGCACAAACACAGGTGGCCCAAACCACCGCAGCAGCATTGGCCTTGATGACCAACTGGCAACCGCATCTCGTCATTATCGATATGGACCTCATGCGCGGTGCCATGCTGGAGCAACTTGGCTATATTGCCCCCGCCACGAATCGTCTGCCCGTGATCGCCCTGACCCGCCGGGGCGATTTACCAACCAAACTGGCCGCGTTTGACCATGGCGTCGACGATATTCTGACCGTGCCCTTCTCGCCCGAGGAGTTGGTCGCACGGGCGCTGGCGGTGATGCGGCGAACCTACCATGAACTGGTGGCATTCACGCCTATGCTGCGGCTTGGCGATCTCGAGATTGATATTCTGAATCGCATGGTGCGCGTCCATGGCAAAGAACTGCATCTCACATCAGTTGAACAAAGCCTGCTGTATTTGTTGGCGGCCAATGCCGGGCGGCTGTTGACCCGCGATGAGATCATGGATCAGTTGTGGGGTGCCGACTACGTGGCCGAGAGCAATGTGGTGGATCGGCACATCCGCAATCTGCGGATCAAGCTGCAAAACGGCTGGAAACACCCACGCTATATCGCAACCATCCCCGGCCAGGGCTATCGCTTCGTCGCCACAGCAACCGAAGACGCCCCCATCGCATAGGCCATAGCGCTGCGGTACTCCTCCATCAGTTCCACCGATCCGCTTCGCGATCGCGCATCCGACAAACATCAGTGTATGTGGCTGTAAGCATGCACAAGGCGTATGACTGAATCCATGCGTGTGCTGTGTGGATGAACAAACTTCATACCAATTCGCCCGCGATCAGTCATACTGACACCATGGGATAGCGCATCCAGGATGCTATTCGCCAAGGAAGGAATGACCATGCTTACTATCGATCAGATCATTCTGTATATGGAGCACGAGATCGCGCAAGGCCGGTTGGAAGGGCAGCGCGAGGAGCTGCGACGACTCCAATACAGCGCCGGAATGTTGATCCGTGCGGCTGAGGAAAGCGACGATGACGAAAGCGCACGGCGCTTCCGTCTGGTAGCTGCTCAGGCCGCCAATCAGCAGGACACGGCGTAAGCCTACGATTTGGGAGAGCAACCCGCTCCTGGTTCGTACCGTAGCATAAAGGCATGCATTCATGGATGTGACAAAACTCGTACTGCTCCGCCATGGTCAGAGCACCTGGAACCAGGAGAACCGCTTCACCGGCTGGGTCGATGTCGATCTGTCCACGCAGGGGGTTGCCGAGGCAGCATACGCTGGGCAGGCTCTCAAAACGGCTGGTGTCACCATCGACATCGCGTTTGTGTCGTTGCTGAAGCGTGCAATCCGCACGCTCTGGATCGTGCAGGACGCGCTGGATCGCATGTGGATTCCGGTTCATCGTTCATGGCAATTGAACGAGCGCCACTATGGCGCACTGCAAGGGCTGAACAAGGCCGAGACGGCGACCGTGTATGGCGAAGCGCAGGTACAGATCTGGCGGCGCAGCTACGATGTCCGGCCACCCGCTATGACCGAGGATGACTGGGATTTGCTTGCCAACGATCCGCGCTATCGGGATCTGGATTCACACGATATTCCACATACCGAATGCCTGAAGGATACATCCGACCGGTTTCTCCCATACTGGCACACCATGATCGCCCCGGCGATACGTTCCGGCCAGCAAGTGATTATTGCTGCACACGGGAACAGTTTGCGTGCGTTGGTCAAGCACCTTGATGGCATGTCCGACGCGGCAATTGTCGATCTGAATATTCCAACCGGCATACCGCTTGTCTACGAGCTCGACGCCGATCTGCGACCGATCACCCATTACACACTGGAGGGCTTTGGAGAGGAGCGCAGGAAATACGAGAGCTAGGTGTGGAAAGGTTGGTCATGTGGAGTATGCACGCTATGCTTGTGCGTGCGGCAGCATGGCTGCCGCATTCCAAAGAGTGTGGTCAATGATTTTACACCGAGCATAGCGACCCAGGCAACGGCATACAACGCACTATACACACTGCGAATGCACACTTTTCTATGTCTGGCGGGAATCCGATAGCAGCCGCACACTATTGGCGCTATCGCATCAAGTTTGGAGGAACAGGTGCCCACATTACCACTGGTTGTAGCCTTCCCAGCACTGAACGCACGAAATCTGAACGGACGCACCTTCGCGCTTCCAGCAGAGTTTGGCGGCATGCGTAATGTTGCAATCGTCGCATTCCAACGCCAACATCAGGATCTTGTCGACTCATGGTTTCCCTATCTCGACACGCTGCTGGCGACTCATCCGGATGTGTGCATCTATGAGCTACCGATCCTCGGGGGAGTCTACACACTTGCACGCCCACTCATTGATGGCGGGATGGCGAGCGCCATTCCGAACAAGCTTGTACGAGATCGAACACTGACCGTCTATACCGATGTACGACGGGTGGTAGCTGCGCTCCAGATCACAAGTACGGCGACCATTACCCTGTTGCTCGTTGATCGCACCGGGCGCATATTTTGGCGTGACACCGGTGCCTATGACGCGGAACGAGCAGGTGGTCTCGAACGAGCGCTGAATACGCTATCCAAATAAACAACCGTGAATGCGGATGAGCTTCTTGTTCACGACAATCCAGATCGGTGTTACCATCAGGATCGCTGCACCGGAACACGCTGCACCAGGTTGAAGCCCGCCAGCAGCATAAGTGCCCCAACATAGGCGATCCCCAGTGAACGCAGATTGAGGGTGCTATCGTTGATGGTTGTGTTGCTGAACCCAAGCAGGCTGAAGACCAGCCCACCAATCAAGGCGCCAAGGACGCCGACGAGCATGTTCAGTAGCCCATGTGTTTACAGCACACTCCTTGTGAGCCAGCCCACCAGCGCCCCAAAGATGAGCCAGAGCACCAAGTTCAGCATGGATTCACGCCCTTCTGCGACGCCGCACATAGAATGGTGCTGCCAGTCGCAAAGAGCGTTCCCACGCCTTTGAGCGTATCAATCTTCCACAGCAATCCCAGCACGATCAACAGCGACGAGATGACCCCAAGCCCGACCAGTAGTGCCATCACGCGATCAATGCCAGCGAATCGATGGTGTATCGGTGTACGAACCGGTTCGATCATGATGACTCTCCCTTGCGCACCACACGCCACCCAACAAACGCGAAGATGAGCACACCATCCCCCATCCCCCGTTCAGTTTCATACATCCGTGCAGCGCCGCGGTCGCCGTACTGGCATTCGGCCCATCGCCGTAGGGCCATTGTTCTCAATAATGGGGCGGCAACTGGATGGCGGTCGACAAACCATATAGCACCGCCGCGACATGCATCGCGATGTGGCTCAACACGGGTGCCAACGGGCTGCGACTGAGCAGGTACGCCAGGCTCCTGACGCCGACGCCGATCATGGGCGATACGACCGCCATCCCCTGGAATTCCGGATAGCCCAGGTGATAAGCCGCCGTAACCAACAGACTGGCCAGGAGCGCGAACACCCCCGCTGCGCTGCGCCCCGGCCAGCGTTCCGTCCAACCCAAGCGGGTGCATGCCTGCCAGGTGGCGACGATCGGTACGACCGAGAGGAACAGCCCATCCACAAGACCATACACCAGGCCTAGCCACAGCAGGTTCACCACCAAATCGATGCCCTGCGGCATGGGCGATCTCGGCTGCTGCAGCACATTCCACACCAGAAACGCACCAACCACCAGTGCGCCAATGAGTCCCCAACCCCAATGGTGAACAAGCTGGCGGCGCAGGTCAAATCCATTCCAACGCAGCTACGCCAGCAGAAACACACCCGTCAGCAGCACATACGGCACGAGAAAAAGCGGGTGTGACCAGTGCAGCGGGCCTGCAAAGGAGGCGGTACACCCCCAGCCGAGCAGCGCCGCACCCACGACCCAGAGCATATGCCCCCACCAAGTTACCTGCAGCTGCTGATACGGTTGATGGCGCATCAGTACACTGTTTGGTACGGTATTCATCACATTCTCCTTATGAAACCACGGCCAGCGAAAAGCGATATGCTTCCCATCCACAGGCTGCCACCAAGAGCGCGATGGCGAGCAACACACCCACCGTGCGCTCGCGGATCACCGCGGTGGTTTGGGTGGGAATGATCGACGTCTTCTGCTTGGGCCACGTCCCGATGAGGCGGTAGCGCGCAATCGAAACCGTGGCGGTCGCCGCAAGCGCATAGGCGGCTATTTCATACAGCCCCGTGCTGCCGAAGATGGCGAGCGACGGCGGCAGCTTCCCGCCCAACGATACGCTAAATGAATTCGTCCCTACGATCATGCCAAAGACCACGGCTTGCAGGGTAACGGTGCTATACCCAAGCGGAATATCGCCGGGGGTGCGCACGAGATTGGGCGCAATGATGACGAAACCCATGATCCCGAGGTTGAGCGCAAGGAGGCGAAGCCATTCCAACCAGACGCTGCCGCCCGCCAGATCAGTCCCAGCGAGCACCTGCGCCGCAGTGCGCCCGCGCAGCAGCCCTTCTGGGAGCAGCACATAGCTCACCGTCCAGGTGCCTAGGAAGATCAGCATGACCACACCCAAGAGCGTACCAAAACGGATCAGCAAGCGGTCGTGCATCAGATAGCGTTTGAACATGTCACTTGCCTGTGCGTGTTTCTACCCCGAGCTTGTGTTCATCGTACCGCTGACTGCTGGTGAGCCGGGTATGGCTGAGCGGAGTGTCTTTTTGATATGACAAAAGCAACAATAATTGCCGCACTACACCACAGCATCATTGAAAAGGTATCGGCTCGCGGGGTGAGAGCAAACAATTCGCCGATAAAATTCACTATGGCGTAAAAGACAACCGCAACGAATATCCATGGGCTGGTCATGGACGAAAGACGTGTCCTGATCGATGGGGAAGCCGTTGTACGCTGCGTCATTATGGTCTCTCCCTTTGGCTTTGTCGGCCGAGTGTAGCCAGTTGGTTGGGCTATGGTGCCAACTGATAGACAATGCTGGTGATCCGTCCGCGCCAGTAAGGCCCCGGCCCCGCAGGAAACATCCACCGCACCTCACCTTCGGTCGGGATCCGCATCCCATCGTGCAGCTCGTAGTTGCTCCAGCGGCCCTCCCACGGGGTTGGCACCGTCACGCCGTCGATGAGTGCCCCGCGCGCCTCGGCACGCAGCGAGTCGATCAGGTCGTCCGCGTTGAAGCGGAACAGCAGTGTCGTGCTGGTGTTGCCGTCGCGCAGGGTTGCCGTCGCCGAGCGATCATCGACCGCCGCCCACCGCACGCCCTGGCTGGGCAGCAGCGCCGTCGGGTACCAGGCAGCCTCGGCAAAGAAGCGCAGCAACTCGCCATGCGCGAGATCCGGTGTGCCGCGTATCTGCACGACCGACACGAGGCCAAACAGCGACCCGTGCAGGATTCCCTCTCCGGCGATATAGGCATCGTGGACGCGCGCCGGCGGGCCAGGCAGCATCGCGATGCGCGCCTCCCAGTCGAAGCCCGGTCGCTGGGTGATCACGCGCTGGGTTGAGCTGAACGGCTTCCATTGGTCGCCAGCCGGATCCATGTTGAAGGTGCCGGTGTGCTCTACCGTTACCGCCGCGATCATGGGCTGCCCTTCCGTCAGGGCGGCGCGAAAGTAGCGCTGCACCGGCGCGGGCAGGCCAGTCAACTCATGAGTGCTATAGGTCTTCGGCGTTATAGGGCGACGGGCCGCCTCTAGGTTCGTGTGCATCGCGTCGGTGGCAGATTGCCAGCGCTGCGACCCGTAGGCGCGGGCGGCGGCAATGGCGGCTGCGAGCCCGAGGACGATCCAGCAGAGTGTCTTCCACATGTGGTTGATCCTTTCGATCTCTCGCTTATCTGTGCTCCAATGGCGCAAGCTGCTCGGCTGACTGCGCCAGCCCGCGATCAGGGGCGCGTAGGCACCACATCCGGTCGGTGATGATCAGCGTGACCATCATCATGATCATTGCGGCATACACACCCGTCGTGACCGGCAGCCAGAACCCGGCGGTGTTGTTGACGGCGGTGTGCAGTAGCACGACGAGCCAGAGGTTGCCCTTGGTGCGGTTATAGAACCAGGTGAACAGCACGGTTGTTGGAATCGTGGTCACAATCCGCAGCAGGATGCCGGGCAGGCCATCGGGAAAGATGCCATGGTAGATGCCCATAAGGTGGAGCGGCACATGCCAGAGCCCCAGACCACGCTGAGGAGTAGGCTCGCCACCAGCGGGCTGTGCTGCGCTTGCAGCCGTGGTAGCGCAAACCCGCGCCACCCAATCTCTTCACCGAGCAGCCCGCCATAGAGCAGGGTTGCGACGAATGTGCTCAGCAGCAGTGGCAGCAGCGCGGGCAGCGGCTCGGTGCGGGGCCAGGGTGGCAGCGGCTGCCCCAGCAGGGCCAGCAGCGCGATCCCCGCCGCACTGACGATCAATGGGAGCAGCAGCGCTGCAAGATACCAGATCGGCGCTGCCCGCCAGGCGGTGAGGGTTTGCAGGATCATACGGACGCCAGGGCGGCGGCTGAAGCTGCTCCAGACCACCCAGGCCGGTAGGAGTGTGATGACCAGCCAAAGCAGTGCCGCCACCAGTGGGCGTGGGCTGCCAAGGGGGTTTGATGCAATGGCACTATTCAGCCCCACATTCCCCACCAACACTGCACCCGCTAGCCAGCGTTGGCGGTGTGGCGATTCCGTCGGCTGCCGCGCTGGGCTTTGTAGCCGAGTGAGGGCGATTGCTGCCAGCGTTGGGCCATAGGTGGCGATGATACCGAGCCAGCGGGCGCTGATTGGGTCGTCGGCAAACAGTGCCTGGAGCCCCCAGAGGCTCCAGGAGAGTGCGAAAGTCAGGCCGAAGAAGGCGAGCAGTGGGTGCCGCTCCACCAGCGCGCGCATCTGCGTCTCTAACTGCATACAATTCCTCACCAACACACATGTGTTCTTTAGGTTGCGGTGGCTTGCCTAACAGCGGGCGCGACGCAATCAAAGATTGTATACAGAACGCGCCCGCTGTTAGGCAGGAAGCAGCGACTCGTGCGTGGCATCCTCGGTCGTTTTGCCATCAAAATGCTCGTTGTCAGCCTCCGCGTCGGCGCGGGTATGGTGGACGACGCCATCACGATGGTTCGGCGGTGCGTAGATCGTCGAGAGCTTGAGCGGTACACTGCCGGTATTGATGACATTGTGGTCCACCCCGGCCGGGATGACCATGACGAAGCCCGCTCGGATCATCGTCCGAACACCGTCGAGCAGCACCTCGCCGCTCCCTTCCTGCACAGAGAAGCATTGATCCAACGTGTGGACTTCCGCCCCGATAGCTTCCTGGGGCTGGAGCGCCATCACGACGAGCTGGCAGTGCGCTGCGGTGTAGATCACGCGACGAAAGTCCTCGTTCTTGATCGCGATGCTCGCGATATCGTTCACATAGCCTTGCATGATGGCTCCTCTACTATTCGTTTGGCCCACACGGATGATTCTAGCAGGCCCGTGCCCGGTTGATATGAAGATTGTTCATCACACAGGCATGAGCCCCCTTCGTATGCGTGAAGTGCGCTGGCGATTCTACGGCGCGCGCTGTTGGAATGAACACCGTTTTTCGTGATGCAGCAACTCGCCTTCGTGCACTCTCTCGGGGACCACATCACCCCGCTGTGCTCCAGTCGGCCCTAGCTCTCCGCGCGTCTGAAAGGCCAGGAGACCTATTCGTTGTGCGATCACTACCAAAACGCGAGGCGTTTCCACGCGTATTCCAAGCGGCGCGTGCTACAGTACGGTTAGGGCAACACGCATGCACCTTCCTGGCGCGAGGCTTGGTCTCAGGCGATTGATGGCTGCGTACGCTGACACCCGACCGGCCACGAGGATGGCTGAGCGCGTGGTGCGCGGGCATTCCGCGCAGAGGAGCTCTGATGCAACGACCTGATCTCCGGCGCTTCGCCTGGCTCGCGATCGCTGCCGCGATCGCCACCATCGGCCTGAAAAGCGCAGCCTATCTGCTCACCGGCTCGGTCGGGCTGCTCTCCGACGCGCTGGAGTCGGGGGTCAACCTCGCCGCGGCGCTGATGGCGCTCGCGATGCTGACGCTGGCCGCCCGGCCGCCTGATGAGCAGCACGCCTTCGGGCACAGCAAGGCGGAGTACTTCTCCAGCGTCGTTGAAGGCGTGCTGATCTTAGTCGCGGCCGGCAGCATCGTCTGGGCCGCATGGGGTCGGCTGTTCGATCCACAGCCGATCGAGTCGGCCGGCCTCGGCCTGGCGATCTCGACTGGGGCCTCGCTGATTAACCTTGCGGTTGCCCAGATCCTGCTGCGCGTCGGCAAGCGCTACCAGTCGATCACGCTGGAGGCCGACGCCCACCACCTGATGACCGACGTCTGGACCTCGGTTGGCGTGCTCGCCGGGGTTGGGCTGGTAGCGCTGACCGGCTGGCTCATCATCGATCCGCTGATCGCCTTCGCGGTTGCCGCCAATATCGTCTGGACCGGCGTGCAGTTGATCAGGCGCTCGGGGCTGGGGCTGCTCGACACCGCGATCGCGGCCGAGGAGTGCGCGGCGATCCAGGCGGTGTTCGACCGGCACGGCCCGGTCGCTCCTGGCGTGCAGTTCCACGCCCTGCGGACGCGTCAGGCCGGCATGCGCCGGTTCATCTCGTTCCATATGCTGGTGCCAGGTGCCTGGACGGTCCAGCAGGGTCATGCGCTGCTGGAAACCGTCGAGCAGGAGATCCGCCAGGCCGTGCCCAACAGCACCGTCCTCACCCACCTCGAGCCGCTCGACGATCAGCGCTCGTTTGACGATATCGAGCTTGATCGCCGCGAGGCCGCAGACCCAGCGACGCTCACGGCCGCGCCTTGATCCAGCACGGCACGCGATACCGAGCCGCTGGCGGGCAAGGGTTGCACCAATGAACATTGCCCTGATCTCGCTGATCGGCCTCTGCCTCGCCATTATTGTGAGCGGGGTGTCGCGCGTCAATATCGGCATCCTGGCGATCAGCCTGGCATGGGTAATTGGCTACTACCTGGCCGGCATGAAGATCAGCGCGATCGTGGCGGGCTTCCCGCTCAGCCTGGCGACGATGCTGTTTGGCGTCACGTTTCTGTTCAGCCAGGCGCAGCAGAATGGCACGCTCGGCAATCTGGCCGGCCGCGCGATCGGCCTCGCCGGTGGCCACCGCGGCCTGGTGCCGCTGCTGTTCTTCCTCCTGCCGCTCGTGCTGGCTACGGCGGGGCCGGGCAATATCGCCGCCGTCGCCCTGATCGCGCCGCTCGCGATGGCGATCGCCGGTCGCACCGGCATCAGCGCGTTTCTGATGACCCTGATGGTCGCGAATGGCGCGAACGCGGGGGCATTTTCACCCTTCGCCCCGACCGGCATCATCGCCAACCAGCTGATCGCCCGGCAGGGCATCACCATGGATCCGTGGGCACAGGTGTATCTACCGAGCCTGCTGGCGCAGAGCTTTATCGCGCTGTTCGGCTACCTGATCTTTGGCGGGCTGCGCCTGTGGCGCGCCAACCCAGCCGGCCCGACACCCAGCCCCGCCACGCTCGCCGAGCGGCCGGCCCGCCTGACGCGCGCGCAGTGGGCGACCGTCGGCGCGATCGCGGCGCTGATCGCCGGCGTCGCGATCTTCAAGGCCGACCTGGGCTTTCTGGCGATCACGCTGGCGCTCATCCTCGCGCTGGTCGGCGCGGCCGACCAGGATGCGGCGCTCAAGGCCGTGCCGTGGGAGACGATCATCATGGTCTGCGGCGTGAGCGTACTGGTGGCGATCGTCGAGCAGACCGGCGGGCTGGCGCTGTTCACCGCGCTGCTGGCGCGCGTCTCAACCGCGCAGAATGTGCCCGGCGTGATCGCATTCGTAGCCGGCGCGGTCTCGGCCTACTCAAGCTCGTCGGGGGTGGTCATGCCAACCTTAATTGCCATGGTACCCAGCTTGATTGCCACGCTGGGAGGTGGCGACCCGGTTGCGATTATTTCGGCGATCAACGTCGGCAGCCATGTGGTGGATGTGAGCCCGCTCTCGACGCTTGGCGCAATGTGTATTGCAAACGCAGCTGTCCATGAGGATCGCAACCAGCTCTTTCAGCGCTTACTGATTTACGGCCTGGCGATGGCGTTCGTCGGGGCGCTGGTCTGCTACCTGTTCTTCGTGATCCTATGGTAGCGGACTGATCTTCCCGGTATCTGGAGCCATATCGTGACAGCGATCGATCCGCCCCCGCCTGGCCGCCTCGTTTCAGCGGCGCGCCTGCGCGGGCTGACGCGCTGGGTGCCTGGCCTGGCGGTGCTGCGCAGCTACCGGCGCGCGTGGCTAGCGAACGACATCGTCGCCGGCGTAATGCTGACGGCCGTGCTGGTGCCGGTTGGCATGGGCTACGCCGAGGCAGCCGGCCTGCCAGTGATCACCGGCCTATACGCGACGATCGTGCCGCTGATCGTCTACGCGCTGGTCGGGCCGAGCCGCATCCTGGTGCTGGGGCCGGACTCGGCGCTGGCCGGGCTGATCGCCGCGACCATCCTCCCGCTAGCCGCCGGCGATCCCGATCGGGCCGTGGCGCTCGCGGGCGCGCTGGCGCTGCTCTCTGGCGCGCTGTGCTGCCTGGCCGGCCTGTCTCGATTCGGATTTATCGCCGATCTGTTCTCGAAGCCGATTCGCTACGGCTACCTGAATGGCATCGCGCTGACCGTCATGGTCGGCCAGCTGCCGAAGCTGCTCGGGTTCTCGGTCGCTGGCGATAGCCTGCTACAGCGGGTTGGCGAAATAGTGCGTGGCGTGGTTGGCGGGCAGGTACGTGGCGCAGCCTGTGCGATCGGCCTGGCGTGCCTGATCCTGATGCTGGTGCTCAAGCGCTGGGCGCCCCGCTGGCCCGCTATGCTGATCGCGGTGGCTGGAGCAACACTCATTGTCGCATACTTCGATCTTGCAGCGACGGCGGGTGTCGCGGTGGTTGGCGCGATCCCTCCGGGCTTGCCGGCCATCCGGCTGCCAGCTATCGCGCTGGATGACCTGCGCGGCCTACTGCCGGGCGCGGTTGCGATTGCGCTGCTCTCGTTCGCCGATATGAGCGTGCTATCGCGCACGTTCGCCGCGCGCGGCGGCTACGTAGTCGACAGCGATCAGGAGCTGGTCGCGCTTGGCCTGGCGAACATGGCCGGCGGTCTGTTTCAGGGCTTCTCGGTGAGCGGCAGCGCCTCGCGCACGCCAGTGGCCGAGGCCGCCGGCGCTAAGACCCAGCTCACCGGCGTGGTCGGCGCGGCCTGCATCGCGCTGCTGTTGCTTGTCGCGCCCGCCGCGCTGCGCGATCTGCCGCACGCGGCGCTGAGCGCGGTGGTGATCGTCGCGTGTCTGGCGCTGGTCGAGATCGTCGGCGTGGTGCGGCTGTATCGCATGCGCCGCGGCGAGTTTGTGCTGTCGCTGATCTGCTTTCTGGGCGTCGCGCTGCTGGGGGTAATTCAGGGCATCTTTCTGGCGGTCGCCCTGGCGCTACTGGCCTTCATCTGGCGGGCTTGGCAGCCGTACCACGCAGTGCTTGGCCGCGTGGATGGGCTGAAGGGCTATCACGATGTGACGCGCCACCCCGAGGCGCGCCGCATCCCTGGGCTGGTGCTCTTCCGCTGGGATGCGCCCCTCTTCTTCGCCAACGCCGAGATCTTTCGCGCGCGTGTGCTGCGCGCCGTGGCCGATGCGCCAACCGCAACCACCTGGGTCGTCGTGGCCGCCGAGCCGATCACCGATGTTGACATGACCGCCGCCGATATGCTGGCTGAGCTCGACCAGGCACTCCACGCGGCGGGCATGGATCTGTGCTTCGCCGAGCTGAAAGGCCCGGTGAAGGATGTGCTCAAGCGCTATGGCCTGTTTACCGATCTGGGAGCCGCGAACTTCTTTCCCACACTCGGCCAGGCGGTCGATCAGTACCTGGCGCGGCACCAGGTCGCGTGGCAGGACTGGGACGACGATCGCCCGACGCGCTGACCGCACGCGCGCAGAGGGCCATCCCGCATGCGGCGCGCAGCATGCCTGGTCTGGCCTACCGAGCCGGCGGCTGTAGAGGAAACGCGGGTGCCTGCCTGGAGGACGCGCACCTCGCATCAGCGCGCCGCGAACATCTGGTCTGGATAGAACAAAAACGCTTTCTAGTGCGGTTTTACCGCACTGCTATTCATTCGCGGTCAGTTTTGGCGAAGCTCTTGATCAGCTTCAGTAGGTTTGCGAAGATCACACCGCCGTCAACCAGCCGCACCGGAAGCAGGCTCAGGACGAAGAGCAGGCCGTGCTGGGCTACGGCGATCGTGAGCAGCTGCCTGGCCGGCGGATTCGTGACGCCGCGCCTTAGCGCAGCCAGCACCAGGGTGGTGATGAGCGACGCCCCGACGCCACCACAGGCGCGCCCGATATGCTGTTGCGGCGACACCTCGTGGTCGACGTATACGCTCTTCGGGTAGAGGCCGAAGTCGATGGCGTCCATCGGCGCCCCTGCTGCCTGCGACGAGACGATATGTCCGACGACGTGGACGTAATCGGCGCTATACCAAAGCACCCCTGCGGCGGCGCCCAAGGCGACGCGGCGTTCTCGTATAACGAGCGCGACCACCAGTGCGGACAGCATGCCGGCCACGAGTGCCGTGGGCCGTACGGTGACGGGGACACCAAGCAACGAAAGATGTGGGCGCATTGGGCTGCTCCGAAAGATGTCGCTTGCTGATGTATGTCTGTATCCTGTAGCAGCCATTGTATAGCAAAGATGATCGTCGCGACGAGCGGCGGGGATGATCAGGTGTCCGCCGAGGAGCGTTCATAAGGATCGCGCTACCTGAAGCTCGCTCAGCGGCTGACCATTGGCAGGTAGGCTTTATACTTCAGATCAGGCCGGGGCGTGGGCGAGCTCCCGCTCTCGAGCGCGATCTTGGCGGCGAAAAAGTCGTAGTTGGCGCTCTTGGCCGGCTGGATGCTCCCGTCCGTGGTTGGGAAGTCTCGCGCGTCGCTATAGCCTGTTAGGTAGATGGCGCCTGCACTGTCGATGGCGATATCCTGGTTGTACTCATCGAACGTGCCGCCCAGGTAGGTGCCGAAGCTCAGGCTGCCGTCTGGGGCCAGCCCCACAACGTAGGCGTCGAAGCAGAACCGGTCGAAGGCGCCTAAGCAGAGCCCTAAGCTGCGCGTCGGCTAGACCGCGTTTTTCACCGGCAGGCTTGCCGCGCTGCTAAAGCCCGCGACATAGGCGTTTCCGGCCCCGTCTACTACCACGTCGTTGATGAAGGTCATCGCCTCGGGCTCGCCGGGCGAGGCGATGTAGGTGCTGTAGATCAGCCCCGCGGAAGGCGAGAGCTTGGTGGCAAAGCCGTCGTACGAGCACAGGTGTAGCTCCGGGTCTGAGGGGCATGCAGGCAGGATTGCGTTCTTCACCGGGAAGTCCTCCGAGGTGGCGTTCCCGACGATGATCGCGTTGCCCTGGCCGTCCACCGCGATCCCGCGGCCCGCGTCGCCGCCGCTGCCGCCCAGATAGCTAGCGTACTGCACCTGCAGGTCGGGCGAGAAGACCATCACGTAGGCGTTCTCGCGGCAGTCTTTGTTCTCGCCGAAGAGCAGTTTGCGCCCGCACAGCTTCTGGAAGGCGTCTGCTGTCGTCGGGAACTCCCCAAAGGGGTTGCCGGCCGTGCCGGTGACGTAGAGCCGCTTGTCGGGGCCGATGGCGACCGCCGCGCCATTGGTGGTGACATAGCTCTCACCAGGGTCAAAGCTGCGCAGCACCGCGCCGGTGGCCGGGTTCACCTCCACCAGGGCGAGCTGCGCCAGGCGCCTGACGGCGATGTAGGTCTGGCCGGTGATGTAGAGCTTGCCGTCGGCGCCAACGGCGATCGCCTTGCCGGTGTAGGTATTTGAGAGGCCAAAGCCGAGGTAGGTGCTGTAGAGGTGCTCGCCGCTGGCGCTGAACTTCATCAGGATGCCATTGCCCACATTCGGGGCGGTGGCGAGCGGCGCGTTCAGCAACGGAAAGTCGGCGCCCGGGCTCACCAGCACGAAGGCCTCGCCCGCGCTATTGACGGTGATCGCCAGGCCCTCGTCGGTGCTAGTCCCGCCCGCGAACCAGCCGTAGACCAGGTCGTCGCCGGCCGGGGTAAGCTTGAGCACAATAACGTCCTTGGAGCCGCTGGTCTTCGTGCTCTCCCCCAGGAAGTCGCTGGAGAAGAAGTCGCCAACCACATAGATGGCGCCCTGGCTGTCCACGGCGATGCCACGCCCATAGTCGGCGCTGCCGCCACCGAGGTAGGTGCCCAGCCGCAGGGTCGGGTCGATCACTAGGGGCTGGGCGGGGTCGTAGGCGCCGAGGCTAAAGCTGGCCAGGCCATCAGCCAGCTTGAAGCTGGCCGCCACCGGTACGCGCCGACCGGCCAGATCCTGCCATGCTACCGGCGCCTCCTCGCGCAGGGTGGCGCCGCCGGCCACGCCGATCAGCAGGTCGCCGGTGGCCGGGTCAATCGCCAGGGTCTCGGCGCCCTCGTAGCGCCATTGGATCGCCGACGGGCTGACGTGGGGCGCCACCGTGTAGGTGCCCTTGAGCTGGCCGGCCTGGCCGTCGTAGCGCAGGTCGATGCCGGTGAACAGGCCGCGGTAGATGACAGCGGCGTAGGTGGGGAGCTGGTCGCGCCAGGTTGAGGGCGCGCCCACGTGGCGGCCGATGGTGCCGGCGCGCTTGTCGGCTGGCTCCAGCGTGACATCCGGGCGCGCACCGCCGAAGCGGACCGCCAGCCGCCCGCTAGCGAGCTCCAGGCTGGGGCCAGCGGGCTGGAAGGCTACGCCGTTGCCGACGCCGAAGGCGCTGAAGGGCGCGGCCGCGTTGCCGGTGGGTATAATAATCAGCGGCAGGCCGGCGGAGCGCTGGCCGGCTGGCATGGCGGGGGTGCGCAGCGCCAGCGGCAGGAGGCTCGCCAGAACGGCGGCCAGGGCGAGCGCCGCAAGGGCGCGGTAGAGACCGGCCAGTCGGTTGTGTCGGGGAAGCGTGTCCATGAGCATCGTCGTCTCTCTCCTTAGATATGTTTCAGATTGCAGATTGTGCGCAGCCGGACGCGCAGCGCGGGCCACACTTACTTTTCGGCGGCGGGTGCTCGCCCGGCCCGCTCGGGTGGGGGCGCCTCCAGCAGCGCCTGCAAGAACCGCTGGAGCTCCGGTAGGTCGCTGAAGCCGCGCCGCGCGCCGCTGTGGGCGTCCTCGAGCGAGGCGCGCCAGACGGGCTGGCCTGTGCTATCGACGCGCCAGAGGCGCAGAAGAAAGGTGAGGTAGGTCGGTCTGTCCATAGCTGCTCGCTTGTTACAACGCCCGCGATTTGGCGTCGATGGACCGAGCATACTGGCCAAGGGCGAAAAGCGCGTGAAAAGCGCGCTAAATCAGCGCCAAGGTGAAGGATTGCCTGGGCTGGGCAGGTATACTAATGCCGAGAACGCTGCCATTACTGTGTGGGATGTCTATGCCACAGCTCTCGATTGCCACCCTGGGCACGCTGCAGATCGCCCTCGACGGGGCCACCGCCGCCTTCGACTATGCCAAGGTCCGCGCGCTGCTGCTCTACCTCGCCGTCGAGCAGCACCGCCCGCACACGCGTGACGCGCTGGCCGAGCTGCTCTGGCCCGAGCAGGAGCCGGGTACGGGGCGCAACAATCTACGCCGGGCGCTTGCCGCGCTGCGCGCCAGCATCGGGGACCACGCCGCCGACCCGCCCTTTCTGCTGGCCGAGCGCGAGACGGTGCAGTTCAACCCCCGTGCGGATCACAGCCTCGACAGCGCCCGTTTCACTGCCCTTGTGGAGCGCGTGGCTCGCCACGCCCACCCGCGCGGCCAAGCTTGCCCGGCCTGCCAGGCCAGCCTTGAGGAGGCCGTGGCGCTCTACCGCGGCCCCTTCGCCGAGGGCGCCCTGCCGCGCGGCTGCCCCGAGCTCGAGGCCTGGGCGCTCGCCCGACGCGAGTGGTTCGAGCGGCACGCGCTCGACGCGCTCGACGCGCTAGCTGCGCTCTACGCAGCGCAGGGTCGCCACGACCAAGCGCTCGCGTGTGCCCAGGCCCAGCTGGCGATCGACGCCTGGCGTGAGCCGGCCCACCGCCAGGCGATGCGCGCCCTCGCCAGCCAGGGGCTACGCGGCGCAGCGCTGGCCCAGTACGAGCAGTGCGCGCGCCTGCTCGCCGCAGAGCTTGGCGCCGAGCCCGAGCCGGCGACGACCGCCCTGGCCGAGGCGATCCGCAGAAACGAGCTGGGCGGCCGAGTCGAGGCGCCGCTCGTCCCTCAGCCGGCCCCGCAAGCCCCCCAGCCGGCCTCGCCAGGCAACCTATCGGCGCCGCCGGCCCCTGCCACCAGCCTGATCGGCCGCGACGATGAGCGCGGCGAGCTGGCCGCCCTGATCGCCGATCCGGCATGCCGACTGCTGTCGCTGCTGGGGCCGGGAGGCATCGGCAAGACCCGCCTGGCCCTCCAGCTGGCCGAGGATGTGGGCGCCCGCTCGGTCGAGGGTATGCCGCTGGCCCTGGAGCTTGCCGCCGC
Source organism: Chloroflexales bacterium (assembly GCA_038214135.1). Lineage (GTDB taxonomy): Bacteria > Chloroflexota > Chloroflexia > Chloroflexales > Roseiflexaceae > JANLSE01. Next base: position 6,358 of record JBBQSD010000018.1, on the reverse strand, counting down.
CGCCAGCCGCGACCGCTCGTTCGTGGCGATTGCCGAGGCGCTTGCCCGTAACCTCGACCTGCTGCGCACCTCGCTGCGCGATGTGCCTGCGCGCCACCGCAGCGTGCGCGCCGCCATCGATCATTCCTGGCAGCTGCTCGACGCACCCCAGCGCCGCGCCCTGGCCCTGCTCGGCCTGTTCCGGGGCGGCTTCACACCCGAGGCGGCGGCCCGGGTGGCCGGCGCCGACGAGGAGCTGCTGGCGTCGCTGCAAGATAAGTCGCTGCTGCGGTCGGCCGGCGGGCGCTACACTATGCACGAGCTCGTGCGCCAGTTTGCCGCCAGCCAGCTGCTCGAGTCCGGCGCGGCCGAGGCCGGGCACCTGGCCTACCTGGACTATATGGCCGCTCTGGCCGAGGCGGCCGAGCCCGAGCTGCTTGGCGCCGCGCAGGCGCAGTGGCTGGAGCGGCTTGAGGCAGAGCACGCCAACTTTCGGGCCGCCCTGCGCTGGGCCATCGACAGCGGCGCCTCCGAGGGGGCCGCCCGGGTCGCCGGCGCGCTCTGGCGTTTCTGGTGGATGCGCGGGCACCTTGCCGAGGGCCGGCGCTGGCTCGACGAGATCTTGGCCCAGCCCGGCCAGATCACCCCGGCGGTGCTTGCCCGCGCCGCGCGCGGCGCGGGCAGCCTGGCCAACCAGCAGGGCGACTATCAGCGCGCCCGCGACCACCACAGCGCCGCGCTGGAGCTAGAGCGCCGGGCGGGCAACAGGCGCGGCCTGGCCAACCAGCTCGGCAGTCTCGCACGGGTCGAGACAAATCTGCGCAACTACGACCGTGCACGCGCGCTGATCGCGGAGGGCCTCGAGATCCACCGCGAGCTCGGCAACGAGGTGGGCTATGCGCTGCTCACCGATGCGCTGGCCGGGGTCGCCTATAACGAGGGCGACTCGGCGGAGGCTGCACAGCTCTACACCGAGGCCCTCGCCCTTCACCGCGCCCGCGGCGACCGCCACAGTATCGCGATCGGGCTGCATAACCTGTCCGACCTGGCCTACGAGCGCGGCGACCTGGGGCAGGCGCTCACGGGCGCCCGCGAATGCCTGGCGCTCTTTCGCGAGCTTGGCCACACGTTGGGCGTGGGCGCGGCCCTGCACCTGATCGCCGCCGTCGGGCGGATCGAGGGCGACGACGCCCAGGCCTGGGCCGCCGAGGGCGAGGCGCTTGAGCTGTACTATGGCATAGGCAACTGGCGGATTGTGGCGATCTGCCTGGTGGGCGCGGCGGCGATCGCCGCGAGGCAGGGGCGCTGGGAGCTCGCGGCGCAGCTGTGCGGCGCGGCCGACCAGCTGCTCGGCGCAGGCGAGCTTCCAGTCTCTGATCGGTCACTCTATGCTGAGACGCTCGCAGGCACCATCGCGATACTCGGTGCGGAGGGCGCCGCGCGCGCCGCAGGGGCGGGGCGTGCGCTCGGCGCCGAGGCCGCCGTGGCGCTGGCGCGCGCGGCGGCGTGAGCGCACGTTGCGCCTGAGCTACGCTCAATAACTGTCAGGCGCCTACGCGCCTCGCCCGCTTAAGGTGGGGCGCCAGAGCCATAGCAATACGCCGCAATCTGCAATCACACTAGCTTGAGGACACAGACTCGTATGACACAGGTTGTCGGGCGGTTCCTGGCGTATTACCGGCCCTACAAGGGGCTGTTCGCGCTAGACTTCAGCTGCGCGGTGGTGGCGGCAGTGCTCGAGCTGAGCTTCCCGCTCTTTGTGAACGCCCTGATCGACACGCTGCTGCCGAGCCTGAACTGGCCGCTGATCCTGGGCGCCTGCGTGGGGCTGCTGATCGTCTACTGCCTGACGGCGGCACTGCAGTTTATCGTGGCGTACTGGGGGCACATGCTCGGGATCAACATCGAGACCGACATGCGGCGCCTGATGTTCAGCCACCTGCAGAAGCTTTCGTTCCGCTTCTACGACAACCACAAGACCGGCCACCTGCTGTCGCGGATCTCCACCGACCTCTGGGACATCGGTGAGGTGGCCCACCACGGCCCCGAGGATCTGTTCATCGCCCTGATCACGCTGGTGGCGGCCTTCGTGATGATGCTCACCGTGCATGTGCAGCTCGCGGTGCTCACCTTCCTGGTGGTGCCGGGGATGCTCTGGCTCGGCTTCCACTTCAACCACAAGATGACGCAGGCCTTCCGCACTATGTACGGCGAGATCGCGGAGTTCAACGCCCGCGTGGAGGACAACATCGGCGGCATGCGGGTGGTGCAGGCCTTCGCCAACGAGGAGCACGAGCAGCGGCTGTTCGCGCAGAACAACACGCGCTTCCGGCGGGCCAAGCTGCAGGCCTACAGCATTATGGCCTGGAGCTCGTCGCTCAGCTACATGCTGATGCGGCTCGTCTCGCTGTTCGTGCTGCTCGGCGGCGCCTGGTTCATCTTCCGCGGCGAGCTGAGCACGGGCGAGTTTGTCGGCTTCATCCTGCTGACGAGCATCCTCTTCCGGCCGATCGAGAAGATCAACGCGGTGATCGACACCTACCCCAAGGGCATCGCCGGCTTCAAGCGCTACCTCGAGGTGATGGACACCGAGCCCGAGGTGGCCGACCGGCCCGGCGCGCTCAACGTGGAGCGGCTGCAGGGCGAGATCTGCTACCGCGATGTGAGCTTCGGCTACGACTCGCAGCGCCTGGTGCTGCAAGGGGTCAACCTCACCATCCGTGTCGGCGAGACGGTGGCCTTCGTAGGCCCGTCCGGCGCCGGCAAGACCACGCTCTGCAGCCTGCTGCCGCGCTTCTACGACGTGGACGGCGGCCAGATCACGGTGGACGGCCACGATATTCGCGCACTGACGCTGGCCTCGCTGCGGCGGCAGATCGGGATCGTGCAGCAGGATGTCTTCCTCTTCTTCGGCTCGATCCGCGAGAATATCGCCTACGGCAGTCTGGAGGCGAGCGAGCCAGAGATCTGGGCGGCGGCGCGGCGAGCGCACCTCGACGCATTCATCCAGTCGCTGCCAGAGGGGCTGGACACGCTGGTTGGCGAGCGGGGTGTCAAGCTCTCTGGTGGGCAGAAGCAGCGCCTGGCGATCGCCCGCATATTCCTGAAGAACCCGCCAATCCTCATCCTCGACGAGGCGACCTCGGCGCTCGACAGCGAGACCGAGCAGGTGATCCAGCAGTCGCTGGCCGAGCTGGCCGCGGGGCGCACCACGCTGATCATCGCTCACCGGCTGGCGACGATCAAGCATGCCGACCGGATCGTGGTGGTGACCGAGAACGGCATCAGCGAGCAGGGCGACCACCAGGAGCTGATCCGCAGCGGCGGCATCTACAGCCGCCTGCACCAGGCCCAGTTCGGCGACTAGCAGGATTGCAGCGCGATCCGCCTTCGGCGCGGCGCCTGCAACCGCAAAGGTTCTGCTCAGCCCCGACTACGTAGGCAACGCCCTAGCGAGGAGAAGCCCGTGGAGTATCGTCTGCTTGGACGCACCGGCGTCCGCGTCGCCCCGCTCGCCGTCGGCACAATGAACTTTGGCGCCCCGACCGCTGAGGATGAGGCGGCCCGCATCCTTGCGTGCGCCCTTGACGCGGGCCTCAATCTGATCGACACGGCCAATAGCTACAATGCCGGCGAGAGCGAGGCGGTGATCGGCCGGGCGCTGCGGGCGAGCGGGCGCCGTAGCGAGGTGGTGCTCGCCACCAAGGCGCACTTCCCCACCGGCCCCGGCCCCAACGAGCGTGGCAACTCGCGCCTGCACCTGATGCGCGCCTGCGACGACTCGCTGCGCCGCCTGCAGACCGACTACATCGATTTGTACCAGATGCATCGGCCCGACCCAAGCCTCCCGGTGGAGGAGACGCTCGCCGCCCTCAGCGACCTTGTGCGGCAGGGCAAGGTGCGCTACGTCGGCTGCTCGACGCATCCCGCCTGGCGCGTGGCAGAGGCGCTGATGGTTAGCGAGCGCAACGGGTATGTGCGCTACTGCTCCGAGCAGCCGCCCTATAACCTGCTCGACCGGCGCATCGAGAACGAGCTGGTGCCCCTGTGCCAGGCCCATGGCCTGGCGCTCATCCCCTGGTCGCCGCTCGCCCAGGGCGTGCTCGCCGGGCGCTACGACGACGCCCAGGCGGTGCCCGCAGACTCGCGGGCCGCAGTGCGGGGCGGGATCTATGCCGAGCGAGTCACCCCGCCCGGAGTCGCCGTTGGGCGGCGCTTCGTGGCGCTGGCCCAGGAGCGCGGCATCCCGCCAGCCCAGCTAGCTCTGGCCTGGGTCATGGCGCAGCCAGGCATCACGGCGCCGCTCTTCGGCCCGCGCACGCTCGCGCAGCTCGAGCAGGCGCTGCCGGCCCTGGAGGTGCGCCTAGACGAGGAGCTGCTGCGGGCGTGCGATGCGCTCGTGCCACCTGGCAGCGCGGTCGTCAACTTCCACAACACCTCAGGATGGATGCGCCAGCAGCTGGCCTGGTAGCGCTGCGCGCAATCGGCAATCTGAAACCTTGTCGTCTACCGGTCGAACACGCCCGCCTCTGGCCGTGGCTTGATCTGGCGCGTGAGCAGCTCCTCTAGCGGGGCGCTCTGGCGCGGCGGCACCGCGCGCTGCGTGATCACCAGCAGCTGGCCGTTTGCGAGACTTAGCTCGTAGAGCCCCACCACCTTGCGCCAGGCCCGAAAATCGCCCCAGGCGAAGCTGCTGCGCCCCTGGCGCGAGCTAAGCTCTACGCCGCCCTTGGTAAACTCGTAGCGCGTGGGCAGATAGAGCGGCAGCTCCTTGTCGCGGCTGCGCCGGGTGATCGAGACCCAGCCGCCCGCAGCGTAGACGAGCAGCGGCACCCAGGCGGCGGCCAGCAGCAGGGCGAGCGGGTTAGCCTGGAGGAAGGCGTAGGTGGTGAGGACGGCGCAGACGAAGCTGTAGAGGTAGAAGGCCGGGCGCCGGAAGTGGCGGGTAAGGGCGTGGCGAACAAACTCCTGCGGGGTGAGGGTGCTCTCGATGATCATGGCGCTGCCTTGCTGGGTGGTCGGTGTGCGTATTATACTCTGTGGCGCAGCGCGTCCGGCTGCGCGCAATCTGCAAGCATAGCGAAGGAGCAGGAATGGGCGAGCGGCTGGTGATCGGCCTAGACGATGTGCGCGCGGCGGCGGAGCAGCTGCGGGGCGTGGCCCACTACACCCCCGTGCAGACAAGCCGCACCCTGGACGAGCTGGCGGGGCGCAAGCTTTTTCTGAAGTGCGAGAACCTCCAGCGCGGCGGCGCCTTCAAGTTTCGCGGGGCCTACAACGCGATCAGTCGGCTGGACGACGCGCAGCGGCCGCGCGGCGTGGTGGCCTTCAGCAGTGGCAACCACGCCCAGGGCGTGGCCCTAGCGGCGCAGCTCCTCGGCGTGCCCGCAATTATCTGCATGCCCGACGACGCGCCACCGGTGAAGCTGGCCGCCACGCGCGGCTACGGGGCCGAGGTGCGCATCTTTGAGCGCGCCACCGTGGATCGCGACACCTTCGCGCGGGCCATCGCCGACGAGCGCACGATGACGGTGATCCCGCCCTACGACCACCCCCACATCATCGCTGGCCAGGGCACCGCAGCCCTGGAGCTGCTGGAGCAGGTGCCCGAGCTAGACGCGCTGGTGATGCCGATCGGCGGCGGTGGGCTGATCGGGGGCTGCGCGGTGGCGGCGAAGGGCCTGCGGCCCCAGATCCGCGTGTTCGGCGTGGAGACCGAGGGCGCCGACGATGCGCGGCAGTCGCTAGAGCGCGGCGTGCGCGTCACCATCGCGCCGCCAACCACCATCGCCGACGGCATCCGCACCACCGCGCCCGGCGCGCTCACCTTCCCGATCATGCAGCGCCACGTGGAGCAGGTGCTGGTGGTGAGCGATGCGGCCGTCCTAGACGCGCTGCGCCTGCTGCTGCTGCGCCTGAAGCTCGTGGTGGAGCCGACTGGGGCGGTGCCGCTGGCCGCCGTGCTGGGCGGGCTACTGCCGCCCGAGTGTCGCCGCGTGGGCGTGATCCTCAGCGGCGGTAACCTCGACCCGTCGCTGCTCACAACGCTGTGGCAATAAAAAACCAGAGCCAATTGGCTCTGGTTTTTTCAGTGGCGACCCCGGCGCGACTCGAACGCGCGACCTTTTCCTCCGCAGGGAAACGCTCTAATCCACTGAGCTACGGGGTCGTATGCTCACGAACGGCGTGAGTATACCACGGCGGCGGCGATTGTGCAAATCTTGAGTGTGGGGTGGGTGCAGCGTAGCGTTTTGAGGCAGGCGGGGCAGCGGGCGACTGAAGGCGCGCCACCGGGGCGCTGCGCGCCGCGGGCGGGCCCGCGGCCCCGCCCGGCCACGGCCGCCGCGGGCCCGCCGCGGGCGCCCGCCCCGCCCGCGCG
>JBBQSD010000017.1:0-66730 GCA_038214135.1 Chloroflexales bacterium | reverse complement strand
GGCGCTCTATCGACGGATTTCGATCTGCGTGGCACGAAAGAAGATCATGTGCTACGTGGGGCCGTTGGCGATGGTGCCGCCAATTTGAAGATCACAACTACCAGCGGCGATGTCCAGATCGAAAAGCAGTAAGGGCGGTTCACCTCTCCCCCAACCCCTCTCCCACTCCGGGGAGAGGGGAGCAACAGCGCAGCACAATGCCTCAAACCCCTTCTCCCCAATGTGGGAGAAGGGGCAGGGGATGAGGGGGGGAAGCGCAGCAGGACGCCTTCACGCAAAAAACTACACATGGGAGAGGGGGTCAGGGCAGAGGTCAAACTTATGGCTTTATTGCCAGATCATTAGCCTCGCGCCAGGCCTCCTCGTGGCCAACCCAATCGCGGGCACGAATGCGAAAGGCATAGCTGCCTGGCGTTGCTGGCGTAAAGATCGCCTCACTCGTGGCAGTGCCCTTTAGCCAATCATTCCATGTGCCATCTGGCAGGCTGCGCATCTGGATATCGTATGAAGCAACACCCGAAATATCATCGGAACCCTGCCAGCGAACCAGGATGCTGCCATCATCACGGCGAGCTGCGCTCACAACCTTTGATACGGGTGGATTGTTGTCGTTCCGCGGCACAAATTTCAGCGCATCGAAATGGACAACCGCATCCTCCTCACCCGTCAGATCATCGAGTTCAACCCATGCCGAACCGGGATTCATCCGATAGGTACCGAGCGACACCCATTTCCCAGCGGATTTGCGCTGATCGATCACGATCTCGGTGATAGCGCCTTCGTGGGTAATGCGATAATGGGCGGCGGCAGTAGCTTTTGGTCCACACGATGGAATATAGGCAAAGGCCTCGAATAAGCCTGGCCCACTCAGCTTGGGTGCCCAGCGCGCACTATTCTCACGCTCATCTGGTTTCGATGCTGCATAGGTCCAGACACTGCGCCCACGAACGCCACAGCTGGCATCATACCAGTTTGTGTTCGATGGGGTCGAGTACCCGTCACCACCATCCTCGATCAGCACTGCCCCTGGTTCATTCTGGCCTGGTTCATCATTACCACTGGGCTGATCCAGAGCTATTGCTGGATCCTGGCCCATCCACAGAAATGTGACCTGCACCCAATCGGAACCGTTCATTCCCAGATCATCCCAGAATGCGCCATCGGCAATATCGATCCCATTGGGCATAGCGATTCGGCGGCCAAATTCATCGCGGCCATTGTTGTAGCCATTCTGTTTGGCAGCCTGAGCCATTGGCATACCGACTGGTAGATCCTTATAGCGCCGCTCTGGATGCCAGTATTCGTCGTGTGTATTCCATGGGCCAACATCCCAGACAGGCAGAACGACGGTGCGGCCACGATAGCTTACCCGCACCTGGAATTCATTGCCATTACGGCTGGAAAGGGAGTGCCACGATGGCAGAGCGACGAAGCGATCCCGTGGGCGGATGCGATGGCCATTGGCGGTGCGCCGCCCAACCTGGCCCTGGCGGGTTGCAAAAACGGTAAATGTCGGCGCACTTGGCAGCGCAGGTGGTTCTACTGGGATGGGAGTTACAATTGGCGCAGTTTCATCGGCCTGCACCGGAAACGTTGTTGCAAAGATCGCCAGCGTAGCAAGCACTACTGCTGTTAACAGGCGACGTTCGGTAGCTAACATACAAACTCCTGAGAACAGCGAAGCCCACGCGCGCACAATACGCGAGCAATTCGCAGAAGAAAACGAGGCTGCGTAGAGGGCTGCATATGCCGAATGGCATAGCGCAATCTACATCGACAGCACAATGGCGCTGGGTAGCGCTTTGGGGGAACAGTGTTGTGCGCTAGCACCATGGGGAAAGCGGTATGCAGGCACATGGCTGCACAGGAAAACACCCCATGGTGCATTTGTTGGTTGTATTTGTCCATTCGCGCTGATTATAGCGTGGTCTGTTAAGGTGTCAAGTATCAGCCAATTATCATCTTTTCATCAGGGGCGCTTAGCTCTCAGTTTTCAGCTTTCAGCATAGTATTCAGGAGTCAGGAGTCAGAATACGATTCATATTGAAGGTCTGAGCGTAATAGCTGATGGCTGATGGCTGGCTAATGTAATTGCCGATAGATCGCGGCAGTTGTTGCGCCGGGGCTGGCACCGAGGACGCGCAATGCACCGGTCAGGTGTTCGAAGGTTGCGTTGACGAGCGATCGATTGCCAAAGCGGGCCGCCAGTTGCATCAAACGAACGGCCGTTTGTTCGCGGCAGCCATCAATCTGCAGGATACGCTGGTAGAGTTGGATTGCGGCCTGTGGCTGATCCGCTTCGATCACCGCGCCATAGTGTTCCAGCGTGTTGAGCAGGCGCTCTTGTAGGTGAGCGCGGCGTGTTTCGACCCAGTAGAGCGCGCCATCTGGAGCACCTGGCAGGAATTCGCCACGATACAGCGCCAGCGCACGCTCAACCATCTCGCGCCCCAATGGCTCCTCGATTGTCTGCTCAAGCTGGCGCACATCATAGGCGATCTCGCCCCAATCGAACCAAATAGCACATGTGCCATCGCGGACTGCCGTGCTGAGCCCGGTTTGTACACGCAAGCGCCGTAATGCCTGGTGCAGCGCCGTCATCGAGAGATCTGTTTCACCCCAGACCGATTCCCATAATCGATCCACGGCCAACCCCTGGCTGCCAGCGTCGAGCAGACGTGTCAGCAGTGCCCGATGCAATGGCGAGAGTTCACATGGTTGGCCATCGACACGGCAGTTGAAGCCGCCGAGTGCGTTGATCTGCCAACGGCTCGGCCCTGTACGACCGGATGCACGGCGCAGTTGTTTGGCAAATGGCGAATGGGGTGTTGCAGCGGTAAATAATGGATCATGCAGTGCAACAAAATAGGTGAGCAGTGAAACGGGCAGCGTTGCTGCCTTTTCAAAGCGATTCCAGGCCTCGGTTGCGGCAGGCCAGCCAGAACGCTGGAAGGCAAGTGCGGCCCGTGCCAGCCACAGATAGGCCGATTCGACAGGGCCAAGCATCTGACAGACTGGCGCGACTGAGTCGATCAGTTGATCAATTGCGCTCAGATCGGCCGCTGTGCTATTGATGCCGATGATCACGCCTGCCAAGGCCATGCGCGCACGCGGAAGCGGCTGTTCAGGCGCTTCTGCTACAATCCAGCGCTCGGCGGTTGGCGTATCGCCGAGGATCGCAGCAGCCCAACGAACGCCTGAGGCCGCATATTCCACAAGATCCTGGAGATCGGCTCGTTCGGCCAGATTGTGTGCTTCGGCAAAGTGTGTCAGCGCTGTATCAAGCCGTCCCTGCGTCAGATCCAGATCGGCAGCGCTACACAGCAGCAGTGCTTCCTCGCGGCGGCGGCCCGTCGCACGGGCGAGTGTCAGGCCGGTTTCGAATGAATCATGGGCATCGATATTGAGGCCCTCTTCCATCTGGATCATGCCAATGTTATTCAGTGTCATGGCTCGGCGGCCACTATTCCCAATCGTTTGCCAGCATGCATCGGCGCGTTGCAGGTTGCGCAGTGCCATATTGCGGTTGCCACTCATCGCATAGGCAACCCCAAGGTTATCGTAGATATCGGCCAAAATCCCTGGATCACCACTCAGGTCTGTCAATGGTGCCAACTGATGGGCCTGTTCGAGTGCGGCTATGGCATCGGTGGTCGCTCCGCCCCTGAGGTTGATCTGACCATTATGCATGTGGTACATCATTTGCAGGTGAACGGGAAGCTGTGCATATGGCAACACCGCCAATTGCTCACTAGCGGCGCGCTGATTCCCCTGGATACGCAGCAGCCCTGCATGCACAAGCTGGGCTTCCCAGACGCTCTCACCATCGCCGAGGGTTTCGGCAAGGCGAATCGCCAGATATGCGCGTTCCCATAGCGCAAGATCGGCATATACACGCGCCTGGGCAATCAACAGATCGGGCGGAAGCAGGCCGCGCTGGGCGGTTGCGAGCCTGTCGAAGCAGGCCAATAGCGTGCTCTGGCGTGAGATGCGGCGGAAGCGCAGGATCACACTGCGTAGCAGCAGGAGTGCTTCTTCATCGGCGAAGGCGGCCAGATAGCAATCAACAGCGGCCTCGATCTCGTCCTCGGCAGCATACAGATGCCCAGCCCGCCGCAGGAGGCGTCGTTCGCGGGCGGGATCGCGGGCCAAGCGGGTGCGTAGGAAATCGCGTAGCAGGCTATGATACGAGAGCCAGCCAGCCCTGCTGATGGTGAATAGCCCATACTGGCGTACCTCATCGAGCAGTGGGCCGGAATCATTGGCTTCGCGTAAACTATCGCAACGCCGTGGCGAGAGGTAATCCAGAACGCTGGTATCCTCCAGGAAGGTTCGCACGGCGGCAGGAAGCGGCGCAATCACCTGTTCAGCCAGAAATGCATAGACTTGCGTTGTGTTGGCTTCGATCAGTAATTGCTCGGCTGGCCCTTGGCCAAGCGCCAGCGAAACTGGTTGGGTACTGGTGCGCTGGATGGCAACCTGATCAAGCGATAGGACGATGCCTGTGACCCAACCACCCAGTTGATCGGTCAGATGTGTTGCGCCAACCTCGGAGAGCAGCACTCCAGCGCTGACACCAGCCAGGCGTTGGACTTCAACCGTATTAAACTGGAGCGCGGTATAGTCGAACACAGCGGCACGCTGCTGCGAGATCAGGCGCACCATGCCATACAGCGCTGGTGGCGTGCGCGAGGCGACAACCACATGGCAGTTGGGGGCATATTCGGCGATCGATGAGAGCAGGCTCTGGATGAGGCCAAGCCCGGTTACACTCGTTGATTCACTCAGCACATGAAAATCGTCCAGCACAAGGACGAATGGTTCTGGTGCGGCAGCAACAGCTAAGGCTGCGGCGTGGTACAGCTGGGGTAGTTCATTGGCAGAGGCGCTGGCCAGGCGTGTGATCAGATCGCGAGCATCGGTGACATAATCAGCCACGCTATGCAGCAGATAATCCAGAAACAGTGATGGATCGCTATCGGCGGGATCGAGCGCATACCAGGCGGTTGGTAATGCCGATTGAGTAGCCCATTGCGAGAGCGCCGTTGTTTTACCCCAACCGGCTGGCGCAGCCAGGGCAACAACGCGCATAGTGCTGATCGCCTGTTCAAGGCGCTCGACCAATTCGGCTCGCTCGATGAGTAATCGCGAGGCCGTTGGAATAATGAGCTTCTGTTGAAACCGCCGCATGCAATCGCCCTGGCGCACTCGTCTGTCAATTCGCCGATTGGATGACTAAATCGTAGTCGCCAGCGCGCTGGTTGTCAATTCGTTTATCTGGCTTTCGCGCGTGTTGTAAGGAAACCGTCATCCATTTCTGCTAGATGCTTGGCGGAAGGTTGTTCTTTCGAGCTGTTCAAGGCCCTCCTGCAGCGATGAAGCTGTTAACAGGTTATGAAGATCGACCCCAAGTGTCACAAGCGTCTGGGCGACTTCTGGCCGAATACCGACTAATACGGTGCGCGTGCCAAGTAGGCGGTTGGCATCTGCAACGCGCAGCAGAGTTTGCGCTACAGCTGTGTCGATTACCGATATGCCAGTGACATCCAGGATCAGACCACGGGCATGCCGCCGCTCAACCTGTTCCAGAACGGTGCTGAGGAGTTGAGCAGCGCGGGAGCTATCAATATTGCCAATCAGCGGCACAATCAACACATGTTCATTCAATGGAATAACCGGCATCGCCAGTTCCAGGATCGTCTGGCTGAGTGTTTGCTGGGTTTCAACACTTGCGCGTAGCTCATCGCCCTGGGCTCGTTCGCGCTCGTATGCGTCAGAAAGTGCCTGCGTTCGTTCTACAACCCTACGCTCCAGATCGGCATTTGCTTGGGCGGCCTCAGCGGCAGCTAACTGGGCAACCTGACGCGACTCAAAGGCGCTTTTGAGCGCTCGTTCAGTGCTGCGCGCACTCAAAAAGGTGAGCAACGTTGCCATGATCAGAAGAAAAGAACTGCCAAAAGCTGCCGTTCTGCCGATATTGGTGGCAAGAAACCTGGCCGGAGGTATGAGGATAACGATCCACAGCGCAATCAGAACGACAACCAGCGTTATCCAGATCTGCATTGGACGCAGCGTTGCACCAGCAATCATGATCGCCAGCGTCAGATAGAACGGCGTGGTCAGCACCTCGGATGTTGGTAGTGTTGCGAGGGTTCCCAGGGTTGTGATCCCAATCACAAGCATACTACCGAGCAGAACGTGGCCGGATCTGGCAGCTATGATCGCGGCACTATAGATGATAATCCCAACCACTATTGCAATTATTGCAATTTGCCCGGCTTGCATTTGCGCCTGGCTGAATGTCAATAGCATTGAAACGGTGGCCAGCACAATCATGCCCAATGCAACAATGATCACATTATGGGCGCGACGTTGTTCCTCCGCATCAGCGGTTTGAGTTCTGAAGATCCAAACGATAGCTCTATTCAGCATTGTTGTCACCCTTACACGTTTTTTGTATTGTAGCACAGCGTTTGACAAACAATAGGGGCTGGCCTATAGTGCCCTCCGGTGAAGTAGCGCGAAGGAGCATCATCATGGACGAGTTAGTCAACACCGTCGCCGAGAAAACTGGCCTAGCAGCGGATATGGTTCGCCCTGTTGTCCAAACTGTGATTGATGAGCTGAAGAAGCGGCTGCCCGAGCCAATTGCCAATCAGGTCGATGGGCTGCTCGGCAATCCTATGGCCGGCGATGTGATCGATCAAGCGGCTGGCATGCTTGGTGGTTTGTTTGGCAATAAGAGCGCGTAAATCTCGCTTTTTTCCTCACCCCCAACCCCTCCCCACTAGTGGGGAGGGGCGTACAGGGTTCACAATGGAGCTATTCCCCCGCTCCCCGGTGTGGAAGAGTGGGTTAGGGGGTGAGGGGATCATGCGAATCTGCATCACCATCGGAGTTGCGCTGTGTTGTTTGTTCTTGCCGGTTCGGCTGGCATATGCCTGCGAATGCCCAATGCGTATTCCGGCAATCGATGCACTCGCCGATTCGTACACCGTGTTTGTTGGAACCGTGACGCATGTGCGCCCTCCCCAGCCAAGCTTCCGATTGACGCGCAACTTTCCATTCATCATCTATGATACCCCAGCATATACGCCCCTCACGATCACACTGGCTGTTTCGCAGATCTGGCGTGGGCCACCCTATCGCACGATCACATTGGCAACCGGCTCGTATTTCCAGTGTGGTGTTCCATTCCAGGTCGGCCGGGAATATCTTGTGTATGCCTATCACAATGCTGTTGGCGATCTCACAACACACCGCTGTCACGCACTGTACCGATTGCACAGGCCCGTAGCGATATTGCACTGTTTGGTGTTGGGAATACGCCAGCACAGGATACTCCCGCTGAACAAGCATCCTCCACGAGATTGCTGGCCTGGGTGTGCAGCCTGATGCTGGTATTGGCGAGTGTGATAGCGAGCATCCTGGTTGTGCGCTATCGATCACGCCGATCACGCCGATCACGCCGATCAGTGGTATCCTAATAGAGTACCCTGATTGTTGATCGTGACTTCACTTTTCGACGGAGATCAATTATGACAATTGTTGAACGTTCAAGCCAGGAAGTTCTTGACCTTTCGCGCCAGACGACGCTGTATGAATGGGCTGCCCAGAAAGCCACAAAACCGCTTGCAATTGAGCGCGCCAAGGGCATCTATATGTGGGATGTCGATGGCAAACGCTATATGGATTTTAACTCGCAGCTTATGTGCGTCAATATCGGTCATGGCGATGAACGGGTGATCAATGCCGTCAAGGCGCAGATGGACGAACTCTGTTATGTCGCACCAACGATTGCGACGACGCCAGCACGGGCGGAATTGGGCCGCCTGCTCCAGGAGATTACACCAGGCAATCTGAGCAAGGCCTTCTTCACCAATGGTGGAGCCGAGGCCAATGAAAATGCGATCAAGATCGCTCGTATGTTCACTGACCGCCATAAGATCGCCGCACGCTATCGCTCATATCATGGTGCGACAGCAGGAGCGATAACGCTGACTGGCGACCCGCGCCGCTGGGCTGCCGAGCCAGGCATTCCGGGTGTTATTCGCATTCCAGATTATTACCCCTACCGCGCTGGCACGACGCTTGATGATGAAGCATATACCGCTAGTGTGCTAAATGCCACCGAGGATGTGCTGATGTATGAGGGACCGCAGACGGTTGCGGCAATCATTATCGAACCAGTTGTTGGCACCAATGGCATTCTCATCCCGAGTGCGAGCTACATGCAGGGTATTCGGGCATTGTGTAACAAATATGGCATCCTGCTGATCGCCGATGAAGTGATGTGTGGCTTTGTGCGCACCGGCAAATGGTTTGCCGTTGAGCATTGGGCTGTTCAACCAGATATCCTGACCATGGCCAAGGGGCTGACATCTGCCTATATTCCACTTGGTGCAGCCATGGTCACCGACACGATTGCCGAGTATTTTGAGGATCATGTGTTGTTTGCCGGGCTGACCTACAACTCCCATCCGGTTGGCTGTGCGGCAGCAATCGCGTGTATAAATGTCTATAAAGAAGATGGTCTGCTCGAACATACCGTTCGGATGGGCGCTATCCTCAAAACCGAGCTTGAGGCGATCAAGAGCCGCCATCCATCGGTTGGTGATGTGCGCGCAATCGGGCTGTTCAGCATCATCGAGCTGGTTAAGGACAGAGCCACCCGCGAGCCATTGGTGCCCTATAATCCCAAGCCAAGCGAAATGGGCCCGATGCCAGCCTTCAATGGCTTCTTGCGCGAAAATGGCCTGGCCACACTGGTGCGCTGGAACACATGCCATATCAACCCGCCATTGATCATCACCGAGGAACAGTTGCGCGAAGGGTTGGCGATTATTGATCGCGGGCTGGAAATCACTGATAGGGCGGTTGCATAGGAGTCAGAAGTCAGGAGTCAGGAGTCAGAAGCACCAGTAGAGGGGCCGTAGCGACGCAAGATTTTGCGTCGCTACGGCAGAGCGTACGTCGCTACGGCCCAACTGGCGAGCAGGAGGCGGTTTTAGGTTAGTTCGCAGTAGAGCTGTTCGACGGCATCCTGCTCCTCGGAGGTATATGGGTTGAGGGCCATGATCGCCTGATAGCGCTGGTAGGTTCGGTCAAGCTCGGTGCGAAGGCCAAGCCGCGCATAGGCTCGCATGGCCCAACAGGTCACATCCTCGGCAGTGGGATCGGCTTCCAGCGCCTCGCGGCAGAGTGCAATGCAGCGCTGATAATGGCGGCGCTGGTATTCATATTCGGCAAGGCGTTCGGTTGCGATCACATAATCATTCATGAGCAGATCGCGCGTTTCCTGGCCCCAATCACTGCTGCGCGAAAGATCGGCCATGTACGGGCCGGTGTACAGTTCGCGGGCTTGCTGATACAGTGGGATGGCTGGCTCCAGGCTGGTGGAGATTTCGGTTTGGTAGGCCTGGTTGAATGTTCGCTCAAACAAGCCGGCATCGGTCTGATAGAGTGCTGGCTCGAGACGGCATCCATCGCGGCCCACAGTCAGCGCTTGTTCTGCTAGTTCTGGGCTGCCAACACGGCTGATCACCTGGCGGAGTGAACTGAGGGTGCGTGCCAGGCTCGAAGGACTGACGACACCATCCCAGATTGCCACGCCAATTTCAGCGCGTGTGGCACCCTGAGCGCCCATATGAACAAGGTACGCAAATAGGCCCTGGACTTTGCGGGCGCCAGCGCGCCCGCGATCATACTGTGCCCATTCATCTGGTTTGATGTCGCGCCCATTGATATACACACGCAGATCCCCAAGGCATTCCACATAGATACCCCGAAATGGCCGTAGTTCAACGCGTAGCCCCGAGACTTCGGAAACAACCTTAAGGGCTTGCGTGGCCTGTGCCTGGGTATCTGGGTCGGTCGCATCCAGCAGCCGACGCAGGAATGTCAGAGAACGCTCGCCATAGGTGGAGAGCATGATTTCACATGCCTGGCGGCGAACATTCGCATCCTGATGCACCAGGAGCGGCAGGTATAGAAGGGTTGGATTCGCTCCATGGGCCGTCATACCGTTGGTTGTCCCTGATGATCGAGAATGGTATCATCGAGCAAATAGACAAGCGCACCAATTCCTGCGGCAATTCGGAGCAGGAACAGATCGTGTTCATCGAATGGATCGCCGATCTTATTGATCAGCTGAATCACACCCAGTGTTGTTCTCTGCGCTCGTATTGGCACACACAGCACTGAATGCGTCTGAAAGCCCGTCTTCTTATCGAACATCTGCTCGAAGCGTGTATCCTTGCGAACATCTGGAATAAGCAGCGGTTCGCCATTTCGGGCAACCCAGCCAGCGATCCCATGATCGATTGAGAAGCGTTTATGGTACAGTTCTTCCTGGTGTGGGCCCATCACAATCGAGAAGATCAGTTCCCGAGCTTGCAGATCGATCTGATACAAGGTTCCGGCCTCAATGCTGATCACATCGCGGATGAATGCCATCAACTGAACCATCATATCCTGTTTTGAATGGGATCTCGCCATGCGCCGATTCAGCGCAGAAAATTGTTGAATGAGGAATGCAGCGCGCTGTTCGGTTTCGGCTGCCGCACGCAGGCGATTGCGCTCACGAACCTGAGTGACATAGCCATTGATCAGCTGCTGCTCCCATTTCGAAAGTTGGTCGTCGTTGGATGCTGCGGTGGGGAGCAGCCCAACAAATGAATTGCCTGGGAATTGGATGCTGTTCGTTGCATTGTTCTGATCAATCAGCACCAGATCAGGGGATTGTGCTGGATCGACTGCATCCCCTGCAAACGATGGGCGTGTACCAAGCTGGAGCAAATAGCGATTGATGGCTGCCTTGCGCTGTGATGCCATAATCAATACGGCTAGATCGGCTGGAGCGCGATCACGGGTATCGATCTCGTCCATGATCAGGGTGCGTACTTCTTGCTGAAGCAGGAGCACGCGATCCAGATCTTCCTGGGACACATATCCACAATGAACGGTAATCTGGCCAAGTGGCAGATGTGCCGCTTCTTCCTTCTGGATCATTAGGCATGCAATCAATTGCGCGTGGGTCAGCAACCCTTCACTAACGAGCAATGCTCCAAGCAGGCTGACCGGGTTCATCAATGATGGAACCATCGTAAACTCCAACTGACACGCTCGCACGAGAGCGTAATTATAAACATAATGATTGCATTGTAATGCCTGCCTGCCGATACAACATGCCAACATCTTGTCGAATATGTACCGACTGCATACGTATTTAGATGTATAGTATACTCCTCGCGGCTGAGTATTGGCAGGCGGAGAGCGCACATGTCTGCCCAGCCGCAGCGATGGCCCAAACCTGGATCAGCAGCGGTGCGTGCTGTGGGAATTTGAACACGGCATGATTGTTTCGGGCAGGCATCTTGTTGCCGATCAGGATGCGCTGGATACGTTTTTTCGAGCTATTCTGGGCTAGCAGTCTGTCGAGTTTCATCCAAGCTC
The DNA here is from genome assembly GCA_038214135.1 of Chloroflexales bacterium. Taxonomy (GTDB): domain Bacteria; phylum Chloroflexota; class Chloroflexia; order Chloroflexales; family Roseiflexaceae; genus JANLSE01. The sequence continues at coordinate 55,276 of JBBQSD010000017.1, read as the reverse complement.
CAGCGGGTTTCGTATTCATGCGCTGATTTTGCAGATTGCTAGTAGTGAAAAACACTCACATTTGCCTAACACATGTTGCACTTGACAATCGGTATTCCCTGGACTATACTTGGGCTTATTCAATGAGCAATTTTTCATAAACCACACTGCAGCCGCCGTTTTACTCGTTGGTAGCGATAGAATGGTGGCACGATGCGTTACATTTTGTGGAACCCGTCAGCGGCAGCGTGATTCCACACACTGCAGAAAGGCGTACGGGATGCAGCAACCTGATCGTGAGCAACGCACGGGCAACGCACCTGATTCTGCTGAAGATCATCCAGAACAACGGCTTGATCAATTCAATCGGGCACGTGGAATGGAAGATGATCGGCAGGAGACGCCAGCAGAAACAGCGCCGAGCAAGCGTAAGCGGCCACACCGATCACGCAGAAATGTAGCACTCTTATATGCCAGAGCAGCGCTTGCATTGCACCCCATAGCCACTAAACCTGCTCCAGACACGACTCTCACCGACACTGATCCAACAGATCTGAATGGCGGTTCTCAGGTATGAATCCTTGAGAATAATGGAAAGGAGCCTAGTGTATGAGAGGATCAAATGAATCACCTCAAGAGCCCGACACGACGCAGGAGTACCCAAATGGTAAGGTGCTAGAACGGCTTGAGTTGTTCAACAATGCCCGTGGCATGGATTTCGACACAACCCCAGCCGAGGAGGAAAAACCGCGTAAACGGCGTAAGGCAGTATTGGCGCTTGAAGGGGAAGATGCGGTGATAACCGATGTCTCGGCAACTGACGCATCGAAGAGCGAAGTGGCGAGCCTGTATGCTGAGGCGGCAATGGCACTCCAGCATGAGCCTGTAGCAATGGCAACATTGGATGTGCTGGATGATGGAGCGGCTGATGCGTTGGCCCTTCCGGCTTGGTATTCGCTGGGGCCAACAGTGATGAACAATGGCCAGACCTATGGCGATACGCGTGTACAGGTTTCGGGGCGTGTTTCGGCGATTGCGATCAACCCTTCCAACTCCAATCATATTCTTTGCGGCTCAGCTGCTGGAGGCGTTTGGGAGAGCCGGGATGGTGGTGTTACCTGGTGGCCACGCACGGATCAGATGCCAACGCTCACCGTTGGGGCGCTTGCCTTTAATCGCTCATCGCCAAATATCGTTTATTGTGGCACTGGCGAAGGCAATTTCTATGCCTGGTTAGGCGCAGGGTTGCTGCGCTCAACGGATGGTGGCACAACCTGGGCTGTGCTTGCGACAGCGCCATTTGTTGGTCAAGGATTCTATGATCTGATCGTCGATCCAGCAAATGGGAATCATCTATTGGCTGCTACAACCAATGGGTTGTATGAATCGACCAATGCTGGCACCAACTGGACACAGCGCAGATCTGCACGAACGTGGTCGATATCAATGCACCCAACTGGAGGTGCTGCAGCTGAGGTTCTGGCAGCGTGCTCCGATGGCCTGTTTCGTTCCACCAATGGTGGTACAACCTGGGCTGCTGGCACGCTAACGGGAGCACCAATCGGCGTTGATCGCATGGCAGTCAGCTATGCCCGCTCAAACCCGAATGTTGCGTATGTATTTCTCGCCCGTGGTGCAACGGTCTATATTGGGCGGCGTACAACCGCTGGTGGGGCCTTCACCGCGATCCCAGCACCAGCAGGGCTAACAACCGGCCAAGCCTGGTATGATTGGTTCGCCGCAGCCGCTCCAGATCGGGACAACCAGCTCTATCTTGGCGCAATTGAAGCATATCGGGGCGATCTTGTCGGGGCAACTTGGACGTGGGTAAAGATCTCGAACAAGGCTGGCGACGATATCCATCCAGATCAGCATGCGATCGCGTTTGATCCAGCAAATGCGAATGTGGTCTATGTCGGCAATGATGGCGGACTGTTTCGTTCAACCAATCGGGGAACAAACTGGGCTGCACTCAACAATGGCCTGGCGATTACCGAGATTGAGTATATTGCTCAGGATTATGGCTCGGCGCGCTGGTTGATTGGTGGCACGCAGGATAACGGTAGCATACGTTACACAGGCAGCAGTGTATGGGAGCACATCGCCGATGGGGATGGTGGCGATTGTGGTGTCGACCGTGGTACGCCTACGAGAGTGTTCCACTCATTCTATAACATGGGCATGGAGCGATCAACCACTTCTGGTAACTTTGGCTCGTTCAGCTGGATCGGCCCGAATGTGCCAACTGGGTATCAGGCGCTCTTCTACCCACCGATGGAGTGCAATGGTACAACGATAGCACAGGCAGGCCAGAGTGTGTATGTCTCCCGTAACAGCGGCACAACGTGGACACAAGTGGCGCTGCCTGCGAATCTGATCGCCAGTGCGATGTACATACCAACGCCTGAGCGTGTCTTCGTTGGGACAACGGTTGGTCGTATCTTCCGTATCGATTGGTCAGGCACGGCCTGGAGTAGCGCGAACGAACTGACCCGACCACGCACGGCATGGACGAGCGATCTCTTTGTTAGTTCAAGCAATCTCAATCAAATCTGGGCAACCTTCACGACACTCAATGGTGGCCGGGTCTTCCGTTCGGATAATGGTGGCAGCATGTGGTTGGATCAATCGGCAGGCTTACCGCTCCTGCCAATCAATGCCGTCGAGGTTGATCCTGGGAATGCCAATCGGGTGTGGGTCGCAGCCGATATTGGTGTTCATCAATCCCTTAATGGTGGTGCAACCTGGTCCGCGTTCTCTCAAGGCCTGCCAAACGTACTGACAACCGATTTACTTTTTCATCCGCATACTCGGCTACTGCGTGCCGGAACGCGCAATCGCGGCATATGGGAGATCCCTGTAGACGGAAGGCTTACAAAGCCGATCTGTGGTGTCCAATGGACGGGAACTCTTGCTGGAAATGCCACGAAGAGCTGGTTTACATTCAATTGGCCAGCAACCTGGCATATTGTCTGGACAGTCATGCCAACAACGCCACTGCCTGGCAATCCACAGGTATCCTGGAAGGTGCAGGTCGAACGGGCATCGGCAGAGTATGCAACCTACTGGATTACCGTGAAAAACCTGACCGCCGTGCCAGTTACATTCGAGGGTCACTACGCCATTCTCAGCTATTACTGATGGAGGAGCCACATGTATACCAACGTTCAGTTTACGGGAACACTGACGGCAAACCAAACGCATCGCTGGTTCACATGGGGATGGTCGCCAGCACAGCATGTGATCTGGTATATGATGCCGACCACGCCAAAATCTGGTGCGCCACAGATCGACTGGGATGTTACCGTGGAGCGTGCGAATGCAACCCAGTGTACCTACTGGATCACCGTAACGAATCTCACGAACACGCCCGTCACCTTTGAAGGTCGCTATGCAGTGCTAGGTTAGAATGAGGTAGATATATGCGGATAAGCATTATCATCGATTTGGATCCACAGGCAGCATCCCAACAGCCGCAGGTGATGTCGATTGTTACAGGGCAGGCTCAGGATGATCCAGGCCTCGCAACTCCACAGCAACCAATGCCAAGTGCGATCAACGCTGGGGCTGCACAGGGGATGGCCAATTCGAGTAATTCTGAGATGCCACAATCAGCAATCAGTGAATCACTTGTGGCCTCCGATGCAGGAATGGCAACAGGTGCTGCTGCGGCACTCAGCAGCGATGGACTGCTTGAGCCTCCTGTTCAGCAAACCAATCTAAGCATATTGAGCGCTGGCGCTGCGCTGGGCGCTACTGACGCACCAAGCGTTCGCTCAACGCCCCAGTTTGTTGGCGATCCGGCCCAGATTGGGATGACTTCGGCGGGCGCGGCCCCAACCGAGCTGGCTGGCACATAACCTGAATGATGGCAGTGACAACAACTGCTTTGATTTGAAAGGTAGAGAGCTATGATGTCAGAACTCTTTCCAATTGCTGCTGGCGTAATCATTGGCGTGATCGTCCAGCGCCTTGGCAACGTATGGTTCCGCGCCGGTGTGTTGGTTCTGCTGTGTTTCCTGGCAGGTGGAGCAGCCACATTTATCAGTGGCGAATTCGAGGAGAATTGGGCTTTCATGCTGTTTGATGTTGCCCAGGTCTTCCTGGTCGCCGTTGTTAGCCTGATTGCACTCACCTGGTGGTATGCGCGGCACACCACAACGCGTATTCGTTAATTGAACACCTGAAAGCAAAATGGAGCGAACCATGCGTCTCGCACTCGGCAACATCGTTCAGGAATCGAACAGCTTCACACCGGTGCCGGGATCGTGGCTGCATTTCCCGCCTGGGCATTTGCTGCGTGGCCAGGATATTATTGCACAGCGGCAGGGCACGCGTACCGAGGTCGGCGGTGTTATTGACGTGGCGGGTGAGCAGGGGATCGAGCTTCTGCCATTGCTCTCGGCCACCACCTCGGCTTCGGCTGGCCCGATGCTTGGCGATGTGTTCGCTTCACTATGCGACGAACTGGTGGCTGGTTTACACACATGCGCACCATTTGATGGCGTGCTGCTGGTGCTGCATGGTGCGATGGCTGCCGACGGGTATGAGGATGCCACTGGCGAGATCCTGCGCGCTGTGCGTGCGGAGATCGGCCCCGATTGCCCGTTGGTCGCCACACTCGATCTGCATGCGAACGTTACAGCAACCATGGTAGCACACGCCGATGCGTTGGTTGGCTACCATACCGCGCCACATATTGATCTGTATGAGACTGGCGTTCGTGGTGCGAATCTACTCGTGCGGCTCATCCGTGGCGAGGTGCGCCCGGCTGTCGCACTGCGACGCCTGCCCATGATCGTTCCAGCCGAAAATGGCCGTACCACCGATGGGCCATATGCACAGGTGATCGGCCGTGCGATAGCATTGATGCAGCGCCCTGGCGTTCTTGATATTTCGGTCTTTTCGGTGCAGCCCTGGCTCGATGTTACCGATGTTGGATGCAGCGTGATTGTGAATACCGACGCCAATGCGGCCCTGGCCGATGAACTGGCCGATGAACTGGCCGATATGCTGTGGGATCGGCGGCACGATTTTGCGGTGACACTGGTTCCAACCGAGGCGACGATCCAGCGTGCGTTGGCGAGCGCTATTCACCCATTTGTTCTGGCCGATTCGGCTGACGCGCCCAGTTCAGGGGCACCTGGCGATAGCACAATAGTACTTGCACATCTGATCGCCGCACGCCCGACGCGCACCTGTTTGCACAATATCGTCGATCCCATCGCTGTCGCGGCGCTGTTTGCGGCTGGTGAGGGTGCCGAGGTCACACTACCGATTGGAGCTGGATCGGGGGTGGTTTTCTACAAGCCATTGCTTGTGACCGGGCGGGTGGTGCGGCTTTCGGATGGTGATTTCACCAACCGTGGCGCTGGCTTTCGTGGTGTGGTGTTCCGGCGTGGGCGCACGCTGGTGCTTGAAATCGGCCAGATCGCACTGGTTGTGATGGAGCGGGCCGTTATCCAGTGGGACCCCGAGCTGTACCGTTCGGTTGGATTGGAGCCGCGCGACGCCCAGATCGTGATCGTCAAATCGCCAGCGGCCTTTCGGGCAGAATACGAACCGCTGGCTGCTGAGGTCGCAATACTCGATGCACCAGGCGTGTGCAGCCCGAACCTGCCTGGGTTGCCGTTCGTACATGTGCGCCGCCCGCTCTTCCCATTGGATGATGTGATGGCATGGCGGGAGATCCCGGAATCCGCAGGCTGATGGATGTTGAGGAAACAAGGCATGCCTTTCCATCCGCAGGCAAATATCGCCAACACCACCCTTTTGGCGTAATAGATCAAACTCATCGTCCTCAACCGTGTCCACAACTATCGCTTCTTTGAGCCCATAGGCCGCCTGCAACTGTTCCTCAAGCTCGGTATATAGCATTCCTATTTGAGTTGTAAAGGCGCGTAGCGCAAAGCGGGGTTTGGGGCGCAGCCCCAAAGAAATCCCCCGCCCTCTTTTTTACAAATCCCGTAGGATTGCTATATGCGCCATATGGCACACTGACCGTGATACGAACGATGCGCTCCGCCTCAGCGCGCTTGAGCTCGTTGGCGCAAAGGTGACACGGTGATAGGGTGATGGGCTGATGGCTGATGATGCTATTCTGACTCCTGACTCCTGAATACTCGGTTCTTTGGTTCTTTTAACCGAAGATTTACCGAAAGCAGCCCCCTATACTAGAAATGAAGCTCCAGCATGCACATGCTGCTGCGCTAAACTCACTGGAATGGGGGCCGTTATGCTGTATCGAACCAACACACTTCTGACCATTATCATCGCCATTACGCTGCTGACGAGCGGTAGTGTTGCACACGCAACCACTGTTGGGCCTGTGGCCTATGTAGAATCAGCAATCGCACAATCACAGGATGCCAAGCAATCCGTGATTGTGACAGCAACCAGCCCTGAACGCGCCACCCAGGCCGTCCAACAGGTCGGTGGCGTGATCACTAGTGATCTCTGGCTGATTGATGCCGTTGCTGCCGATGTCCCCACCAGTAAGCTTAATCTGCTGGCAGGTATGCCTGGCATTCAATCGATTGTTGCGAACAAGGGCGTGCGCTCCACCACCCGCGATGGCTGGGTGACGGATCTGCCGCTGCCACAAACCTGGGATGGCCGGCCCGATGTTCAACCAACCGATAATAAGAGTGTCTGGAAGCTCGTCAACCCCGTCACAATCGATATTGGTGCCGATGTCGTTCAGCGTACGCTGCTGCCATCTGGCAAGCCGATCAAAGGCCTCGGTATAACAGTCGCACTGGTCGATTCAGGCGTTTATTTCGATAACGAAATCAAGCAACTGCTTGACCCGGTCGTCCAACGCTTGTTCCTTGGCCAGGCCGATTTCGTTGAGCCGATCTGCAGCACAACAACAGTGAATGGCAGAACGCGCACAATTGGAAATCAGTTGCGGAATGCCTGCCTGGTGACCCATCGCGATACCAGCGATCCATATGGCCACGGCACCGCAATCGCCAGTATTATCTGGAACAACTTCACCGATTACGATACTGGTGTCACCCTTGGTGTTGCACCAGAGGCCAATATTCTCAGCGTACGTGTGCTGGATGGTAATGGCACCGGCAGCTACGAGACCGTGATCAACGGTATTCAATATGTTGTTCAGAACAAGGCTCGTTTCAATATTGGTGTGCTGAATCTATCGCTTAGTAGCCCGGCAACAACCCCATACTTCGTCGATCCACTCAATCGAGCAGTCGAGCGAGCCTGGGGCCGCGGGATCGTGGTCGTCACGGCTGCTGGCAATAATGGATCGGCTGCCGAAAGTATCACGGTTCCTGGCAACGACCCATATGTGATCACGGTTGGTTCTATTGATGAGAACCGCACGCCTGGCTACTGGAGCGATGATTTCCTGCCGACGTGGTCGTCCACTGGCCCAACTCTGGATGGCTTTGCCAAGCCTGATCTCCTGGCACCAGGGGTGAACATCATAACCTTTATGCACAACGATGCCAGCGACACCAGCAAATCGCAGAAGATTGTGCAGATGCACCCAGATAATGCTGCCGGAACGAGCCTGTTCCGAATGAGCGGAACCAGCATGTCTGCGGCAATCACCAGTGGTGTGGTGGCACTGATGCTGCAGGCCAATCCAGATCTGGAACCAAATGCAATCAAGTTTCGCCTCAGCACAACGGCACGACCTGCCGTCACGGGCGATACTGGATCGCTGGTCTATAATGTCTTCCAACAGGGTATGGGCCGGATCTGGGCACCCGATGCAGTACTTGGCACCTTTGATGGCCAACAGGATGGCAACCCAGGCATGCAGATCCATCGCGATATTGCCCATAGCTATCGCAATGATCGAGATCTTTCATTCCACTATCAGGGTCCAATTCAGAAGGTGCTGAGCAACGATGGCCAGGCAAATCTCTATTATATTGTTGGCGAGCAGGGCGATGTGCTGGGCTTGGCAGGCTCTGGGCAGCGTGGCACGGCCTACTTCGATAATGAAACCCCCTCGAGTGGACTACTGCCGCGGGCGAGTGGACGAATGGCGTGGGCGAGTAGCCTGAGTACTGCCGCCGGACGAATGGCCTGGGCGAGTGGGCGGATGGCCTGGGCGAGTGGGCGGATGGCCTGGGCGAGTAACCTGAGTACTGCCGCCGGACGGATGGCGTGGGCGAGTGGGCGGATGGCCTGGGCAAGCAGCCGCAATGAATGGGCGGGTGGAACAGCCTGGAATACCGATCAGGGTGCATCTGCCAGTGGGCGCATGGCATGGGCCAGTGACCTGAACCCAAGTATCACCAGTGTCTCCACAACAACCTGGGTCGAAAGCGAAACGCCCTAACCCAGTTCACAACCTACTTATTGATCGAACATACCGCAGGCCGCTGAATAATTCAGCGGCCTGCGGCGATTTTGATGTCAGTAAAGTAATTAGGAGTCAGCAGCCAGAAATCAGAAGCGACGAAAGTAGAGACGCTCCGCTGGAGCGTCTACCCCTGGTTAGGGTATTGTCATCAGGCAGGTACCTGTGCGGCGAATCGTACACTGATCGATAAACATGGATATCGGGTAATACGTCCATGAACCGCAGGCTGATGGAGATATTGACAACATAATCGCAGAGAACGCTGGATGCCTCTCCATATCGCGTCTCTTCTGACTCCTGAATACAAGGCTGAGAGCTGAATGCTATATTCTGGCCAGCGCCTGTTGTGCAATATCGAGATCGTAGCGAGCACCCAGGCGCGTAAAATATGTGGATGCCTGGTTGAGTATTTGTTGAGCAGCAATTCGCTCAGGTTCACTCACGATGCTTCTGCCATCTGATTGAGCTGTGTTGACATACAGCAACCCCAGTTCCAGCAGTGCCAGCCCATGTTGGTATGGATCATCGCGTTGGGCACACAGATCCACAAGATCACGAAGCGATTGCTGCGCCGCAGCATAGTGGTGGGCCATTCGTTGCAGGTGCCCGAGTACACGCAGGCTTTCGACTTCTTGCTCGGAAATTCCGGCACTGCGCGCCATTTCGAGTGCTGTTCCGGCCAGCTCGATCCCCCCAGGAAGATCGCCGGTTGCACCAAGGATCAGTGCCCGAAGCCAACGCACCTGGATCGCTTCGTCCTCACCGGCTGCTCCAAGCAAGCCCTCGGCCTGTTGAATTAAAATATTGGCCTGGCTGTAGTGCGCCTGTGTGACGGCCAGATGCGCCATTCCAAGCGTTGCCCGAATGATCCCATAATCATCGCCAAGGCGCTGGCTGATCGCCAGGCTCGTCTCGAAATCCGCACGGGCCTGCTCGTGTTCGCCAAGTGCCATGTGCAACAGGCCCAGGTTGGTTCGGTTCAGCGCCTGCCCGACAACATAACCAATCTCTTTACGCAGCATGTCGGATCTACTAAAGCGTTCGACTGCCTTCTGCCATAATCCCTGCGCATAATACAGAATGCCAAGGTTGGTATAGCAATTAGCCATACCCCATGGGTAGTTCAAGCGTTGGTTCAGATCCAGGCTGCGCTCAACATACTGGGCCGCTTCGGTCAGTTGGCCCTGTTCATAGCGCACGCCGCCAAGGGTGCTATACAAATTCGCCAGCGTCTGAATATCATCTGTATTATCGGCATCGCGGGTTGCCTCGTATGCCAGATCGAATGCCCGCTCCAGATCGCCCTGGCGCAAGCGCACATACGCCAGCCGGTTCATCAGCACACGCCAGAGTTGCGGGTATGCCTGAGCGGCAGTGCTACCCAATACTGCCAGCCCCTGCTCCAAATAGGCAACTGCCTGATCCAATGCACCGGCATGGAAACGCACATCGGCGAGATCGCCAAGGACATCGACCATGGTTGCCAACCAGATCGAACGAATCATCTGAACGACATGCAGCCGATCCAGCGCCTCGCCAAGCATCTGCGATGATTCATCCAGATTGCCAGTAAACTTGAGCGAGCGCCCAAGGCCAAGGCGCGCTCGGATCGCCATTGCGCCATAGCTGGCTGGGTATTCCTGCATCAACGCAATCGCCTCACGATAGCGATGAATGGCGGTATCATTGGCATACCGTCGTGCTGCACTCTCGGCAATATTCAACAACAGCGGAATGGCTCGATCTGGCTGTGGACCCTCGGTGTAGTGATATGCCAGCACTTCGGCCTGCTCATCGGGTGGCCAGTATTTGCCCTGTGCAATTGCCTCTGCCGCACGCTCGTGCAGTATCAGTCGCTCGCGGCGCATGATTGTGCCATAGATCGCATCCTGAATGAGAACGTGCCGAAAGGCAAAGCCTTGTTCGGCTCCAAATGGTTCTTCAAACAGGTATTGACGCTCAACCAGATCGTGCAGCAGATCAAGGCTGCTAACGCGCTCATCGCGGCCAAGTTGGTCGATCAGCGGTGCGGGAAAGGAACGCCCAAGTACCGCAGCGGATTGGAGTACCGTTCGATAGGCGATTGGCAGCTGATCGAAACGAGCCAGGATCAGGCTTTGCAGATTTGGGGGCACATCGCGCAGAATTGCCTGGGTATTCGGCGTAACATGCCATCTGTCCGAGTCGGCCACCAGTCCCCCACGGTCGATCACCATCCGAATGAGTTCTTCAATATAGAATGGGTTGCCCTCGGCTCGTTGTGCAATCAGATGCGCGACTGGTGCGACTTCATCGGTACTATTGCCAAGCAACTGGTAGATCAGCCGATGGCTATCGGGTTCGGAAAGTTCGGCCAGCAGGATATTCGTCGGTGGTTGTTCATCACGGGGAAGCGCTGCCACAATCCGGTCAATGACTGTGACGCGGGCACTCTCACGCGCAACTAGTACCGTCGCAATCGGCGCATCGGGGGTTGTTTGTAGCAGGTATTCCAGAAAGACCCTTGATGCCTGATCAATCCAGTGTAAGTCATCAAAAATAAGCACACATGGCACTATCGCCGCTTCGGCCAGCAACAACTGACGCACCACAGCATGGGTCTGGTTCTGTAACATCACTGCATCAAGCGCCCGCAGCAGTGGCTCATAATCGGTAAGCGCGGCTTCCAGGCCAAGCGCATGCAGCAGGAATGGCAGCAGATCATCGGCGACCAACCCATGTGCGATCACATACGCAAACAACTGCTCTCGTTGTGTTAGCGCTGGCTCGGTTGCCGAGAGGCCAACAATATCGCGGATCAAATCGGCAACAATCCATAGCGGAGTCGAGCGGGTATGCGCCAGGCAGGCACCCTGAAAGAAGCGAAAGGGAGCCTCCGCCGCTGATTGACGCAGTTCGGCGATCAGGCGGCTCTTGCCGATACCGGCCTCACCAGTGATGATGGCGAGGCGGCTACGGCCCGATTGCTCAACATGTTCAAGCACCTGTTGCAATGCCTTCAGATCGGCGGCACGGCCAACCATGGAAGAGCGCAACCCAGCCAGGCCGCGCATCGTCACCAGGCGCGAATCGGAGGGCAGCGGGCGGTAGGTCTGGAGCGGCAGATCGACGCCCTTCACCAACAGGGGTGGCATTGGTTCATAGCGAAAGAGCTTTGATGTGCGCTCGTAGGTCGATGTGCTGACCAACACGGTTCCTGGGAGCGCAGCCTTTTCAAGCCGAGCGGCAATATTGACGGCATCGCCAAGGACGGTATATTCGGCGTGCTGATCGCCACCCAGATGTCCAGCCACAACACTGCCGGTATTGATGCCGATCCGCACCCGGAAATCGATGCCCTGGCGCTCACGGATCTGATCGCGCAGCGGCTCAAGCACTGCCTGCATTTCTAGCCCGGCCCGCACGGCTCGTTCCGGGTCATTCTCGTGGGCGATTGGTGCGCCAAACAGTGCCATCATGCCATCGCCGGTGTATTTATCGATGGTGCCCTCATAGTGCAGAACAACCTCGGCCAACACCCGCAGCGTATCGTCCATCCAGACAAACACTTCCTCACTATCGAGTTCCCGCGATGTCGCCGTAAAATTGGTGACATCAACGAACACAACCGTCACCTCACGGCGGGTGCTGGCCTCTGGCACCGATTGCGTGACCACAGCGGGATCTGGCGCAATTGGCGCAGCCTGCACCAGCCGTTCGCCACAGTTTCGGCAGAATCGGTCGCTGCGCTCAATCACGCCTGCACAGGATGGACAACGCTGCATGAACAACCTCTCAATACAGCTTAATTTTATGCCCCGCGCCCTTCAGGATTTCGCTGGCGATCACATGGCGCTGGATCTCGTTGGTTCCCTCAAATATCCGTGTGACCCGCGCATCGCGATACATGCGTTCGAGCGGCAATTCGCGTGAGAAGCCCATCCCGCCATGGATCTGAATGGCCTCATCAATGATCTGTGATGCTGCTTCAGTACAGAACAGCTTGACAATGCTCGATTCGAGGGTGGCATTCTCGCCGCGATCCACCTTACCAGCACAATCGTAGACCATCTGCTCCATTGCGTAGATCTTGGTGATCATATCGGCCAGCTTGAACTGGATGGCCTGGAAATCAGCAATCGGGCGGCCAAACTGCTGGCGTTCAATTGCATACTTGAGCGACATCTCATAGGCTTCCTTGGCCGATCCAAGGCTCGATGCGCCAAGCCCACAACGGCCAATATCAAGCGTCTTCATGGCCGTCACAAACCCGGACCCAACCTCGCCAAGCACATTTTCGGCAGGAACCCGGCATTCCTCGAAGAACAGGGATGCGGTATGCGATGCACGCAGGCCCATTTTCGGCTCGACCTTACCGACCTTGAAGCCAGGGAAGTTCTTCTCCACAATGAAGGCCGTGATTCCGCCACGAGCGCCCAGTTTGCGATCATTGGCAGCAAACACAACCAACACATCGGCAAATGAACCATTGGTGATCCACATCTTCGAACCATTCAACACCCAATCCTCACTATCGCGGCGGGCTGTCGTGCTGATATGCGCGGCATCACTGCCAGCATTCGGCTCGGTGAGCGCCCAGGCTCCCCACAACTGGCCAGCAATCAATGCACGCAGGTATTTATCCTTCTGGCGTTCGTTGCCAGAAAGATAGATCGACATGGCACACAACTGGGCGTGGGCACCAATAATCGTTCCGGTTGAGGAGCATTTGCGGTTTAGTTCCTCCATCAACACACAATAGCCAAGCACACCGGCCTCAATGCCACCATATGTTTCTGGGAAGGGGATGCCAATAAAGCCAAGCTCGCCAGCTTTTTTGAGCATCTCGAACGGCACGCGCTCTTCTTCATCAATGATACTGGCGATCGGAGCGACTTCTTTATCCACGAAGCGGCGGATCTCCTGCCGAAGCATACGAAGATCCTCGGGAAGCACATACTCCATTGTGCGGCTCCTTTCATAAAGCCTATGGTATAATCGCAGCAAATTCCAGGGGTATTGTAGAACGTTGGCGTTCCAGGCGCAACCAAATAAATTATGATCGCTTCCATTCGCGGAATATTGCTTGCCACTGGCCTGGATTATGCGGTGATCGAGACTGGCGGGGTGGGCTTTCAGATCTTCGCACCCCGGCCTGTGCTTGGCGCCCTGGGTGCCTTTGGCGATGCTGTGCATCTGTACACCCATCTGCTGGTGCGTGAAGACGCTCTGACACTGTATGGGTTTGCGACGACCGAGCAGCGCCAGTTGTTTGAAACCCTGTTGAGTGTAAGTGGTGTTGGCCCAAAAGTAGCTCTGAGCCTGCTCTCATCTGGCCCAATCGATGAACTACGCGCCGCTATTGCTGGTGGCGATATTGCGCGGCTCTCACGGGTTCCGGGGATTGGCAAAAAGACGGCAGAGCGCCTGGTTCTCGAACTTAAGGGCAAGATCGATCTGCGCGGCCTGCCAACGCCATCTGCTGCAACACCAGCCGCCGCTGCTGCGAATGCGGAACTGGCCGAAATGTTGAGCAGCCTGGGGTTCAGTACTGGCGAAGCCAATGCAGCTATTGCCGCCCTGCCAGCCGATGCCCCGCCCAGCCTGGAAGAACGCCTGCGCTTGGCACTGCGCTATTTTGGTGGCGCGTGAAGCAATTGCTTTACCGTTTCTCGATGCCGAGCGCATTCTGACGCTGTTTTGCAGCAAACCGTGTGTTGCTTTACCACACAGCGTGGTATATACTGGCCAGAAATGATCTGTTATCCATCAGGAGGCCGCCCATGGCCAGCACCGAAGCCAATACGCAATCGACCAGCCTTAGCAGCGAGCGATCTTCCGCTTCCAATAGCCAGCCGCCAAAGCGCAATACACGCCTGACTTCCTTCTGGAAGGCATTGATCATCACATCCTTTGCGATCAATCTGATCCTGATATTTGTTGTGCTGTTGTTGGCTGGGTTTATCATCCAGTGGCAGAACCAGATTGGCGGAACAATCGGCGGTGTGCAGGGGTTCGCCCGCAATAATGTTGCCGAACTACGCAGTGTTGTCGATGGCCTGGAAGGCGCTTCGATCAAAACAACCATTCCGCTTGATGATGTGACCATCCCGATTAAACTGGATGTGCCGGTCAATCAGGAGACAACCGTTGAGCTAACGGAGGCGGCACAGGTGTTTGTTGAGGGTGCCGATATTGATCTTGGGTTAGCAGGCCGTTTGCGCGCAAATGTCAACTTGCTGCTGCCAGTTGGCACAAAACTCAAGATTCGGTTGAATCTGAATATTCCGATCAATCAGCCACTGCCACTCAAGGGCCAGGGTGTCGAAGTACCGGTCGTTATTCCGCTGAAGGGAACCGAACTTGGCCCACAGTTCCGGCGGCTTGGTGAACTCGTTGATCGCTTGGCTGGCCCGGCTGCACCATTGCTTGGCCTGGATATTCCAGAAGTACCACCCGCACCAACCGTGCCAACAGCAGTACCAAAGTAGGGGCACTCTTGGCACCAGAAAAACTCATTCTGTGGGATATTGATGGCACCCTGCTGTATACGGGTGGGGTTGCCGGTGCGTGTATGCGGGCTGCCATGCAGCAGGTCTATGGGCGCGCATCCGCGGGAGAACGCCACCAGTATGCTGGCAAGACCGACCGGCAGATCATTCTGGAGACATTTGCCGACCGTGATGAGGACGAATTGATCGGCCAGCTTGATCTGTTTACCAGCACATATTTAGGCGAACTGCATGCCAATCGGGCTGCGATCCTAGAGCGTGGCAATGTGTTGGCTGGCGTCCGCGATGTTCTGGCCAGCCTTGCCAATCAGCCGGTTGTTCAATCGGCACTAACCGGCAATCTCGCGCCGGTTGCACGCCTGAAACTGGAACTGATGGAATTGAGCAGTTTCATTGATCTTGATGCTGGTGCCTATGGCAGTGATCACCACGACCGCAAGCGGCTGCCGGAGATTGCAGCAACCCGCGCCGCACAGCGCTATGGGCGCGAGTTTCGTGGAAATGATATTGTGGTGATTGGCGATACGCCCTTCGATATTGCCTGTGGCCGAGCCTTCGGAACTCGTACTATCGCAATCGCCACTGGCCCATTCAGTATGGATGACCTCGCGGCACACAACCCCGATGCCGTATTTGCCTCGCTCACCGATACCAATGCGGTGATGGCAGCAATTCTGGCCTGATAGCCAAGAATTCAGAACTGTAGCATGAATTGCTTGGCAACAATCGGTACGGGCGGTTCGCGAACCGTCCCTAACCCCTGACCCCTAAGACATTTGTGTCAATTCCCCTCGAATCTAAAGACATTTGTGTCAATTCCCTCTTGACACAGAACAGGCGTTTCCTCTATAATGAAATTCGCTACATTAGTTCTAGCGAACACCCTTGCGAACTTGCCAGGGCAACATTCAAGAAAGGAAGCGGTGATGCGCTCGTCAGATGGCCTTTCGGCCCGCCAGCGCGAGATCCTCGCTTATATCGAGGAATTTTTACGGAGCACTGGGTATCCACCAGCGATCCGCCAGATTCAGGAGAAGCTTGACATCTCCTCCACCTCGGTAGTCGCGTACAATCTCAAGGCGCTCGAAAATAAGAAATTGATCAAGCGTGAAGGCAAAGTCTCACGTGGGATCAGCCTTCCTCCCGGTGCAGCCCTGGCACCAGCACAGGTCAGTCGCACGATTGCCGGGCAGGTACGGGTTCTTGGCACGATCACGGCTGGGCAGCCGCTGCCAAACCCAGAGGATACATCAACCAGTGATGCCGAGATGGTTGACGTACCAAATGAGGTTGCGTCACCAGAGAAGCTCAGCGATGTCTACGCGCTGCGGGTGCGTGGGAATTCGATGATTGATGCACTGATTGCTGATGGCGACATTGTGTTGATGCGCTACCAGGAGCATGCCGAGAACGGCCAGATGGTAGCAGTGCGCATCGAGGACGATAATGCCGTCACGCTGAAGCGTTTCTATAACGAGGGCAGCCGCGTACGGCTTCAGCCCGCCAATGTAACGATGGATCCAATCTTCGTTGAGGCGGCAAATGTACGGGTTGAGGGTCGTGTGATCGGTGTCATGCGCTCGATGAGCTAGCCCTATTCTCTACACACTTGCACCAGGGGCACGGCTGGCAAGCCGCGCCCCTGGTGTTTTTTGCATGCCATGGGCTGATTACTCCGTCAACGAAGTTTTCCGGTATTTCGCACCATATTGCCCGCACCCCCGGTTCCTCTCCCACGCCGAGGAGAGGGGAGCCAGCCGTACTGAGGAAGAATACCCGATTATGTAATTTCCAGAGTAATCAGCCTGCGACAACGGGACGATCTACCCATAGCCGCGTGGCTTCAGCCCGCGGTAGCGTGGGGTTGACACGACCCAATGACATGGAAAGATCCATCAGCCCGCGGTAGCGTGGGGTTGACACGACCCAATGACATAGTACACAATATCTTGATTGCCTACGCACTAACCAGCAGTGGCCGGAATTTCGGCCCATAGACCAGCAGGGCATCCTCGCCCAGATCGACGAGTTTACGGGTGACCATCTCGACTGGCATGTCGATGGTGATCTGATCTGGATCA
The DNA here is from genome assembly GCA_038214135.1 of Chloroflexales bacterium. Taxonomy (GTDB): domain Bacteria; phylum Chloroflexota; class Chloroflexia; order Chloroflexales; family Roseiflexaceae; genus JANLSE01. Next base: position 38,381 of record JBBQSD010000017.1, on the reverse strand, counting down.
CAATCGGTGAGTTGCGCGGTGATCATTGGCCCTTCGTTGAGGCGCACCAATGCCAATAGATAGGGTGCCTGTTCGTCATATCCAGCTGGCGGTTGGCGGACAACGGTGAATGAGTAGATCTGGCCGCGGCCGCTCAGGGTGTGCGGTTCCCATTCTGGGTTGGCATCGGGATTGGGCGGGAACTGTATATCGCCGGTTGCCCGATGGCGCTGGCCTTCTAATCGGTAGCGGGCTGCACGTAGCCGCCAATGTTTTGCAAGATCCATGGGTGTTCCTTATGTATTGGCAATGCGATGGGCGAATGCGATCCGACGGGCGAACACGAGGTTCGCCCCTACGATGATGACGATAACGACGCGGGTGTGATGGGCGAACACGAGGTTCGCCCCTACGATGATGATGATAACGACGCGGATGTGATGGGCGAACACGAGGTTCGCCCCTACGACGATGATGATTCGGCGATGAGGATATGGGTGGCGGCGGTGGTGCCGATTCCGCCCAGACATTGTGCGAGGGCACGCTTGGCACCCTGGACCTGGGCTGCGCCCGCTTCGCCGCGTAGTTGCCGTACGAGTTCGATGATCTGATAGACCCCATTGGCCCCGATCAGGTCGCCACGCGCCTTGCACCCACCGCCGGTTGCTAACGGAATTGCGCCATCTGGCCGGATTGCGCCATCGCGGGCCATGTGTGTGGCGCTACCGCGCTCGGCAAACCCGCTGGACTCAAGCGCGAGTGCAGCAGCAATGCCGTGTGGGTCGGTGAGATCCAGCACCTGTATGTCGCTATGGGTGAGATGGGCACCCTGTAGGGCTACTGCTGCACTGCGCGCTGCCGCACTGAGCCATAGTGGATCTGGGCGACTGTGCAGCGCTAGGGTATCGGTTGCGACAGCAGAACCCGCAATGCGGATCAGTGGGCTGCCGATCTCTCTGGCGATGGATTCGCTGGCGACGATCACGGCAGCAGCGCCATCGGCGGATGTCGAGCAATCCAGGAGCGTCAATGGATCGGCGACGAGTGCGGCGCTACGGACTTTGTCGGCGCTGATTGCAAAGCGGTACATGGCCGTTTTGCTGGCGGCTCCATTGGCATGGGCATTGACAGGAAATGGTGCGAATGCATCACTACTAACACCATAGACGTGCATATAGCGACGCATAAGCATGGCCCATTGGGCAGTTGTGGTGGCACCCTGAACCGCTTCCCAATCGACATCGGCGGCCTGGATCTGGGCAGCCTCGCGCCTATCGTCGAGGACATCGGTGGTTTTTTCGACGCCAACGACTGCGACGAGATCATAGGCTCCTGATGCAACTGCGAGATATGCCTGGCGTAGTGCTAGCCCGCCCGATGCACCGCCGGCTTCGATGGTATGTGCTTCCGCGCCGTGCATCCCTGCGGCAGCGGCAATCGCAGCCCCAAGCTGTGCCTGGCCACCAATGGCGGCGCTAAGGGCATTGGCGACATACAGCGCACCGATGCGTTCGGTGGGCAATGCGCCGCGAGCACCATTAAGCGCCTCGCAGGCAAGCGAGATTGCGGTGCGTTCCCAGTGCTCACCAACGGGTGTTGCGCTGGTTCCGATAATATAGACGTTTTGCATGATGTATCTCCAACGCAATAGTATTCAGGAGTCAGGAGTCAGAATGTGCTGATATATGCTTGGTTGTACTAACTTACTTGTTGCATGACTTCTAAATACTCCGTTCTGAATTGTGAGTATTCTGTTGATTTATATTGTGCCCTGGCCTAGCAGCATACGGCGGCATTGCCATTGCGCGGCGGTTGAATGAATACGAGTGGCATGGAACTGCCACAGACTTTCTTTCTGGTTATATTAGGAGTCCGAATGTGCTCATGCGTGCTTGGTTGCGAGAACTTCCTGATTGCAAGGCTTCTGAATGCTGACTCCTGACTTCTGAATACTTCCTAGCCCATCACCAATTTGCCACGCCATTTGGCATACACGGCATAATCGACGAATGATTCGCGGGCCAGGTAGGCGCTGGTCAGCGGTGCGCTGGTGCGGCGCTGCTCGATGGCATCGGTGACGCGCAGGGTGTAGGCATCTGAGCCTGCACCGGAACCATAGGTTGCGACGAAGATTGTCTCGCCTGGTTTGGCAACATCAAGGGTGGCGCACAATCCGAGTAGAGCGGCTGCCGAGTAGGTGTTGCCGATCTTGGGCGAGAGTAGGCCGGGCGCGATCTGCTGTGCTGTGAAGCCGAGTTGTTTGGCGGCGGCCTGTGGGAAGCGCGCATTTGGCTGATGGAAAACGGCATAGGTGAAATCGCCTGGTTTGGCACCCAGATCACCGAGCAAGCGCTCTGCGGCGGCGCGGGTCTGCCCAAAATAGGCTGGCTCGCCGGTGAAGCGATGGCCATGCACAGGGTATGGTCGATCGGCACGGCGAAAGAAATCGGGCACATCGCCAACATGCGAGATCGTTGCTTCGATGGTGGCGATAGAATCCTTGGCGGCACCGACGATCAGGGCGGCGGCTCCGGCGGCGGCAGTATATTCCAGCGCATCGCCAGGCCGACCCTGGGCGGTATCGGCACCAACCGCCAGCACATATTCGTACATACCACTGCCGACCATGCCCATTGCGGCGGTCAGGGCTTCGGAACCAGCTTTGCAGGCGAATTCCCAATCGGCAGCGCTGACCCAGGGTGTCGCGCCGAGAGCTTCGGCAACAATCGTACCAGAGGGCTTGACTGAGTAGGGATGGCTTTCGCTACCGATCCATACAGCAGAAAGCGCGCTACCAGCCAATTGGGCGCGGGCCAGCGCATTGCGTGAGGCCTCGATCGACATCGTAATTGTGTCTTCGTCTGGCCCTGGAACACTCTTTGAATCGACAGGAACGCCGCCCTGCGCCGACCACATGCGGGCGATTTCTTTGGCAGCGATCCGATAACGCGGGATGTAGGCACCATAGCCGATGATGCCGACTGGCAGGTTGGGTTTGAACATTGGGGGTCTCCATGTTAGCTTTCAGCCGTCAGCCATCAGCCGTCAGCTTTTTTGGTGCAGATGAAAGTTCTTGCTGTCACTATAACGTCGGTTGGTTGTACCAGCATTCATGGCTAGCGAACTGAAAGCTGATAGCTGAAAGCTGATAGCTACCTTCTACACCGCAATCGCTCGTAACTCGGCCAATAGTTCTGCGGCGCGGGTGGATTTGATGTTATGCTCCTCAACCATCCGCTCGGTCAGGAGATCGACCTCCTCGCCGATCGCACCGGCGGACATGGCGATCTGGCGGGCGTGCAGGCTCATATGGCCACGCTGAATACCCTCGGTGGCGAGTGCGCGCATGGCGGCCAGATTAGATGCCAGCCCAGCGCAGACACAGATCTCGGCCAGTTCGTGGGCGTGAGCAACACCAAGCAGCTTGAGTGCGGCCTGGGCACCTGGGTGGACGCGGGTTGCACCGCCGATGATGCCAACAGAGAGTGGCATTTCCAGTTCGCCAACCAGGTTGCCGTTAGCATCGCGCCACCAGCGTGAGAGCGATGTGTACTGGCCGCTGCGTGAGGCATAGGCATGGGCACCAGCCTCGACTGCCCGCCAATCATTGCCGGTTGCGACAAGAATAGGATCGATGCCATTCATGATACCCTTGTTATGGGTTGTGGCCCGGTATGGATCGACAGCCGCGAAACTGTAGGCCCACAGAATACCCTCAACGACTTCCTCGCCGGTCATGCCATCGCGGGCCAGTGTGTGGGTATGGACGACAGCGCGAGCCTTGGACATCCGCCGGTCGCTCAGGTTTGAGAGAATGCGGAGGTATGCACGGCCACCGGTGATGCGTTCGATCAGTGGGGCAACGGCTTCGGCCATGGTATTGACGGCATTGGCACCCATAGCATCGCGGCAATCGACAAGCAGGTGGACGATCAGCATCGCACCCATTGGGCTTTCGGGAAAGAAGCGCACCTCAATATCCTTGGCACCACCGCCCAGTGCGATTAGGCTTTTGCTCTGGCGATTGGCCAGGGCCAGAATTTCATCGCGATGGGCAAAGATGGCCTCGCGGGCGGCATCGGGGGCAGCAACGCCAACGAGTTGGATCTGTGAAATCATGAGTGGGTCTGTCGAGCTAGCCTGAAAGCCGCCAGCATCCCGCACCAGGCGAGCAGCATAGCTCGCACCAGCAATGATCGATGGTTCCTCGACAACCATAGGGATGAGGGTATCGCGGCCATTGATCTGGAAGTTGGTTGCGATGCCCATCGGCAGATTGAACGTCCCGATCACATTTTCGATCATCTTATCAGCGCGCTCAACGGTCAAGGCTCCATTGCCACCGTGGAGTTGGCGAAGATCCTCATCATTCAAGCCATCGAATGACTTCACCATCTGAAGCCGCTCGAATGGATTAAGCTGATAGAACCCGCCAAGCCGTGAATTGCGCGTGCCCATGAATGATGCCTCTCCAATAAAAAACTTACAACATATACTATAGTCGGAGTATACCTGAGTGGTGCTTCCGAACACTGTGCAGGAACTGTCAAAACCTATCTATCTGCTTGTGAGAAGTATCAATTATGTGCTTCTACGGGCGGTGCAAACCAATACGCTGCACCCTCGTTATAGCTGATTGTATGAATTTAGCCGCTAGCATGCTATACTCGCCCAATTGCCAAGCCTATATTCCTGGGAGTCGCCGATGATACGCCTACTCTCACCTGGAATGATGCTGCTCAATCGTTTGCGCTACCCACAGAAATTTCTGCTGGTCAGCCTGTTGTTGGTGTTGCCGCTGATCCTGGCAATTGGTCTGTTGCTATCGGAAACGATGCCACGGATCGAATTCACCAATCGTGAACTGGCTGGGGCACGCTATATTGAACAGCTCCGAAACCTGATGGTTCAGGTTGACGAGAGCCATGTATTAGTTGATGAAGGCCAATCTGAGCAGATGTTGGCGCACCAGCCGACAATTGCGGCAAGCCTGGCGGCTGTGCGTAATGATGCAGTACTAGATACGCTTTTTTCGACACGGAGCGCTCTGCTTCCAATTCAGGAACTCCATCAATCGCTGCAGCAGGCTATGGCACGCAATGATCGAGAAGCAATTGACCAGGGCCATATTGCGATGATTTCAAGCCTCCGCGAGGAGATCCGGCGCGTTGGCGATACTTCGAACCTCATCCTAGATCCAGAATTGACCACATACTATCTGATGGATACGGCGGTTGTGCAGGCTCCATCACGGGCCGTGTTGCTTCTGAATGTTGATCATACTATTGACAGGCCGACTACGAGCGCAAATGTTAGCTTTGAGTTATCGGTATTAGCTGGGCAGCTCGCGGGTAATGTTGATGCAACCCGCAATGGTTTGCAAGTTGCATTGGCCCATGATGCAAAGCTGGATGGTGAGCTTACTGCAGTACTTGCCGATAGCCTGACCAGTGCGACAGCACTAACCGAGGCGTTACGAGCAACTGGGAAGAGTGGTTTGTTGAATACTGAACAGACCAGGGCCTTGAGTTCCGATGCCTTCCAGTCGAACATGCGATTATGGAGGAGTTCGCTGATAGCGCTCAATACCCGCCTTCAGCAGCGTATTGATCTATTGTGGCAGAAGAATCTTCTTGCAGGTGGGGTAGCCATTGTACTTCTGTTCTGTGTTATCTATCTGCTGATCGCCTTCTATCGTTCCATGATGCATACTGTTGCGGCATTGGATCTGGCATCGCGGCAGATCGCGGCTGGCACGCAGAGCACGGAAGTTCAGATTGAGACACACGATGAACTCGGCCAGGTTGCACAGACGCTCATACGGGCCGTGCAGGGTGCGCGCCTGCTTGGCAGCGGTGTTGTTCTGGCTGGTGTACGAGCAGAAGTGGCAACCACGATTGTCCATCTTGGTGTGGATCTCAGCACAGTGGCAATCTATGCGACGCTTCAGGAAGCGCTTGATGCGCATCGGCTTGGCACACTCCAACAGTAGCCCAAAACGCAGTGGTATAATGCGGCCAGGCTGGCGGCCCTGGTGGTCGTCGTGTGCCCTTATTCTATACGTAGGAGAGACACATGTCGCTACTTGAACAGCTCTGGCGCAGCGATCCGGATGTCGCCCGTATTATTGCGAGCGAAGCCCGCCGGCAGCGCGATGGATTGGAACTGATTGCCAGTGAGAACTACACCAGCCGTGCCGTGATGGAGGCTCAGGGCTCACTGCTGACCAACAAGTATGCCGAGGGCTACCCTGGAAATCGCTACTATGGTGGCTGCGAATTTGTTGATCTTGTCGAGAATCTGGCCCGTGAGCGTGCCAAGCAATTGTTTGGCGCTGTGTATGCGAATGTGCAACCGCACTCAGGCACCCAGGCCAATACAGCGGTGTATTTCACCTTTTTGAAGCCGGGCGACAAGGTTCTTGGCATGGATCTCTCGCACGGCGGGCACCTGACCCACGGCTCGCCGGTCAATTTCTCGGGCCAACTATATCGTTTTACGGCCTATGGGATCGACCGTGAGACCGAGGTGATCGATTATGAGGCCGTTGCCGAGGTTGCCCAGCGTGAGCGGCCAAAGATGATTACGGTTGGGGCCAGTGCTTATTCGCGGGCAATTGATTTTGCGCGTTTCCGGGCGATTGCCGATGAAATTGGCGCATTTCTGTTCGCCGATATTGCCCACCCGGCTGGGTTGATCGCCAAGGGATTGTTGCCATCGCCGATTCCCTATGCCCATGTCGTCACGACAACCACGCACAAGACGTTGCGCGGGCCACGTGGTGGCATAATTCTGATGGGCCAGGATTTCGAGAACCCCTTTGGTCAGACGGCAGCCAAGAGTGGCCGAACGCTGATGATGTCCGAACTGCTCGATAAGATGGTGATTCCAGGGGTTCAGGGTGGCCCGTTGATGCATGCCATCGCTGCCAAGGCGGTTGGGTTTGGCGAAAACCTGACCGAGGAGTTTGGTGTGTATGCTGCCCAGATCATCAAGAATGCACGCGCACTGGCAGCGGCATTGATCGAGCGTGGCTACCATGTTGTTTCGGGTGGCACCGACAATCATCTGATGTTGATCGATTTACATAATAAGAAGGTAACAGGTAAGGCTGCTCAGATCGCACTCGATAATGCCATGATCACGCTCAATAAGAATGCCGTTCCATGGGACGATAAATCGCCGCTGATTACGAGTGGTATTCGTATTGGCACACCAGCGATGACGACACGTGGGATGCGTGAGCTGGAGATGGTTCAAGTTGCAGCATTGATCGATGAGGTCATTACCCATATCAATGATCAACAGGTGCAGCATCGGGTGGCCGAACAGGTGCGTGAATTAGGGTCGGGTTTTACGGTTCCGGGTGCCGATGGGTATGATTTGTGATGGGGTGACGGGGTGACGCGGATGGAAGGATATCGTGAATGCTTAAAGATTTGAATATTGCGGTGATCGGCGCTGGCGTGATGGGCGAGGCCATGATTGGCTGTTTACTCAAGCAGGGCCTCGCAACGGCTGATCAGATTATTGCGACCGACACGCGGCGCGAGCGGCGCGATGAGCTTGAGCGCTCGCTGGGAATCCGAACAACCGAGAGCAATATCGAGGCGGCACGCTGGGCACAACTGGCGATTCTGGCTGTTAAGCCGCAGACGCTGCCGGTGCTGCTGCCAGAACTACGTGGCACGCTTGGCGATGGCGAGTTGGTGATCTCGATTGTGGCAGGAGCCAGCATTCGCCAGCTATCGGAGGGCATGCAGCATGGCGCAGTCATTCGTTCTATGCCAAATACCCCGGCTCAAATCGGCGAGGGCATGACTGTCTGGACTGCTGGTGAGGCGGTGAGTGAACTGCAGCGCGGTTGGGCCAGGATGGTGCTCGGTTCATTTGGGCACGAACAGTATGTTGCCGATGAGAGCTACCTCGATATGGCGACCGCGCTTTCTGGCACTGGCCCTGCGTATGTGTTCATGTTCATGGAGGCCATGATCGATGCCGGAGTGCATATGGGCTTCCCACGCTATATGGCCGAGGAACTGGTGATGCAGACCATCCTTGGTTCTGTGCGCTATGCTCAGGCCACTGGCCGCCATCCGGCTGAACTACGCAATGGCGTGACATCGCCTGGTGGAACAACGGCGGCCGCAATGTCCGAGCTTGAGCGTGGTGGATTGCGAACTGTGCTTTCCGATGGAATCTGGGCAGCCTACCGGCGCTCTGTCGAACTCGGTAAAGGGCCGAAATAACAGGTAGAGTATTATCCGCAGATTGCGCAGATGACGCAGATTATTGACGGCACATCGAGCAACAGAGATAATAGGTGCGCCAGGTGCTTGATCAGATCATTATCGTTCTGAACCGACCCCAGAAGCTGGTTAATATTGGCGGGGTGGTGCGGGCCATGAAGAATATGGGCCTGCGCCGCCTGCGCCTGGTTGCACCAGAGGAGTTCGATCCATATGACATTGCGGGAATTGCCCACCGCAGCGATGATATTCTGAGTACCCTGACGATCCTGCCGGATCTCGATACGGCCCTGGCTGACACAACCTTCGTGGTTGGCACAACAGCCCGCCGCCGCACAAACAGTGTTTCTAACACACCACGCAGCATTGTTCCCCAGATAATGGCCCGCGCTGCTGATGGGCCGGTGGCACTCTTGTTTGGGTCGGAAGATAATGGCCTCTCGAATAAGGAACTCGACCGTTGCCACCAACTGGTGACAATCCCAACCGATGATGCCTACCCATCACTGAATTTGGCGCAGGCGGTGCTGCTGCTTGCCTACGAACTGCACCTGGCCGAGGCACCAGCGCAACCAACTGCCCGCCGCCATCCCCCAGCCAACGCAGCCCAGCTCGAAGGGGTATTTGGGGCGGCAGAGCAGGCGTTACGAGGTGTTGCATTCTTCAAGACCGAACAGACCGAACAGACTATGCGAACCCTCCGCGATCTTATCCATCGTGCAACGCCAGATACCCAGGAAGCGGCATTGCTGATGGCGATTGCCCGTGAGATCTCGCATTTTGCCAGGCGCAATCCATGACAAGCTGACACGGTGACTTGGTGACAGATGCTTTTCGAAGCTGTACTGCACCGAATCAAGTACTGGCACCCCATCACCCCATCACCTGGTCACTATGTCACCGTGTCACGTTACGGGTTGATCGCGAATGAATGGAATGGCCGCGATATACTGCTGATAGAGTTTGACTGCCTCACCGATCTGGATTTGCCCAAGCGCGATTGCCGTTTCTAATCCATCGAGTTGGGCATTGCAGGCATGTGCCTTGGCCAGCCGATCGGTCGCATCAGATGACTTCTGCATATTTGTTGCAACGGTCGCTACAATCGAAAGCAGCATGGCAGCGAAACATAATACCTGCCAGACCACCGAGTCTGATCCAAGTTGCAGTAGATTTTTCACGCCCCCCGAGAATTGCTCTCCGCCCAATGCTGGGCCTGCGGTGAGGACGGTTGCCAACGAACTACACACAATACTCACATTGTTCAGGCGTGCGCCGCGTGGCTCTAGTTGGCGCACAAACGCATCGATACTTGCACGCCGTGATCGAATGCGCTGAAGCAACTCCTGGCGTACATTGTCGTCACTCATGGGTATCTCCTGGCTAATCCTGGCCACACTGATATGGGGGCTGGTCAATGAATATCCGAATACTACTGCTGATTGTATGCGATCTGCTGTGATGCGACAAACACGATCTGTAGCGCTCCATCGCTTGACGGATTGACATGCCCTGATTGAATGCTACACTCTGCACACTATTCGCCGTTATGTTGAAAGGAGGTGCAATCATGGCTCAGAAGAACACACATATCGCCGGGTTGCACTCCGCAGTATGCGGCATGGCGCAGCCTGGTGTTGGTGCGCCCTTCTTCCAGCCTCCAAGTATCTGATCCATTCTGACCGATACTGATTGTTGGTTCAGCCACGGGCGCACCTGCGCCGCGTGGTTTTTTGTTGTATGGCAAACGGGCCATTCCGGGTGCCATTATACAGGAGTGACCAACATCTATGCCTTTCTATAGCTTCAAGGCAATCATTCGCAAGGAACGCTTCTTTATCGCCGAATGCCCCGAACTTGGCATCGAAGCGCGTGGGCGCTCCGTCGATGAGGCGCTGGCCTGTTTACGGGTTGAGACGATTGACTACATATTATCGCTTGGCGATATCGCGGTTCGGGCGATTGCATCACCAGCAGGCGGTTCGACGATGCGCCGTGGCGGGGTAATCATCCGTCGCTATTCTATTGATACAGACAGCCTTACTGAGGAGCAACCATGACACAGACAAGCTATGAATATTCGGGCCTGATGGCACATCTGTGGGATACCTTCCGTGGCGATACATCGGAATGGGCGGATCGGTTCTTCTACCTGGAGATCATCAAGCAATATGGCCAGCCAGTGCTCGATATTGGTTGTGGAACTGGGCGGCTGTTGCTTGATTATTGCGCCCAGGGAATCGATATCGATGGCGTCGATAATTCACCAGAGATGTTGGCGATCTGCCATGCCAAGGCACAACAGCAAGGGCTGAGCGTCCAAACCCACCTCCAGGAGATGGAAGCGCTGACACTCCCACGCAGCTACAAGACCATCCTGATCCCATCGAGTTCATTGCAACTGGTGACTGATCGTGATCTGGCTGCTCGGACAATGCAGCGAATCTATGACCATCTGCAACCAGGCGGAGTCGTTGTCGCACCCTTATTCTCATTGCGGAGCGCTGATGATCCACTCGAATTAACATGGGAAATCTCGGCGGTTCGCCCAGAGGATGGTGCAACCGTCAAGCGCTTTATATACTCGCGCTTTGACCCAGTAAGCGAGTGTGAGGATACCGAAGATCGCTACCAAGTCGTTCAAGATGGCGTGGTGATCGCCGAGGAACGGCACCAACGCACACAAGCCACGCGTTCGTACAATCGGGCTCAGGCTGAGGCGCTGTTTGCACAAGCCGGGTTTGTTGATATTCAGGCGTATAGTGACTTTAGCTTTGCACCCGCACAGTCAGACGCTAAGAGTTTTACGTTACTCGGCCACAAAACGGGAGGCATATAGATGCAGCGACTCTCGGCTTCGACGGTCTATCTCATGCTGAGCGGTGGTGGCGCATTGGCTGGTGCTCTTGCGTATACCACCGCTGCCATCTATTTCGTGACAATGGTTGGTATGAATCCATTTCAACTCGTGCTGGTTGGTACGGTCATTGAACTCACAACCATGATATTCGAATTGCCAACCGGCGTGGTCGCCGACACCTACAGTCGGCGTCTTTCGGTGATTATCGGCACGGGGATTATGGGTGCAGCGACGCTCTTCCAGGGCGGTCTGCCATTCATTTGGGCGATTCTGTTGGGATCGGCACTGTGGGGCTTTGGGTATACATTCGTGAGTGGCGCACTTGACGCCTGGCTTACCGATGAGGTTGGCCCCGAGCATATTGGGCCAATCATGTTACGCGCAGCGCAAGTTGGGCAGACATGTGGAATCGTTGGTGCTGGTATCAGTGCGATTCTGGCGGGCATTTGGCTGCCACTGCCAGTAATCCTTGGCGGCATCGTTCAGCTTGGTCTGGCGGCACTACTCATTCTGGTGATGGCAGAGACCGGCTTTCGGCCAGCGCCACGCAGCGTTCAGTCACCATTGCGTGATCTGGCAGCCACATTGCACGATGGCATTGGAACAGTACGCAGAAGTTCGGTGTTACCGAGTATGCTTGGTGTGAGCCTGTTTGTCGGGCTGGCGCTGGAAGGATTTCATCGCTTGCAGGAGGCCCATCTGCTGGCGAATTTCAGTTTCCCGGTGCTGTTTGGACTCGCGCCGGTGGTGTGGTTTGGTGTGATCAGCATTGGCAGCCAGTTGGTTGGCATCATCACCGCCGAACTGTTTGGCCGCTTTGTCGATATCACCAATAAACGTACTGCTGGACATGCGCTGTTGTTTGCCCAGGCTGCCTATATTATCACACTCATTCTGTTTGGACTTGCCACGCGCTTCGAATTCGCCGTTGGTGCGTTACTGCTCAACAGCATGGCAGGAACGGTGATTGGCCCGCTCGATCAAGCCATCATCGCGCCACGGATCGACTCACGATCACGTGCGACGGTGCTTTCACTCCGTAGCATGACCAATGCGTTTGGCCAGACGATTGGTGGGCCAGCGGTTGGCGCAATCGGGACGCTGGTCTCGTTGCGCGCAGCAATGCTCGCTTCCGGGCTATTGCTCTCGCCTGCGTTGGTGTTCTATCTCCGTATCCTCAGGCGAACCGCTCCTACCCTCACGTATGTCTGATGGTACAATAGTCCTATCGACCATGCTATCAATGGAGAAGTGACATGGCTCCACGCTTTTCTCGGCCACGGCTGATTGATGACCAGGATCGCCAATATCGGGCCTTCTTGTCCCAGATTATGTTATCGCGCCAGAACCATAAAGCGATCCGGCCACCGCGTGCTCGCGATCTATTTGGTGGCGAGGCCGAGATTGCGCTGCGTGGTTGGCTTGGCGAACGCATTCCACTCACGGATCGGCGGATTGTTGAGTATCTGGAGCATCGCGGCAATTCGGCAATAAAAAAATATCGTGAACTCGACGCAGTTTCGATTCCGGAGCCGAAAACCCTGCATGTCTATGAGATGAAGGCCAGCCAGAAGGCCACCAGCCTATACCGTGCCCGCCGCCAATTGAGCGACACGCGTGCGATTCTCGGGCCATTGTTTGCGCGGGTGTACATTACTATTATGCTTGTTGATACCGGTATCCCAAAAACACCACAGGAAGCGTTGGAACAGGCGGCATTGATTGGGGCCAGGTACCCCGATAGCGATCCACCACCGCCATTGCCAACCCTGGATGAGGTCCTGGCCACCGCCGAGGATTTCAAGCTGATCGACTCACTCGACGAGCGCGACCCAGATCACCGTGTTATTTGTATTCTGCGTTTTAGTGTCGATGATATTATTGCGCTATCAGGTGCCGAAAACCTGCATCTCGAATGGGATACCGAAGATGATGAGGAGTTTGAGCAGGAAGAGCCAGAACTCGAACGACATACCTTCAGTTCCAGTGATGCCAGCAGCGATGAGGAGGAGGAAAGCCCGCTCGCGGCAGCATTACGCAAAGCGATGGAGGGTAGATCGTGACTTGGTGACTGGGTGAACCCTGAACGGCGATGTAGGGGCGTAGCAGCATAGCTCTTGAGACGCGCTTGCTAATGCCAGGCTGCTGCGCCCTCCTTTGATTAACTTCAATCACCTTGTACTCCTTCTCCCTCTACTGATGAAGATTGACCACATCGCTATCTGCGGGCTGATGATCTTTTACATTTAGAATCGGATATACATCATCCGCACCATGCCCCGCAGGCTGAAGCCTGTGGGGCTAAGGTTCAGCGTCCCCTTGCCGCAGGCTTCAGCCTGCGGATGGATGAGCAATGCCCGATTAAGAGGAACCAGCTTTAGCATGAACAATCGTCACCCCGTCACCCCGTCATCCGCTCAGGGTTCACCCCGTCACCTGGTTATTCTCATCACTCTGGCTTTCCTTGCAATCTATACCCGCACTTCTGCACCGAGTGTTCTCTCTGGTGATTCGGCAGAATTCCAGCTGGCTGCGGCAACCCTTGGTGTCGCACATCCGACAACCTACCCACTGTATACGCTGCTTGGCTATCTGGCAACGATACTTGTGCCGTTTGGCGATCTGGCATGGCGGGTGACATTCGTTACGGCAGGCTGTGCTGCGCTGGCGGTGGGCATGTTCTGTGCGCTGGCGTTGCGGCTTGGCGTTTCGCGGCGGGCAGCCCTGATTGGCACAATTGCACTGGGTGTGACGCCTGGGCTATGGAATGCTGCGACAGTCGCGGAAGTGTATGCGCTGCTGGCCCTGTTGATGGTTGTGTTGGGGTATGTTGTTAGCCATCAGCCATCAGCTATCAGCCGCGAGAAGTTAGGCGTCAGGAGATACAGCATAGGGTCGGTTCGCGAACCGCCCGTACAGGTTGTTGCCAAACAATTGATACCGCAACATCGCGAGAAAACGCTAATCGGTTCTTGGTTCTCGGTGCGTAGTTCTGCAGTTCTGCAGTTCTGTAGTTCTCGGCTATCGGCTATCGGCTATCGGCTATCGGCTATTGGTTATGCGCTACCTGCGTTTATTGCAGGGCTTGGGTTTACCCATCATGGGTTGTTTGCGATTACTGCCTTGCCTCCGTTTGCGATCTGGGCGCTGCTTACCATCTTCCCTTTACGCCATCTCCAAGTTCTTCGTAATCCCTCCGCTACAGGTCCCGAGAGGCGCAGAGGATTCTTTACGGGACACTTCCCCCTCGCCCTGGCGTGGGAGAGGGGGGCAGGGGGAGAGGGGCTGGCGCTTGTGCTTGGGTTTCTGGCTGGCTGCACGCCCTGGCTGTACCCCCTGGTTCAGTTTGCGCGCTATGGGCCATTCCAGGGGATCGATTATGGGCTGCCGAGGCACTATTTCTGGGGTGCGCCAATGGCATGGCCAGAGGTGTTCGATCTGCTGACTGGCGGTTCGGTGCGGCGTGGTATTTTTCGCATGCCAACATCCAGTGATGCACTGGCAACGCTGGGTATGCTGTGGGAGCGCGCAAACTTCGAGTTTGGGGCAATCGGCCTAGTGTTGGCGCTGGTTGGGGGTGTGGTACTGTTTCGGCGGCTGCGTGGGGTTTGGTTGGTCACAATCTGGGTATTGATCGCAACAACTAGCTACCTGCTGTTGCTTGGGCCTGCGGTTGAGGATGCGCCGATCTTCACGCTGCCGATGCTGCTGCCGCTGGCGTTATGGGTAGCGTTTGGCGCGCAGGCACTGATTGCAGGGGGCGAACGATTATTCCAGCGATTGTTTGGAGCAACACCTCGCCGTGTTCCTGCATTGGCGGCAAGCTGGTTGGTGTTTGTGCTACTGCTTGGAGCGAGTGTTGCCTGGGCCGATACTCGCGTGGAATATGCCAGCAAGCGCCATCTGACGCTGTATCGCACGTTTGGCGAGGCGGTGCTGGCTGAACTGCCGCCGAATGCGGTGCTGATTGCCCATTGGGAACAGGGTATGGTCTTCCAGTATCTGCGGCTGGTTGAGCACCAACGGCCAGATGTGTGGGTCGATGTTGTCGAGCCATCCGATGATGCCTGGGGGCCACGGATAGCGCGGCGCTATCGTGAAAGGCCCGTCTTTCTGATCGGCCAGGCACCCGATGTTGATGGGCTGCCGGTTGAGTTGGTACGCGAGGATGCGTATGCGTTGGTGTTTCGGTTGCGGAAATAGCTATGGCCCCTCATAGACCACCGTTCCATTGGTAAGATCGAGCACCAGCAATTTTGTGCTTGCGACGAGATACAGCAGATGATTCTGGCGAGCGGCCTGATCCGGCACCCACACGGTTTTTTGATCTGGGCGGTCGATTGTCTTTGTCTCAAGGGCCTGGCCCGTTTTGGCATTGAGGGTTGTGAGTGTGTAGCGATATGGCTTGGCACGCAGCGCGAGAAAACCCAATCAGCGTGCGATCATCGGAAAAGACGATGGTATCATCGGAGACGGCAATTTCACCCGATACGGCATCTTTGGTTAGTGCCGGGCCAACCCAGATTCGCTCCTTGGTGGCGAGATCGAGCAGAACCAGCCGATTCGCATGCTCCTCGCCGCCATTAACGCGCATCACGATCTGGGGCATGGAGCGATCCGGCGTCAGAATCACCATTGAGCGCGAGGCAGACAACCGTGGCTGAAACAGTGTTGCAGGATTGAGCAGATTCGCACCAGTTGTTCGCTGGAAGGCATACAGCGCAACAACAAACGCGGCAACCACACCAAACACAACCAGCAGCGAAACGCAGCCAGATGATTGCTTCTGCTGAACAGGCCGATTGCGCGATTGGATGATCGTAACAGTTGGCCTGCTCCACGACACGCCATCTGATGGTTGGCCGGGTTTGGGGCGCGCTTCGCGTGGCTGCGGCGGATCGATCTGCACTATCGTCCCACAGTACGAACATTCAACACGACTCTGGCCATTGGGCAATGCAGCCCCACAAGCAGGGCAATCAAGCGCCTGCGGTGTATGCGGTTGCGGAGTATCTGGGGCCATATATATCCTTTTGTAGAACCGAGTATTCAGGAGTCAGGAGTCAGAATACCGAGAACCCCGAACCGAGAACCCCGTGTAGGGCGCGGACCTACCTATGTGTCCGCCCACCAATAACAAATGCCACCTACTGCCGCACACAGCGGCTACGGCCCCTGATAGGCGACCACACCCTGCACAACATCGATCCCAACCAGATGCGATTGATCATCAATATAGAGCAGATCGCCAATTCTGGTGACGACATTCGGCACCCAGATTGTATCGGATGCTGGCAGATCGAGGGTTTTTGTGGCGGCAACCTGGCCGCTTTTGGCGTCGAGCAGTTCAAAGGTATAGCGGTGCGGTTTGGCAGTCAGGGTGATCACCACCGGCCCTGCCGATGTGCCCGCGAGTGTCCAGATCTGATCGGTATCGCCAAGTGTTCCATAGGCCTGATATGGTGGCTCGAACATCTTGCCATCACCGGCAAACTCGCGCCGCCACAGCCGTTTGCCACTTTGCGGATCGACACCCCATAGTTCAATGCGTTGGCTGCCGCGCTGCTTCACCGCAATCGTCGCCAGTATGCCATCGTGAACCATCAACGGCTGGAATGTATAATCTTCATTGGTAAAGGCAACTCTGATCTCACCATTGGCCTGGTTGATTGCCATGATCTGGTTGGCATCGCCGATCAACAATTCGCTACCCTGTGCGATGAATGTGCCATCGCGAAGGTTCGGCCTGCTTTCCAGAACGGTTTGCCAGTGCTGGTTGCCAGTGCTGAGATCATAGGAATGGAAGCATGTGTCTATCGAGGAAGAAACGAGAATAAGCGTCTGCGTATCGGGGTTGAGCCAGTGGAGGTCGCTCGAATTCATATAGATCAGATCGTCTGGAAAGGTCTTGCCAGAACATGCTGGCGTAAAGTGGCTGACGGCCTTGCCAGAAGTGGGATCGAGCAGGCTCACCTGGCCGTGTGAATCGGCATCTCGATCAAACACGATGATCTGTTCACCAACCGAGAGTAACTGCCGCCCGGCATATTTCCCGAGATCGAGATTCCACAGCCGTTCGCCGCTGGCGAGATCGACACCGGTGAGCATATTATCGATGCTCAGGGCGATAGCCGTATTCTTGATGATCAGCAGACAGCTATCGCAGATTCGATCACTGAGTTGGGCGGACCAGAGCTGCGTGCCATCGCGTAGCGAAAATCCGCGCAGGCTGCGATCATCGCTAAAGGCAATTGTATTAGAGGATGCGGCAAGCTGCCCATAGCCATAGGCATCATCGCTCAGTGGCGGGCCGATCCACAGCCGCTGTTGTTTGGCGAGATCAAGCAGCGCCAGATGGTACTTCTGATCATCCTGACTACGAACCAGCACAATACTATGTGGTTGAGTTCCGTTGGGCACATCGCCAAGCGGTAATGCCAGCAGCTTCTTGGTTGAAGAAAGATCAACGCCATTCAGTGCTGGCACTTCTGCTGTGCTCGCAACACCACTAGTTGGTTGTGGCACATCCAGGAAATTAACATCAGAACGGCGTGTTGTTGTCCAGGTTACTACCCCAATGATGCCAAGTATAAGAATGACGATCAGGCCGCCTCCTATGGCCACACAACCGCCGATTTTGGCCGCACGTAATCCTGGGAGTGTACCTGGTACAGGGTTGTACGCAGGCTTCTGATTACCTGTTCGCAAGCTGCCGGATGCATTTTTGCGGAACTCAATCACGGTGCCACAATAGGCACATTCAACCCGGCCATTACTCCCAGGCAGTGCTGCGCCACACGATGGGCAGGTAAGCACTCGTAATCGATTGGCCTGCGTGTCATCTGATGGCTGAGACATCAACTGCTCCTACGCTAGCTCAAATAAGATCATCCATCCGCAGGCTTCAGCCTGCGGCAAGGGGAGGGCAAGGCGACGATGAGCCTTAGCCGCAGGCTTCAGCCTGCGGGGCATGATGCGTATGACAATACCCGAATTCATGTGTAAAAGATCATCAGCCTGCGGATTCAGGGCGCATGGTTCATCCAGCAGGTTGTGCAGGCGCAATAGCATGCGCCTCGGCCCATAGGCGGGCCAGGGTGAAGGGGCGGCTAAAGCCCTTGAGTGAGCGCTCAAACTGCTCAATTATCATATGCTCACGGGTGAGGATGCGCTGTACCGATGGGTCTTCCAGAATTGCCTCGGTGACAACAATATCGCCGCCGACACTTTCACTCTGGACTCGTGCAGCGATATTGACTGTCGAGCCGAAATAATCCAGCAGTTCATTGGCATTTACGGCGATACACGGCCCGACGTGCAAGCCCAATTTGACGCATAGTGTCGGGTTGAGTTGAGCAATCGGGCCACCATTAAATTCATTCTGGATCTGAATGGCTGCCTCGACAGCATCCTCACTGGATCGGAAAACGGCCATAACAGCATCGCCGATGGTCTTGACCAGTGCCCCGTGATTGATGCCAATGATTGATCGCATGATATCGAAATGATCGCGTACCCTGGCATAGGCTGGTGAATCGCCAATTGTATCGTAGATCTGTGTCGAATCCTTCAGATCACTGAACAGAAACGTCAGGTTGCGAATGGCAATGCCAAGCCCTGGCGCGAGTACCTCGGAAGAAAACAGTTGGCGGAAATCATTCAGCGCGGTAACGAGCGCTGCGCTGGCGGCCTGCAAATTCCAGGCAGTTTCCTCGAAGATCAACAGTGTGCGTTGCGCTGAACTATTCTGGATTGTGATATGGGCATCGCCGGGCTTCAATGGTACTGCCGATGCATGAATACTATCATCGGTAATGTCGATCACCGCTTCATGATCATGGGCATCGATGCTGACTCTTACCACAGCACGGCTGGCAATCTGGCGGCTACGCACTCGATACTGGCCTGGCACAAGCCGCAAGCGAACTTCGCGGGTTTGGCCTGGTTCAAGCCACAGTTGGGCCAGAATATGGCGCGTATTGGCTGGGCCACTGGCACAGAAGGTCGCGTCATCGGCTGCCCGGATATCGTGGCTGACACTGAAGCGTAGTTCGACTGATTCCTCGAAATCGACATCATAGCGGATCTGGCAGGATGGGCAGTGGGCTTCGCCAGTCAGATCCGCTAGGCGATTATTGCGAACACTGACACCACGGCAGCTTGGGCAGATGATATCCCATTCCAGATCGAGCATGCCACTGCGTGTCGCATACAGAAATGCGCGCAGTACCTCCAGGCGTGGCTCGCCCCAGCGATCAGCCAGCAGGAATGGCCGCATCTTCAACACATCGGGATCATCGGTTGTCTTCAGATGATTGGTTAATCGATCAATCAGCGTTTCTCGGACGCCAGCCGCACGAACACGCTGGGCCGCGCGTTCCAGGCGTTCGGTGTTAACGGTTGGCGCATGCAATGGTGGCGGTGGCGTGTATGTGCTTGTATCGGCAGCAATCTGGCCGAGTATGCCATAGACGCGCCGCATGTCGCGCAGGAACTTCTGTTCAATAAACAGCCGCGCTGGCCGCCCGCCCAACAAATTGCGGGCCGTCTGTTCGACCATCACCATAATGCGGGTTGCGCCATTGGCCAGCGGCACAAACACGGTGCGGGTTACCAATCGCTCGACAGGAAACGGGTTCTCGAACAGGCGCGTCACCTCGAACCACTGTTCATAGGCCCATTCAAATGGATATTCGCGCCATGTGACTGGAATGCCAAGAAAATGCCCGCTGATCGTTCGCGACAGATCCTCGCTGGGGGTGATCTGTTCGGAGGCAGGGATGCCAAGCAGTCGGTTGACCCGGTCGGTATCGGAGAGCAGCGGCCAGAGCCGTTTGATCGGCGCATCGACTTCCATCGATATACCGAAACTGATTGAATTGGCCGACATTGCTCTTCTCCTCATAGGCCGAAGCTCACCTCACCATTGGCCCCTCTCCGCACAGAGAGGGGTGCCCGCAGGGCGGGTGAGGTGCTACAGCGTTTTTGTATTCCTACATGTACTATACGTCTCCCCGTAGTTGCTTTGTTCACTCAAATCTTACAGCTTACGAACGATTTTCTTAGCCCTACGACTCACCATCGAAGCTGATTGCAACTGGCGGGCCAAGCCGCTCAAGGGCGACATCGGTTTCTGCTAGAAGCGCCTCCGAAACGAACATCTCGCCAAGATGCTTGGTGCTGATAATCCGCGCAACCCGCACTGGTGCATCGAGTGGCACGCCACACATCAGCCGCCCAAGCAGCGCCGCTTCACGATCCGATGGGCCAACAATTGGCAACCGCGCCCGGCCAGGCCCAAGCACGCCAGATGTCATTGCGTTGGTCCAGGTTGCATACCAATCGACGGCACCGGCCAAACGCGCCGAGACGACATCGGCCAGGCCGATTCCTGCCGCATTGCCATGCGATCCAGCTGTCAGCGACAATACCACAATACAATGGATCAGCGGCTTGGCTGGTTCTGGAACGCCAGGAATATGCATGCGCCCGATTACGCCGGTATCCATGCCGGTACCGCTGACATCCTTGCCCATCTCGTCGATGATCAGCAGATCAATTGTATCGAACGGCAGAGTTGGCCGCAATACCCTGGCTCTGTCGAGCAGGGCCTGTTCGCCAGCAGCGCCGATCTCGCCTGGTGGCAGTCCCGCAATTTCGGCAATATCCTCATGCGGGTTCTCGATGATCGCCAAACCACCCAACACGGGCCGCGCCCCCATTGCGATCCGCGCCACCTGCGGAATACGGTCGCGCAGGCCATTCGGGCCAGCACTATGCATAGCAACCGCGCCATCACGCTTGCCGAGGCCGACAGCACAGATCTTGGCCAGGCCGCTTTCGATTGCGCCCTGAAAGTCGGTATGCGGTTTGACCCGATTGATCAGCAGGATTCCATCGGCGGCAGCGGCATAGCGATCCATCAATACTGGCGTACCATCATCAATACGGCCCAGTTCGACAGTTTCCATGGTGGCCAGGATTGGCGCACGAACGAACTGCTCCGTCACACCCAGATCGGTCAATACAGCCCGCTGGCCCTCGGCAGTTGCACCGCCATGGCTACCCATTGCCGGAATGACAAATGGATCGAACCCACGGTCGCGCAGGGCGGCAACCGAAGCAGCCACAACCTCGGCAATCTTGGCGATTCCACGGCTTCCAGCAGTAACCGCGACACGTGCACCAGGGGCGAGGGCCGCCAGAAGCGGCAGATGGGCCAATTCACGCTCAACGGCAGCGCGAATATCGGCCTCGCGCTGGGTGGAAAGCCGCTGGCGAACCGGCACAAGCGGCGGAAATTCAGCCGGATAGGGCGGGCGGATTGGTGGAACCTGAATCATGGTGTTGCCTTTCGGTGAAAATAGCCGATAGCCGATAGCCGATAGAGCAAGAGTGCTAGAGAACAAGCGAACAAGCGAATCTGGAGGCGTTATTGTTCCGTTGTTCATTTGTTGCTGATCGCTTCTGACTCCTGAATACTACGACAGTAACCCCCGCAGCGCATGAATTGCCAGCCGCATACCATCGGCACCACTGAACCCACTGGAATGCCCGGCAACCTTAAGATGCGGTTCGAGTGTTAGGAAGCCGATATAATCGCGTTTGTTCAGATCGGCCAGCAACTCGGCGATTGCGCCATCGCCCTGGCCAGCCGGGCGGACGGAACCATCACTGAACACGGCATCCTTAATATGAACATGGGTTGTCAGATCGGCCAGCAGCGGCCAGGCATCGCTGAATGGCTGGACACCACACTGCACGAAATTGGCTGGATCGAAGGCCATCCGCAGGGCTGGCGATCCAATTGAGCTGATCATATCCTGGCAGCGGCTCGGCAGATCGCCATAGATATCCTTTTCATTCTCATGAACAAGGGTCAGCCCAGATCGTTCGGCTCGTTCAGTCAGTTGGGCCATGCGGAACAGCACCTCATCACGAACACTCTCTGGCGGGCCAGCATAATAGAATGAGAAGATGCGGATCTTCTCGGTTCCAAGCACCGCAGCGGCAATGGTGGCTCGCTCCAGGCGTTCAAGCTCAAAGGATCGCGGCTGATCAAGGCGTGATTTGCCGATTGGGCTGGCAATCGCCGATACGCCAAAGCCCCGTTCATCCAGCATTGCCCGCGCCTGACGCAATTCCGCTGCGCTCAGATCAAGCACATTCTTGCCCCATACGCCACGCAGTTCGAGGTGATGAACCCCTTCCTCGGCCAGCAGATCAAGTTGTTCGGCAAGATCATCGGCGATCTCATCGCCAAACGCACTCAGCGTGAACGTCGCAGCCATGATGATACTCCTGAATTGAAACTTACTTCAGTGTTGGCACTATCGTACCACTAAAAAGGGGAACCTTTTTGACGAGATGATGAGGTGAGGGGATGACTTAGTTGATCTGCTGCTGCACCCTACTTTAAAGATCCAGGTGTGTCTGACGTGGATCAATCTCTGGTATTGATGCAGGCGATTGAGTATGATGAGGCGCTGTTCGATGAAGCCGAGCTACTTCCCACAACTCATCCACACCAAGCTGTACAGCCCAGTGTTTCAGATACGCTTGGTTAAGTGCATCACCCTGGATTCGTAGAATTGTTTGGACATCATCCCACTGGCGATCGCTGGGGGTGATTGCATACCATTCCAACTTGGTAAGAATGGTATCCTCTGCGCTGGCAATCATAAGAATGGCACCAAGCTCAGGAATAGTGATCGGGATCGCTCGATCAAACTGGCTTTGATCAAATGGTGTTAATCCACTCATATGTACATCAAGTCGATAACCACTTACGCGATCATAGGCCGAAAAACTGCCACGGCGCGCTCGATCATGGGCTGCATCCTGGGTCTGCTGCTGGGCTTGAGCAACATCTGGAGTATGCAGGGCAAACTCAATTTCCAGAGCTAAAGCAAAGCGCTCTGTATCACGCGGCCGCGGTAACAAAATGATCAGATCAATATCGCGGGTTGTGCGAAACTCGCCATGGACTGTAGAAGCGACACCACCGCCAATCAAATACGGAATGCCAAGATCGGTGCAAATTGTCGCAGCACGAGCGGCGACCAGCAGAAAGTCAGCAGATGTATCACTCACACTTGTCTCCTTCCTAAGCCACTCAGCCAAGGCCTGATCGCCTGTGTGCCCAATCCGCTGAAGTGCAAGTTGAACACCAAGTGCATGTGCATTACCAACCATACGCCGCCGTATTCCCGCTATGGCTAGTAAATCAGCAGCACGATTCAATGCTGCTGCGTGCAAGAGCCGCGCTGCAGGCAACATCGTTGGGAGGCTATCGTACCTATACTGCTGGGATTGCATTGTATAGCTTGTTATATGTATAAAGCGCTGGTGTTTATCATACCACGCTACACCAATAGCTACTTGACTGGTGACCGCTTGTGACCAGGTGACTAGGTGACTTGGTGACAGTGCTGGATTGTTGCTGTACAACTTCGATCAAGCTCTTGTCACCGTATCAGATGTCACCCCCTCAGCGTGTCATCGTGTATCAGCGCAGTTGTGCCAAATATGCCTGAATCGCCAGAAACGCCGGTCGCGGGCTGCCATCGGCGTTGAGAATGCCAAATGAGGCCTGCTCGTGGCGTGGCTGGCCGCTGCGGGCGCGCAGGATCGCGAAGTTCAAATTCCACAGGAACATGGCTCCCACCCACGGATACTGCTGCTTGGTTCGGCGCATCGCCCCAACGATATAATCGGCCTGTTGCTCAAACGAGGTCTGCTTGCCAAACTCGAACCCTGGCGTGGTGTTGTGGGTGGCCCAGCCAAACTCGGTAATCCAGATCTGGTGATCGGCCATATTATGGCGCTCCATCAGCGCACGCACATCTTCCACATGCCGGAAGTAAAAGGTTGGGTGATCCGTCCAGCCCTTGGCCTGGCTGGGATTATCGGGCCACATGGTATCGGGTGGGTTGGCCGAGCCGCCTGGGTGTACTGCCTGGGCATCGAAGTAATCGCGGATCAGGCCATTCTTGTAGCTATACATGGCCTCGTAATAGGTCATATCATCGATCGCCACACTGGCCTTGGTAATGCCAGTTGATGATGGCGGCGCGGCGAGTACATAGACGCTTGGATCAACGGCCTTGATGCGGGTGTAGGTCTCCTTCAACAGTTCGACATAGTGGCCAGCATCGGATACCGCCACCCTTCCGCCATTTTCGACCGCCAGGTTTTGTTCATTCCAGATCTCAATCGCCTGAACCTTACCCTGGTAATGTTTGGTCAGCGCAGCCACAAAATTGCCCAGCTTGGCTGGATCATTCGGCATTCCATGGCCACCATTGGTGGTATAGAAGCGCGGCGAGCTGACCACAGAGAGCAGTAGGTTCAGCTTGGATGCATGCACGGCGTTGACCACCGCATCCAATTCGCCCCACGCATAATGCCCGGCTGGCCCTTCCTGGTCGCTCCAATGGATCTGCTGGCGCACCCAGCCAAAGCCAGCCTCATTGGCCCGCTTGAGCGGTAGTGTGCGGCTGGTGTAGAACAGATGCGCTGCCACACCAAACTGAAGCGCAGTGGTTTTCAGTGGGAACGGCAGGCCACCCGGCCCGGTCGGCGGCGTGGCGGTTGGCGTCGGTACAGGTGTAGAGGTGGCAGTTGCAGTAAGGGTTGGAACGAGTGTTGGCGTTGCGCTTGGGGCCAGCGTCGCGGTAGGAGGCACCGTAGCCGTCAGCATAGCTGTTGGCACGGCACTTGGCTGCTGCACGAGTATGGTTGCCGCTGGTAGGGCAGTTGGCTGTGCAGGCGCGGCCTGGCAGGCACTGGAGAGTGCCAGAAGAACCAACAGGGCGAAATAGCGTATTCGTTGGATGGGAACGAGCATGAACTTCTCTTGAACATTAGCGAAGTGCAGAATCATTGATCACATGTTTGATCTTACCCAAGCTGTGCTGCCCAATACTATGATGCTATCATGATACCATGCTGAGCCAAGCAAGGTCGAATTCTATTGTGCGATTAGTCATAGGTTTCTCTAACCTAATCGCGCGATGAGATATCTATTTCGAGTCGTTAGGCTGTTGGGTCGTATAGCTATACGGCCCTCTCCGTTGTGGGTTGTATTGGGCATGGAGTGTAGGAGAGGTGGTTGAATCAATGACCTATCATATTCGCGTCGCGACAGCCGCTGATGTCGATCCTATCCTGGTACTTTTTCCTCGCTTAGCTGCATTTGAGCTTCCATCACAGCGTTCGCCCGAAGATCTGTGGCAGGGTGATGCAGAACTCCTGCAACGGTGGAGCACTGGTGCTGTACCGCAGTGCCTCGTGTATGTGGCCGAAAGTAGCAACCAAGCGATTCTTGGCGTCGCGATTGCGCAATTACGCCCCGAACTGTTGAGCCATATGCCAAGTGCGCATCTAGAAGTTCTGGTCGTAGGCGATGGGGCGGAAGGTCAAGGTATCGGCAAGGCGCTGATCAATATTGTCGAACAGGCGGTGTGGGAGCGTGGAGCTGGTAGCATGACTCTGCATGTGTTTCGTACCAACAGTCGTGCCCGTGCGCTGTATGAGCGCCTTGGCTATCTGGGCGAGCTGATCCGCTATATTAAATATCTACCAGGCGATAGTGCCAAATGACCAGGTGACAACATGACTTTTTTGACTGGGTGACAGGGTGACTAGGTGACTATGCTTGCTCAGCGCATTATCGCTTTTATCAAACATCTTTCACCGTGTCACCCCATCACCCTATCAGGTCGTCACCGTGTCACGAATGGCAGGTTCACCTCACTTCGAATATTAAACAGATTGGCTGCCTCGAGTGTGCTTGTGTTAACGCCATCCGAAACGACAATCCGCACGCCATAGTTGCCGGGCAGGCTGGCAAGTTGGGCTGCCGAGATTTCGAATGAACCACCCTTCAGATTGATCGCCAGCGGAATGGCTTGAACCGAATTACCCAATGTGCCAAGTTGCCGTGGCGGCAGAATGAATACCATCGCACTCAGATCACTGGCTGGCGTATCGCTATCGCCCTGATCCCAGCCAATCAGAATGCCATTCAGCGAACCAGCCGATGGAATGGCGGCGCTGGGCAGGTTTCCAGCTGGCGCTTTGGTCACACTCGCCCGCAAATTAGCGATTCCTGGGCTTTTTGGCGAAACATTGCGTGATGCCAACACAACAATGCTGCCTTGTGGTTGGCCAATATCGGCTGTCTTGCCTGGGCCAATCAGCTCGATCCGGGTTGTTGCTGCATCCCATGGGATGGCAAACGAGAAGAAGCCATGCTCGCCAGCATCATTGCCATCGCTATCGAATGCCGGCGTGAAGTTATACAGCCGGAAGCCAGATGGTGTGATAATCCGCAGTGCAAAGCGGCCCTCACCACTGCCCACTGGATCATTGAGTGTTGCCTCTGGCCGATCCGGCAAGCCCATATAGCGGAAGGATGGCAGCAGCGTGCCATTCACCGTGCTGCCGGTCGGTTTGTCGAGGCCACCCGGCACCTGGATGTAGCCGGAAAGGCTGATCAGCTCGGGGTCCTGTGGGTTGCGCAATTGGCCAATCAGCCAATCATAGCTCAGATTATCGATCCAGCGATCATAGGGATTGCCATCGCGTGCGCCAGTCGTATCCATAAAATTGGTGCTATCGCGCACCTCACGTGAGCCAGGCACCCCACCAGCGCCGGTTGGGTAGACAGCACCCAGCACGTCGTAGCCGCTGGCCTTATAGGGCCGCCCATCGCTTGCAGCATGGGTATACTCATCGCGGCAGCCAAGCCCGAACAGCAATTCCGCAACCCCACCGGTGCTACACGGGCGGCGGCTCAGTTGGAATGTGTGGCCCTGTTCGTGAACCACCGCTTCGGAAAAGCCTTGCTCGGAAATCACGGCATGGGGTGCAAACTCGCCAAGCGACATCCCAATCGCTCCGTGGCCAAAGGTTAGCGCTGCGTCATTTTCCGCAAACCAGCCATTGCGTGGCATCAGCACCAGCCGATCAAGCCCGGCAATATGGGCCGCAACGCTCCATCCGACAATCGACATCGCTGGTTCGAGGGTTGTGCGCGGGCTGACAGCAAAGCCTGGCACGAGCGCCGAACGAACATCGGCAATCGGGAAGGTGGCCCTGCGAAATTGCTCATTGGCAACAAATGTCGCATTGGCATCGGCCAGTGTTGGCGGGCGAGCTGGTGTGCTTTCGCCAATTCCGCGCCAATCCCAGGGCAGATACAGCGTCGTTGGGCTATCGGTGATCACAACCGGCAAACTGCCATTCAACACATTATCGGAAGCAGCCACACAATTCGGGAATGGCCCGCTTGGATCGGGGAACTGTGAATCGGCTGGCACATCGATACTCACGGTATAGTTCAGCCGCCGCAGATTGGGCTGCTTGTGGGGAATGAATGGCGCGGCAGTGCCAGTGCCATCGAACAGGAACAGGCGTAGTCCTTCGGGTGGAACCGTAACAGATTTGCTGTCGGTCGCTGCACTCATGCCATCATTGAGTGTCACTGTTACGTTCGCACCAACCGACGATGGATGCGAGCTGCTCAGTTCAACCATAAAAGCGGTTGCTTTGCCATCGACAATCGCGCTCGGGTGGAATACTGCCTGGACCGGGCTTGCATCGGCAATTGCGACATTCTTGGGCAGAAATGAGCGCCCATCGGCGGTGCGTACCCGAACCTGGACGCGGCCTGGATCGCTCTCGGAACCCTGGTCCATCCAACTACTGCCAGTAAACGTGCGGGCCGCTGGATCATCGGCGCGGCGGAAGCGCAGTGAGCAGACATCGAAGCGCAGGCGCAGGACGCGATTCGCGGCAGCTGCGTTAATGTCGAATTGATCATCGCTGCCGATATCGTCCTTATCCCACAGTTCGACGACACCCTGAACATCGCCACCAGCCAGATCGCGAACATCGGCCCAGGTGCGTGTGACCGAATATGCTGGATCCCACATGGTGTGATCACGCTGATCGATCTGCGGGCCAGTGCTGAGAACCGGTGCAGTCACGAAGTCGCTCAGGCCCAATTTGGGGTAGAAATCCTGTTGGGCGGCCCAGGGGAAAATGCCACCATAATCGGAACCATGCTCGATCGCCTGCGCCTGGGAGATTTCGAGAATAACCGAACCAGATGCTGCCCGCGCTACTGGAATACTCCCGCCAATAAGGCTGGCGAGCACGGCCAGAAACAGCAGCATGACATTGCGGGATGGCCTGCGAATGGAGTGATGGAGACGCATTGCTTCCTCCTCTGTGATATGTTCGTGAAGCACTCGACATTGCCAAATGGCTTCACAACAAGGACGGAGTAGCCGTGCGTCACCTTTCCTGCATAAAAAACGTGCCTACTATAGGGGTCAGTAATAGAGGTGGGAAGTAATAGATGATGTCCATCAGTTGGTACCTCATAGCCTATGTCCGTTATGTGTCCTCCTATGGTCTCCCACACATCCAGGAAACTTCCCTGCTAGAGCATTGAGCTGAATAGATGCTATGCGCTACTATTTATGTCATTGAGGCACCCAAGATAGCGATGAGTGGTTCGCTACGATTGGAGGCATATCAACAGGGAAGGAAGCTCGCCATGCTTGAATTACTCATGATCGCTATGTGTCTGATCATCATCTTTCCGATGGGTCTCAGGATGGTGGTGGAAATAGCAGCAGCGCTCATCAATGCCCATGGTGGCATATTCGTTGCTGTATTCGTGATCAGCGTCGTGCTTCTGTTGCAAAAGCTACCCTAATATTGATATGGAGATCGGCATGATCGAGTTTCTGTTTATGTGCTGCATTGTCGCGCTCCTACTGCCGGGTTTCCATAATGTGATCGGTATGGCAATGCGCAGGCTGTATACACAACTTGGGCGATTCGCTGGGCCAAGCGTGATCCTAACCTTCCTGATTTTGATGTGGTGGGTATTTGGTGACACGCTGCAATCGCACAGCCCTATGTACAGTAGCGTGTTCAGGTGAGGAGCTATGTGTTAGGCTGCTGAACGCACATTCTCGGCACCCGATGGCGTTGATCAGTTCCAGTGAAACATGCGCTCTGCTTTATCGATTGTTGGGATAAGCGCCCGCCGACCACGGGTGTACTCAGTTGAGAGGCGTATACCAGCCTGGCGCACCCAGGGTGTTCGCGAATGGCGTAGGAAGCGCAGGCTGCGGCGCACCAACACATTCAACCAGCGTAAACTGCGATCCCGCCGACCAAGTAACAGCACCGCTGGCACAATAAATGGCCAACCAGGAATGATCGGCAATATAAAACCAAGGATCGCAACAAACAGAAAGATCAGGCCAAGAATGCGCCGGATCAGGCGGATAAACGGGGCGATAATTGCAAACAGTGTTGGCATGTGGTTCTCCGTATCCAGGGACGGTCGAGATTTGCATCCCGGTGGTGTCGATGGCGTCCGCAGGACGCACATGAGATAGAACGCAATATACTATCGAAATGTTGCGCTCTACTGAAGCGAGATGGTAACTGGTTCGCCAGCAAGCTGCCCACAGGCCGCCGCAATTGCAATCCCACGCTCAACCCGCACGGTGCAGGCGATTCCATGGAATTGCAACTCGCGCTGGAAGTTCAGCACGCGCTCCCATTCTGAACGGCCAAGCGGCATGCCCGGTACGGGATTCCAGGGGATCAGATTAATATGGACAAGCTGCAATGGCAGCCCGACATGCCCACCCTTGTGGCTCTGGCCGCGAAGCAGCGCAGCAAGCGCAATTGCCTGCTCTGGCTCGTCATTGCGATGTTGCAACAGCACATATTCAAACGATACCCGCCGGTTCGTCTGGGCTACATACTCACGCACCGATGTCATCAGATCAGCGATTGGGAAGCGCTGATTCACGGGCATCATCTCACTACGCAACGTATCATCCGGCGCATGCAGCGAAATCGCCAAGTTCACTGGCAACTGTTCTGCGGCAAGCCGCCGAATGCCCTGTGGCAGCCCAACCGTCGATACCGTCATGTTGCGAGCACCAAGATTGAACCCCTGCGGATCATGCAAGCGCTCAACGGATTGCCACCAGCGATCATAATTGGCAAATGGCTCGCCCATGCCCATAAACACAATATTGGTTAACGCCGGGTGGCGAGGATCATTCAGGATTCGCAGTTCGCGAGCTGCCCACAGCACCTGCTCAACAATCTGGCCGGGCGTCAAATTCTTTAGCAACCCCAAACGGCCTGTTGCACAGAACACACATCCCATCGCGCAGCCAGCCTGGGTCGAAACACACACCGTTGCCCGATCGGGGTAGACCATCAGCACGCTTTCGATCAATTCGCCGCCAGGCATCCGAAAGACAGCCTTGCGTGTTCGGCCATCGTCATCGGTTTGGACGCGCACAAGATCGAGGTCATGCCATGTCAGGTGTTCAGCCAATCGTTGGCGCAGCGCTATCGGCAGCTCTGTCATGTTGGTTGGATCATCGGCCAGGTTAACATAGCTCTGCCGGTAGATCTGGCGGGCACGGAACGCTGGCTGGCCCCATGTGCCAAGCAATTGTTCAAGCTCAGGCAACGCCAGATCATAGATATGTTGAGGAGTATTCGTCATATGCTCGCACAAAAGAAGAGCGAGGACGGGATTACTCGTCCTCGCTCAGCGTTACTCAGTTCATCCGTTTTAGCGGCGGCGGCGGCTTCGATTAATTCGTGCCGGAACACGGATCGGTTCACGCTGGGCCGAAAGCCTGCGGAGGGCCTCAATCGCCACAACAACAACCGTTACAGCAACCATCAATTCCATCAGAACCCCCCTTCAAGCGTACCGGCAGCACCGGATGTATATTTAAATGATTGTTGCGTAGTATAACAACTTTTCACGAGCGAGTCCATAGGTGAATCGTCATGAGATCGGGAGTACCAGGTGATACCTTTCTGATACTTAACCCTATCCTTTCCACTAGTTCAGGCAGGGCGAGCAGTTTGTGGCCCCGCCGATGGCGTCACCGGTCGTGCCAGGGCCGGTAGGATCCCCAATGCCGCAAGCAATGCTGCAAGCATCATGGCCCCATGTATACCATATACGAGTGCATCGGGGGGTGCGGATGTAATTGGCGTAAATGTCCGCCCAGCTGCCGATGTCACCAATACTGCCCAGACAGCGCCAGCGATGGCGATTCCGGTTGTTTGGCCGAGTGTTCGCATCACTGCCAGCAGGCTTCCCGCAATACCAAGTGCTGTACGTGGTACAGAACCCATGGTCATACTATTATTTGGCGATTGGAACAGCCCGATCCCAAGGCCCAGCCACATCAATCGCAGAATGATATCAAATTGGCTGCTCTGCTGCGTCAGGGTTGCCATGCTCAGTAACCCACTCGCAGAAATTGCCAGCCCAATCACGCCAAGCCAGCGCGCCCCAAAGCGATCCGATAAGCGCCCACTAACGGGTGAAATCAGGGCCAGCACAATCGGTGATGCAATCAGCGTCAGCCCGGTTCGCTGTGGATCGTATCCAAGCACCTCCTGAAGATAATAGGGCATGAGCAGAAAGTTGAACGAAAGGGCCACAAATGAGGCAAATGAGGCCACCAGGCTCAGGCTGAACGAAGGGTTACGAAACAAGCTCAGATCGATCATTGGTGCGGGTGCGCGCTGCTCCCAGAACACAAATCCGATCAGGCCAATGATTCCCCCAATGATCAGTGTGATCGTTCGCCAATCGCCAATGCCCCAGGCCTGCCCTTCGGTGAGCGCATACAGCAGCATCAACAGGGCACCAGCAAGAATAATCGCACCACCAATATCGAAACGCTGCGTACTGCGCGTCTGGTCGTCTGGTAATGCCCGCAACGTAAGCGCAATCGCCGCAAGGCCAATCGGGACATTCACAAGGAAAATGACCGGCCATGTCGTGTAGCGCAACAAGATCCCGCCTAGCACTGGCCCGGCCAGGATTCCAGCTGCGACAATTGAGCCGATATAGCCAAGCGCCTGGCCGCGCTCACTCGCCGGAAATGCCATTACAAGCAGCGCCGAACTAACACCCTGCAACATTGCTGCGCCAACACCCTGCAGCACCCGCGCCGCAATCAGGGTTTGAATATTCCAGGCCAGGCCACACAATGCCGAGCCAATCGTGAAGATCGCAAATCCGCCAAGCGCGATGCGCCGCTTGCCAAACATATCACCCAAGCGTCCCATGGTCGGCAGCAGGCAGGCAATCGTGAGCAAATAGCACAGCACAACCCATTCAACGCTATGGAACTCGGCCTTGAATGAATCCTGGATTGTCTTGAGCGCAATATTAACAATCGAACCATCGATAGTTGCCATAAAGGTGCCACTTCCGACAGCCGCCAGCGCCCACCATTTACGGGAATAATCGACCATACCCTTGTCTTCCATTCAATTGATACTATTTCTGATTCTTATACCCAAGCCAGTGCAGTGCATTTGGATCATCACGCCAGTTCACCCGAGTTTTGACCCACAGATCGAGAAACACGGTCTGTTCTAGCGATGCTTCAATGCCCTGGCGTGCGCGGCTGCCGATCTGCTTGAGCATCTGCCCGCCAGCCCCGATCAGAATACCCTTCTGCGAATCCTTCTCCACATAGATCGACATGCGAATATAGGTCGCGCCCTCGCGCTGCTCCCATTCCTCAACCTCAACCGCCACGCCATGCGGTACTTCCTGCTGGGTCAGACGCAACACCTGCTCGCGAACCAACTCAGCCGCCAATTCCCGCTCGCTCTGGTCCGTCACCTGATCCTCGGGATACATTGGCCGCTCGACTGGTAAGCGCGCCACAATTTCATCGATCAGCGTTTCCAGCCCCAGCCTCTTGAGTGCCGAAATGACCAACTCCATATCCCAGTTAGCCAATGCCCGATAGCCTTCCACATACTGGGCACCATCCGGGTTGGGCTGATCGACCTTGTTCATCACCAGCAGTTTTGGCGCACGGGTGCGTTGCACCATCTCGGCAATCTTCTCATCCAAACGGCCAGGTGGGCGGGTGATATCAACGATCATACACACCACATCCGAATCGGGAATGGCCCGCCGCGCCTGATCGACCATATAGTTCCCCAGCCGGGTGCGTGGCTGGTGAATGCCTGGTGTGTCCACGAAAATAATCTGTGCATCTGGCCGGTGAATAATACCGCGAATAGCCGTTCGGGTTGTTTGTGGGCGCGGCGAAACAATCGCCACCTTCTGGCCAAGAATAGCGTTCAAGAGTGTCGATTTGCCTGCATTTGGTGGCCCAACCAGAGCAACAAATCCGGATTTATAGCCATCCGGAACGATTCTGGCAGCATCGGAGAGTGGCGTCGGCATAAACGTCTGCACCGGATCGCCCTCGTCGCCCTCGTCCTCATCATCTGCATCCCCGCCTTCCTCATCCTCGTCATCTGCATCATCATCTGATACGAACGTTGGCAGGGTATCATCCTCATCAAGGGTGATCGTGAAGGGAGCCAGGCGCGCCAACCGCAGCCCAAGCCCGAATGTCTCGGCGGCACTGATTTCGCATCCCTGCAATCGCCCAGCTTCATCGAAATCGAGAATAACCGGATCGTGCAATGGCTGAAACCCGGCTGGCTCCTCATCCAACATCGTCATGGTCAGCAGAAATTGCTCGTGATCGAAACGAACCTGCGGGTGCCCCAGCGCCAATTCGAGTTCCGTCAATGCAACCGACCCATCAAGTTCGAGTTCAAGCCCAATGATCTCGCCCTGATCATCAAGCCATAGCGTCCCATCGCACTCGCCCTCTGTTGCAGTGCTGCCAGAACTGATCTCGGTAAAATACCAATACAGTGTTTTGGCCTCGGGATCGAACGATACACTCACCATAACATTTCCATCCTTTGAATGAACTGATCACCGGAGCATCCTGAATGCTATAGGCAACGCGTCCCGGTCACTCCGCGTTCCTTCATATGTTGCTGTGCGCGGCTGGCAACCACCTGCCAGAGCAATGTTAGCATCGTAACCAACGAACGTAGGGCGATACCAAGCCGTTCGCATCAAGCCACCACGATCCCTTCGCCACACGGCGCGTGTTCGCCCACACCGGATACCGCGTTGGAACACGATGGGTAAAACGGAATGCCACGGCTGCGATCAAGCAACGTTTGTTCGTTTGTTCGTTTGTTCGCTTGGTTCTTGGTTCTTGGTTTTCGGTATTGTTCGCTTGTTCAGTTTATTCTTGGTTGTTGGTTCTTAGTTCTGACGGCTGATGGCTATCAGCATTCTGACTTCTGACTTCTGACTTCTCCGTTACGGCGTCTTCACCGCACTTGGCGCAACACACGGCCCTGGCTGAACGATCACCGTGACCGACTCGAAATCCAGCAATTTGAGAAACCGTTCCATCGATTGCTGGGCCTCATCCGCTGCCCGCTTCATCACATCGCCCTCACAGGCCGCTTTAAGAATTTCGCTCTCGGCAGCCTGGCGCGCCTGCGTCTCTAGGGTTGGATCCTGCGAACCCAACAGGCGTGTCCCCAGCCGTGTATCACGGTCATACACCCGCGTTCGGTCATTATTCAATGCAGCACTAAAAATCTCGGAGGGCGGCAGCCTAATCGTAATATTCTTGCCATCGGAGGAAATATTCACATCATCGGCACGCAGGCGGCTGAGATCAACACCAGCGACCACATCACCACTGGCAATCAACAGCAGCTTCTCGCCCAGCACAATATCACGCCAATCGCCCGTCTGCGATCCAGCCTCAACAACCCGTTCCACCGAGAAGCGCTGTGTCTCCAATCGGTTCAGGGATTGGATACGCAGGATTGTGCCGCCGCGATCCCGAACCGTTGGTGTTGGCGTCGCAATCACCTGGCGCACTTGTTCTGGCACGCCCTGGGTGATCCCACGCGTCAGATTGTCGATCGTCTGCCGCCCGACGAGCAGGGCAACCAACACAATCGTGATACCCACCAACAGGGTATACAACAATGTTTGGGTGCATCCGCCGCTGCCCATGGGCACTGGCATTGGAATGCCGCGTGGTTGAGCATAGCCTGGTTCATCATCGTCATCATCATCGTGGTCGTCATCGGGAACCTGCTCACCACGAGAAACCCGCAAACGGCGGTCGATCAGTGTTTCACGCTGCGGGCGGCGCTCGGATGCTGGCCGATTCTCATCGTCATCATCATCAAGCCGCCTGGTTGTTCGATCATTGTTATAGCTCATTATCTCGCCTCCTGCTTGCTCATGGCTGCAAGATCTACTGCTCAGACGCCACTGCCAGCAGGGCTGTTGCGCTTGAAGCCAATATGCACAGCCACCGCGCCCATGCCAAGCAATCGGTAGCGTACATCACGCCAGCCAGCAGCACGCATCAGTTCTGCCAATTGCTCGGGTGGCGGAAAGGCCCGCGCCGATTGTGGCAGGTAGGTATAGGCCCGTGCATCACCGCCAAACGCCTGTGCAAGGCGCGGCACAATTCCCTCAAAATACAGCCGATGGCCCAATCGCACCAATGGATTGCGTGGCCGTGCAACCTCCAGGCAGGCCATCGCACCACCAGAGCGCGCCACCCGCCACATCTCACGAAAGGCTGTTTCGATATGCACAACATTCCGCATCGTAAAGCCAGTCGTGATGGCATCAAAGGTTTCATCAGGAAACGGCAATTGCATCGCATCACCGCCAACAAAGGCAGCCCGCGATACCTGCGCCAATTTGGGCAAACCAGCCTGCATCATCGCAATCGTGAAATCTGCGCCAACTGCCTGCACGTTATTTGCAGCAAGCATCGGCAGAAAATCGCCGGTTCCCGTGCCAACATCAAGCGCCCGCCCACCAGCAGGCGGCGCAATCTGCCCGACAGCATAGCGCCGCCATCCCTGATCAAGCCCAAATGTCATCACGCCATTGATCTGATCATAATTGGATGCAATCCGCGCAAACATCCGCTCAACATATGCGGCTTTTTCTTCAAGTGGTGGCAATACGGACATATCTGTGTCTTTCGATTATCTGGTATGGGTTTCCTTGAGGCTGCGCCTCAAACTCCGCTTGGTTCTTGGTTCAGCATTCCGCCTTCAGATACTCCACCAGAGCATCTCTATACTGTGCTTGAACTTCTGACGGCTGAAAGCTGATTGCTGATGGCTTTATTCTGACTCCTGACTCCTGAATTCTCGATTCTCGTCACTTTCGTCGCGCCACCCAAGCAATCCGCTGTGCTTGTGCATCCGCTGGCCGAAAGGTAAAGCACTCATAGGCTGCCTCAACCAATAATCCTGCTTGTGGTAACAGCATCTCCACGCGATCCAATGGATAGGCCTGCTCAATATGGGTTTCATCAAAACGCCGGTAGCCATGCTCATCCGTCCCAACAAAGCCACTCAACAGCATCGTCAGCCGGTCGGTCGTCGGGTCAAAACGGCTCTGTGAGATCAGCACAAACTCCCGTCGCTCAATCACCGCATACTCACCCCAGCCATGCTCAAGAAAATGCCGCGTATTCATATCGGCAATAAACAGGCCACCAGGCCGCAGAAGCCCAGCCACTCCAGCAAAACATGCAGCTAGTTCAGCATCGCTCAACAGATAATTCAAACTATCATAGGTGCATGTGATCAGATCAAACGCAGTATCTAACCCATCCAGTGGCCTGCTCACCAGATCGCGCATGTCAGCTTGCACAAATGCCAACCGCTCAGGCATCTCCGAACTATTGGCTCGGTTGCGCGCAATTGCCAGCATCATCGGCGCAGCATCAACGCCAATAACGCTATAGCCCCACTCGGCCAGCGTCAACGCCAGCGTGCCCGTTCCACACGCCAAATCCAGCGCCCGCCGCCCATCGACAGGATGCCGCGCTAGGAGATCAGAAAGATATTGGGCAAACAGCAGCGCAAAGCGGATCTGCCCGCTGCCATCATAAAAGGGCGCATATTCTTGATACATCGACATAGCTCAATTGTACCATGCTCCAACATTCAAGAGTTGAAGCGGGCAATCTGCGAGATCTGCGAAATCTGCGGACGATTTCTCATCGTTCGTTCAAGCGTTCAAACGTTCAAACGATTGACGCAACCATCAACGCGACGTACAATGCAACCCGCCTCGCCCCACATGGGTGTAGCCCATGCGAGGCCGCAACTGCAACAACCGCAGGAGTACATACATTCATGGAACTCTATCCCCCCACCGGGCCATATCTGTTCGATCTCAACGCCTATGGCATTCCATTGGCCGTTCGCTGGTATGGCGTCCTGATCGTTGGCGGTGCTCTCCTGGCCGGTTGGGTTGGAACCCGCCGCGCCGCACGCCGTGGCTACGATCCCGAACACGTCTGGAACATCCTGCTGCTCGGCATGGTGCTTGGGATCGCCGGTGCCCGCGCCTACTATGTTGCCTTCGAATGGCCGCGCTTCGCCAATGAATCGCTGTTATTCACAATCAACCCAGCCAATGGCGGCCTGGCCATCCATGGCGCGCTGATCGGTGGCCTGATTGCCGCCCTGATCTACACCCGCCGCAATCGTCTGCCATTTTTCGAATGGCTGGATATCCTCGTGCCACTGTTTCTGATCGCCCAGGCCATCGGGCGCTGGGGCAACTTCTTCAACCAGGAAGCCTATGGCCGCCCGACAACCCTGGGGTTTGGGGTTCGCATCGATCCACAGCATCGCCTGCCCCCCTTCGACAACATGATCCAATATCCAGCAAACACCCTGTTCCACCCCACCTTCCTCTACGAATCGATCTGGAATATCAGCGGCTTTGGCATCCTCATGCTGATCGAACGTCGCCTGCGTGATCGCCTGCGCATCGGCGACATGGCGCTTCTGTATGCCATCTGGTATGGCCTTGGGCGCTTCTGGATCGAAGGGCTGCGTGTCGATAGCCTGTGTACAAACGGCATTGGCGGCGAATGCGAAACCGCCCTCCGTACCGCCCAGATCGTCAGCCTGCTCCTGTTCTTCGGCGGCATTATTGGCCTGATCATCAACCATATGCGCCGCCTGCCACCTACCCCGATCACACCCGAAACGCCTGCCGAGCCAACCCCAAATACTGAACCAAGTTCCGAACCCATTCAAAATGCTGAACCTACCCCCGATCTCGCCTCGAATACCAACATCACCCCAGAACCAACCCCAAATGCCGATTCACAGCCCGATCCAAACCCAATCTAGCAGTCTGGAATGGCTTAATTGTACGGGCGCGATATATCGCGCCCCTGCGTTCTGCTCAATCATCACAGCAATGCTGACAGCTTACGAATACTAATATCTTTCAAATAACAGGCTGCGCCAGCCATTCTGACTCCTGACTTCTGGCTTCTGCTCCTGTTAGAACAACC
>JBBQSD010000016.1:0-67300 GCA_038214135.1 Chloroflexales bacterium | reverse complement strand
TACCCATGGTATACAGATGCTCCAGCAGCCGATTGCCGAATTGCTAGCGACACGTATACCCCTCGGCAACTGGAGCACGCTGACTGTGGCTCCCGGCAATAATCCTCTGGCCAATCTGCATGGCGATGCTCTGGATCTCGTCGCCCGCTTCATTGTCGATGATACTACTGCGGCGAGCCGCTTCGGCCTACGGGTGCGCGTTGGCGCAAGTGAGCAGACGACCGTTGGGTACAATGTGGCAAAAGGCATGCTGTATATCGACCGCAGCCACTCTGGCCAGCAGGTACCTGGTTTCGCGGCACCACAGGTGCTTGCTCTGCCACCGCGCAATGGAATCGTGGAACTGCACATCCTCGTGGATCGCAGCTCCGTCGAGGTCTTCGCCGATGGTGGCCGAGCTGTGCTCACCAACCAGATCTTCCCCGATCTCGCCAGCCAGGGTGTAGAATTGTTCGCCGAGGGCGGCAGCGTGCAAATCCTATCGCTCGATGCATATCGGCTGGCAGTGCGATAGCAATTCTCGTGCTCAACGTTCTGCAGCAGGAGGCGTCAGGTGAGCAGCGCTTCTGCTGGCGTCAACACGGGTATCGAGATCGCGTACAAAGATATTCGCATCAAGTGTGTACACGCTTTGTTCCTTCGAGCATAATCTGGCGACCAGCACGATCTTCCGTCAGTTGCTCACTCGCCAAATGATCTGCTGGTAGCCCTGCGAGTTCCGCTCGAAGGCGTGCAAGTTTGGCCCACGCATCATCGCTCGGATTAACGTTCCGCTCGACAGCTTGGGCTGTAAGTACTGGCGCGATCTGGCGTGAAAGATATTCAATTAGGCGAACCTGATCGAGTGCAGAAAGCTGGTTTGCGAGTTGTTGGACGCGATCAAGCGTTGTGGTCATATGCGCTCCCTTCAGTAGGAATAGAGCAACATCCTGCCAGTTCATTATAACATTTGCAAGTTGTCTTTGTTGGCAAGAAATGAGCGCCCGTTATCAAGATGGTAGTCTACCGCCCTTGCGTCTCTACAGCCGCCTATATTTTTGCAACAGTACACGCACTTTGTCGTGCGGTAGGGCATAGACGGTATTGCCATCACGCCCGGTCATATCGGTTGCAGCGATCAATGCATTCAGTATTGCTTCCTCGACTGATTGCACAACGGCTTCGAATAGTTGGTCGAGCTCATCATTTGGTATGAATGTGGCCTGGGCTGTACCAGAACGGCGAAATGCTTGTTGGTTGGCTGTCGAAAAGGCGATGAACAGATCGCCGGAACTATTGCCGCCATAGGCTCCTACGCGTCCAATGCCAATCGGTACCCGCCGCGCCAATCGCTTGAGTTGATGGGGCAGCAGCGGCGCATCAGTGGCTACTATCACAATAATCGAACCAGTCTCGCGTGTCGGGTTCCTGTTAAACAGATTGTGTGGTGCATCGATCTCACGCCCAATCGGAATCCCTGTAATCGTGAGATCGGCACGCTTGCCATGGTTGGCCTGCACAAACGCGCCAAGTGTGAGTAATTGCCCATCAATCTCCATGATCCGTGATGCAGTACCGATGCCGCCCTTGAATCCATGGCAGATCATACCGGTGCCACTGCCAACTGAGCCCTCGGCGACTGGCCCGCCAACAGCTTTGTTGAGCGCCGATACAACATGCCCCGGCCGCACATGAAACCCATTGATATCACTCAGCACGCCATCATAGGTCTCGGCCACAACCGGCATATGCCAGAAGATATCGGCTTCAATTGGCGAATACAGACCATGCCCATTCAACCAGGCAATTGTTGTGTCGCGAACCGTCCCAACACTATGGGTGTTGGTCAGCATGATCGGGCTCTCCAGAAAACCCGATTCCTCAACCCAATGCATGCCTGTCATCTCGCCATTCCCATTCAGGCTGAACCCGGCGGCGAACACGGGAGCGAAGCTTTTGCCACGCGGGAGAACGGCAGTGACACCAGTGCGAACTGGCCCCTCACTAACATTGAGCGGCCCATTACCACGCAGAATGGTTGTGTGCCCAACCTCGACACCAGTGATATCGGTGATTGCGTTGAGCGGCCCTGGAGTACCATCAAGGGCAATGCCAATATCGCGACCACGAGCCATGCTATTCTCCTTTACTAATACGTGACATCTGACATGATGAAGGGGTGACACGCTGACATATCCATGATTAAGGTGGTACTGCATTGATCAAGCACCGTGTCACTGTGTCACACAGTTACGGCCATCATTATACTCCCACCAATGCGCTACAATGTTGGCTATGAGTGCAGGAATCGAAAAACTGAATATAGGCTTGGAGCGGCTGGCCA
The DNA here is from genome assembly GCA_038214135.1 of Chloroflexales bacterium. Taxonomy (GTDB): domain Bacteria; phylum Chloroflexota; class Chloroflexia; order Chloroflexales; family Roseiflexaceae; genus JANLSE01. The sequence goes on along the minus strand of JBBQSD010000016.1, from coordinate 64,977 downwards.
AAGCAGCAGACGACCAGGATATGCTTGGTGCTGCGCTGACGAGTATGCACGGTGCTCTTGAGGATCGCTTCCGCCATCTGCTGGCTACTACACCCGAGGTGCCGGAGTTTGATCAGGTTCGGGTTCTAGATGTGAGCCGCGTGCAATGGGGCGAGTTGATCGATCTGATGCGCCTGCATCGTGGGTTGAGTGCCGAGGATGCCACGCTCATTCGCACCATGAACCGCGAGCGTCAATCGGTGGCGCACGGCGGGCGATTCCGTGGCAAGCGGGTCGGTTTGGAGCGCTATGCCCATGTTGTGCTAGGCTTTTTCCCCGAATATCAGCCCGAGCCGCCATCGCTCAAACAAGAACCAATGCCCATGCCGCCTGTGCCACTGCGCCCTGCCAGGCAGCGCTCAGAAGCTCCAGCTCTTACCGGTTCACCAAAAGTTGCCGCATCACGTACCCCGGCCAGCCGCTCAACCAGTAAACCAACAGCAAAGATTGCCCCAGCCCTGCAACCACCTGCACGATTGAACCCTGGTTTGGCGCTGACCATGGCACTATTGCTGATCATCGCATGTGTGGCAGGTATGGCACTCGTTCAGACGGAGAATCGGGCAAAAAACCCAACTGCCGCGACATCTGAACCTGCCATTCCGCCACTGCCAACCGTCGCTGGCCTACAGACGCTGATCACCACCGATGTCCTGAATCTACGCCGCGAGCCAGGCATAGATGGCGAAATCGTGATCAGTATGCCACTTGGGGTATCCGTAACATTGCTTGATCAGGGGCCAATCCGTGATGGGCATGTGTGGGTGCGAGTGCGCTATGGCACGATAGAGGGTTGGGCCGATTCGACATATTTACGCAAACCCTGACACGGTGACACGGCGATGGAGGGTGATGTGGTTGGGGTAGAGACGCAAGATTTTGCGTCTCTACGATTGGCAACCACAACCCTGGTCACGTTGTCACCTGGTCACGTTGTCACCTGAAGATTGTTTGAGCAATTGGGCCAGCAGTTCATCCTCGCTGCCTAGCGTTGATGTTGCCATTGCAGTAGGCATCTGCTTTATAGGGCGCGGGTGGCGGATCACCAGCGTGATCAATGCACCAACACCGATAAATAGGAGCATGCTCAGGCTAACCAGAGACCACCAAATCGTGTTCTCGCGCACCATCCGAGCCTGGTTCGCCGAACTCTCGGCGGCCTGGATATTGCCATTGTTGAAGTGATTGTGTGCATCCCTCAAGAGTGAGTCAGGAGATCGACCCGTTATTTGCTCAATCAATGCGAGGAAACCATTTGGCTCGCTCCGGTCCACACCAGCCGCCGCCACCTGCACCCGTGCAAGCGCAGCATCGGTTTTGTCCAGCACCTGAAGTGCAGCCGGAAGCCCGCTTTTCTGCAAGGCCACGCGCCAGCCAACCTCACACGTCCAGCCAGCGGTAGTGCAACGTGGTTCGAGATCGCGAACTTTTATCGGCAGATTGTGTACATTCACATATGCCTGTTGGGCAGCGAGTAGATCGCCCTGGCTCAGTGGGGTACGCCAGGCTGCATCGCAGTTTTGCTGAAACGGGCCGCAGCGCTCACTCAATACAGGCCCAGAGTCCAGCAAACCCTGAATATCTTGCAGCACATCTCTCATGTGATTAGGGCCACCTGCCTGCAATGCTGCCTGCCAGATTGTGTGGCATCCATCGCGGGCCGTAGCACACTTTTGTTCGACTTGGAGCGCCTGATTGACAAGCGATTGCAGCATCGTGAGGTTCTGGCCGACTGTATTGAAGAGCCCAGCCGACCAATCGGTGCGCCAGATGTTACGACATGCTGGGGCGTTCGTACACAGTTGCTCAAGCTCAATGCCCTGTTTCAGTAATTCCGTTGCCATACGAAGGTCTGCAGCAACATTTGGTTCGAATAGTTCAACAGATTGGCGTAGGCTCATTGGCATCGCCAGATCATGCATCTGTGCGTCAGTCGCAAGTGGGCGATACAGATCCAAAATTTGCTGTACATTCGTGAGTTGGTCGAGATCTGGCTGCTGCCATACTGGTCTACAGGCCAACTGGAGGTTTGTACAGCTCTGGCGAATGGTGTTGGCCTGCTTCAGCCGTGGTTGGATATAGGCCAGGCCTTCCAAGGCTTCTGCAAAGTCTCCATTCTGTATGAGGGACGCATATTCAGGTGAAAGTGGGTACCCCAGTGCATTCGCCAACTGTTGGATTTCTGCTAGGCTGGCACGGGCAGCACGGCGTTGGTCAAACCAGGCGTTCACATCGTCAGGGAAGACCCGCCATCGTTGCATGATTTCTGACAGATCCTTCCCGCTGGCCTGCTCTAACAACTGTAACATCCCTGTACTATTAATCTGACCATTGGTACTGCCTAATGCTGCGCGCATTGTATCAGAGCCGATTTCTTGAGCCAGATCACGGAAGACCGCGGCACCTACATCATAACCACAGCGAGCTGCTTGGCCATTATTATAGTTCCAGCTTACCAGCGGCTTGCTTAGGCAGATCCTATTCGGCGTCAGATCATTGCGTCGCAGGCCACGTTCAATAGCAATGTGTTCGGTCACATACTCAGCATAGCCCTCGGACATCCAGGGATCAATAAAGTGATCATCGTTCGCCCAGAAATGGCTCAACTCATGAATAATCGTCCAATCATCAACATCAATAGGCAGCCATACCATATCAGTGCCCGTCAGGCCAAGAATATTTTCCGGCATCTCGTTACGCTCAACAATCATGATCGTCCATTGACGCGAACCAAGATAGTGCAAGCCGACACGATGTGCAACAGTTGGTAGGAATTGCCCAATATGGCTGAGAATGCGCTCAGCTGGGGCATCACGGCCACCCGAAGAGCAAACCCGAACGTTAAATGAGTTCTCGGTTCCGGGTACAGTGAGAGTCTGGACGAACTGTAGCTTACGTACGATAGGCGACAGCCGCATCCAATCAGGCATCATCTCGGCAAGATCGCACGAGAATGTGTTGGTCGACTGTGCCTTCGCTGTGGGTACAGACAGAAGTGCCAGCAGGCAACTGCAGACACCCAGGAGCCGCATCATTCGCATAACTGCCCACCACCATTCGTTAGGATATTGATAGGTGTAGTATACATATGGGCCATAGGGGCGTCTGTAGTACTTTTGTCATCCGTGTGTTAGTGCTGCTCCCTCACGAGTTTCCGCAGTGCCCGAATGCTGCAATAGTTGTTGGCGCATGGCCTGTGCTGCTCGCATTAGGGTATAAACCCACCAACCCCAGAGCAGGCACAGCCCAATTATTCGGTATGATGCCAGTAACCTCACGCCCATACAAAATGAGCCGTCGCCACAACCCTTCAGGTGCTGCTCTCACTGCTACAGACCTATGATTGTGCGGAGGTGATCAATAAGCTGGATGATGATCGGCTGCATACTTGGAATATGCTGCCAACTCTTGGTCGCCGCAATCCTCAAACGTTCGAGATGATAGGCGACCTCCGCAATATCTGGATCTGGCCTGGTCGCCTCAACAACTGCACGCTTGATCAATATAACAATCTCGGCGACTATGGCAGGCTCAAGATCGGCATAGCGTTGCAGTCCGATATTCAACTGCTCGATCAACTGCTTGAGCTGATCGGCAATTCCTGGATCGAGGTGGCTACCTTCGCCGATGTTCTCCAAGGAAAGCAGGTGCATAGGGACATAGAGTTCCAAATTGTCTCCAGAAACGGATTCCGCGATGGTTGAGAATGCGCTCCCTCTGTCGATGGATTTTGCGCCTGTGCCAATGGCGATACCACTGCTATCCGTGATATTGCCGACGGTGATTGTATCGCCGACCTTATCGCCCATAACACTATCGCCCGCAATGATATTGACAGTACCGATATGCACAACAACGCTGGCGGTTTGCATTGGGCTCTCAATCATGCCTGTACCGATGTCAACATCGACAGGCAGGGCGCACAGGGTCACATCATCGACACGAAATACCTGTACATCAATATTTGCGAGGCCGATTTTGCGGGATTGTAATAAAAACAATGCCTGAACGGAACTGCGGTTGATTGGTACTTCTATGCGCTGGTGCCCGCTACCAAGGATATCACAATCTGGCGCAACAATCGTGATCACCACATAGGTAGATTCAGCCCGGCCAGATGCAGGATCAATTGGAAAATCGAGACCGAGGCGTTTCTCATCGGTGACAACAGAAGCGGGCCGCCGCCGCATTGGGAATGCATCTGGCGTGAGTAATGGCGAATGAGGCAACTGAATCTGAACGATCAGATTGAATGCTTTGCCCAATGGAGATGACGATGGCGCTGCCGCATCAATACGCCGTTGCTGCGAGATGCTGCGGATTGGCTGCCCAATGCGGTGCTTGAGCAGTGCCCATAGCAGCAAGAGTTGGTTTTGCTGCGTTTCTGCGCTTGTATTTGTTGTTGTTGCATAGGTTCTAGAACTCGTTGTCATGCTCAGTAGTACACGGCAGATCTCACGCGGGTAGAGATCGAGTGGCGTATCATCATTGCTGAGATCGGCATAGAATCGCTGGAGCAACAACACCGTCGCCGCTTCATTATTTGCGATATGCTCGAAGACGACCTCAATTGCATTCGAATGCAACAGCAGATTAGCAACCTCGGCAGCAATTACAGGGTTACGAATACAGCGCGCTCGTAGCTGATCGGCGAGCGTAACACACAGCTGCCATGTTTCCGCAACCGTCTGATCGGGGGGGATGGCTGGATCGTGGAATGATTCACCAACCCAGGCTCGTGGATAGGACTGACACCCCAGCATGGCCATTGCACCAAGCAGCATTGCGATGCTCATGCCATCGGTTGGCTCGGGCGGCATACTAAGCTGGAGTGCCACACGCTGGTAGCCCTGCCGTAGCACCGCCGGGTTGTTTGCCAGAAGGCGCGCCCACTCTGGTTGCTGATCCGCGTTCATGTTGCGATACCCTGTCAATTGATCATGGACACTATCATACAACAGAACATGGGGTTGGTTAACAAACCCAGGCAAAAAGAAACGAGGCGGAACGCGCCTACCAATCAATACTATCTAGAAACGAGAAGACTAACTAATCGTAACAATCCCATGGCGTAGCGCAAAGACGAGTGCTTCGAGGCGGGAATGGACGCCAAGTTTCCCAAGCAAATTTACAATATGGGTTCGCTGTGTTTCATGGCTGATCTGAAGTTGTTGAGCAATTTCTTTATCACTCAAACCCTGGGCAAGCGCCCGTAGTACCTCTCGTTCGCGGGGTGTCAGCCGAGCAAAACTATTTTGAGCATCACGATTCTGTTCGCGATGTTGCCCGGCCAAGTGCATCAATTCTATAATCTGGGTTGGAGTGAGCAGAAATTCGCCCTCACTCAAGCGGCGAGTCGCATCGATAATTTCTGCGGCTTGTGCCGATTTATGCATAACACCGGCCGCACCTGCTTCTACAGCGCGAGCATGGTGTAATCGATCACTTGAAGCAGTTAATATCAGTACCATTCCTTTGGGGTTTTGTGCATGCAGATCATGGATCAGATCCACGCCATTACCATCTGGAAGATCGAGATCAACAATAGCAACATCGACATCGGTGAGCAGTATGCGTGCTTCTGCCAATGTGCCGGCCTGCCCAACAACATTGAAATGCTGATCTTGTGCAAACAAGAATGCCAGCGCCTGACGAATGGCGGTGTGGTCGTCGACCAGTAGCACCCGAATCATCGTATTGCCTCAAGTTGGAATGAAAAAATAGTGCCCTTCCCAGGAACAGATTCGGCCTGCATACTGCTCCCATGCGCTCGAACAATTCGACGCGACAGATACAGCCCAAGGCCAGCACCATCGACGGTATGCCCAATCAGATCGCGCCCGCGCCCGAATTTCTCGAAGATCCGCGGCAGGTCATCTGGATGTATGCCAACACCCTGATCAGCAATTTCGATCCGTATTCGGCCTGCTTCAGGTAGCGCATTCATGGTGATAGATGTATCCGGCAGCGAATATTTGGTGGCATTATTCAACAGGTTACGCAACACCTGCCCAATTCGTTCCCCATCAGCCATCACACACATGCCCGGCGCACTTGTAACAATCACGGTGTGGTTGCCGGGTAGGGATTTCGCATATGCAGCAGCATCCGCAAGTAATGCCTGTATTGCAATAGGCCGTGGAGAAATCGCAAAATCATCACGCTCAACAGCCGCAGCATTTTGGATGTCCATAACGATTGCGTGCATCGCATTGGCTTCCGATTTGATCGTTGCCAGCACTTCATCCTGTGCCTCTGCACTGAGCTTTCCAGAAGCCAGCATGTCGGCAAAACTACGAATGGCAAACAGTGGCGACCCAAGCTCGTGTGCAACCATGGCGGTGAAGTCGGCCTTCAATACTGCAAGATCTTCTAATCGTTTGGAGTGATCTTTTTCGGCAGCCAGGAGTGCTGAAAGTTGCTCTTGAGCCTCCGAACGGCGGCGTGCAATCAAAAAAACAAGGATCAATATGGCCGTCAGCAACGGGATCTCGATCAACTCGTCGCCCTGGGTGCGCTTGCTCATCACTGCTGCAAGCACAGTCCCGGTTGTAATTGTTACCCAAAAGCTCGCCCGCGCCACAAATGGGCCGAGCTTCCATATAAATGCGCCAAGTGTTAGGGTGACAAAGATGAGATGAAAGAATAAAACGGTTTGATTGGTAAGGAACATCAGCGCAGTGATTGCCATTAAAAGCAGATCAAGTGGCCCGATCCACAAGCCGAGCTGCGCTATTTTCCAGAGTGTACCTGTGCGGACGAGCTTTAAATCTGCGTTTTCCATGAGCATCCTCGCTTATTCGATTCAGCATCTTTGCTTGATTCTATGTGCTGAGACGCAGAAAAACAAATCGGGCCTTGTGCCTGCTTGAGCATACATTCTGTATCGTTTCCTTGATGCATCTAGTATACAATCTGTTATCTATGATATTGATGAGGAAATGAGGATGTGTACAGATCTCTATGCAATCCAAACCGCATTCATAGAAATCTATCTTTTGCGCGTTCACAAGCTCTACTATCGGCTTGAAGTCAATGGTTTTAGCGAACTCGATATGTTGGGATTGCAGCCGTTTTACCATTGGCTATTATTACAATTTTTTTATGTAACACCCAGGATTGTTCATGATCTATGGCATGTGAGCCTCGGCACGGGCCTTGATAATCCGCAGCACCTCATGCTGGAATTCGCCCATTCCCCAATTGGCCCAGTTGGCACCATAGCCATTGAAGTGTGTGCTAAGGCGATAGGTACTATCGAGGTGCAGCAGCACTTGATTATTGCCAAGCGGTTCGATCCAGTAGCTCGCGCCAGTCACCGCAAAGCTATGCCCACCAATTTCGTTCCAGGGCGCTGGGATATTGCTTTGATTGCCGATTGTGATCGCCCAACCGATACGCTGCTGTGGCTGCCAATCCACAATCCGCTCATCGAATGTCAGATTGTGTTCGAACCAGCCACGCCGCATGCCGCCCTGCCCAGGGGTATCGAGGGTGGCCTTGATCGGCCGCGGTACACCAAGAACATCGAACAGCAGACTATAGCGGCGTTCCTCGGGTGTAATCTGCGGCACATCGATCAGAGTCCGCCAGATGGTTGCTGGATCGGCAGCGATCATGATCCGCGTTTCGACAGTTCCATATGAATCGCTGATCGGAATGCGCGCCTCAATGGGGGCCAACAGAAATGGCGCTAGTAACAGCCCGATGATTGTCGTTCGATCCCTGGTGCGTTTGCGTACAATAGCACAAGCGATCAGCCCACCAATAGCTGCACCAAGTAGGAGGATCGGTGTTGCCATTGCAATACAGATCAGTGCTTCAATCGCCAACAGGCCAGTGATCAGGATTGCTAGCGCACATGCAATCAGCGCTATGCCAAGTGCTGGCCACCAGCGCGTGCGCCGATCATCTGGTGTCAACCAGACGGCTAGGGCGCCGACTGCTATTGGCACCAACACAAGAAACACGGCAGAGAGCGGCGCGATCAGAAAATCAGATGAGTTTTCACTGCCAAATGCGATGCGTGCAAGCACACCATAACATACGGCAAATGGTACTCCGCTCAGAATACCAAGATGACGGCGCAGCAATGGCATTGGCATTCCCTTATCGATCTATCGGCTATGTTCGTGTTACCGCACATGGCGCACATAGGTTAGCCCAGGCCCAATAGAAAGAACAATCCGCCCATTTGTCACAGCCACCGCCCGCTGTTGGCCATCGCGCTCGGTAATGGTTGCGCTCACGCTGCGGCTGGCAATACTGACGAGCACTGGTTGTGGCGACCAGAGTACGTCGATTGCTTCACTTCCCCGTGTGAGCCGCAGATCATATGCTTCTGGCCCACCCACAGCGACAATATCATCCAGGTAGATCATTCCCGAACCGATATAACCATCAGGGGAATCGTCCAACACAATGCCCTCAACACGAGCCGGGAAATCCAGCCGCCCATTGCCGCCTTGTGTGATCCGATCCCAGGATGCCACACTCCCACCGATTGGAGCCTGCATAAAGCGCCAGTTGGCTGGCCCAACTGGGCCGAGGTTGTATTGCAGAATCTCGCCTTCAACATCGCGCAGCCAGATCTTGAGCGATTGGCCTGAACCATCGCCATATACCCACATGCCAATGGCGTATGGAGTTCCTGGGATGAGTGCAGCTGGTGCGCGCCGGAACACGACATAATCGTTCTCGCGGGTTGGGAAGCGATAACTGAGTAATGCAGCACCACGGCCACTATGTTGAATAGCATCAGTTGGGCCTAACCGTCCATTGTTCTGATCGCCACGAACCCACACGCCGAATTGTTCGAAATCCAACACAGTTGTCCGTTCAAAGAGATCGCGTATTCCTGCATACTGTACTCCGCTAAGTTGCCGATTGAGGGTTTGGAATGCTGCATAGGCTGGTTTTGGCAGCGAGAAATCGGATCGGCCACTGCCAAGAGCAAACATGCCATAGGTATCGCCTTCGGGATCATCCTTGAGGGTATACCAGAAGATCTGTTCGACGCCAGATCGCCAGAGCAAGAGTGTTGCCCGCACCAGATTATTGGCCTGCGCTTGTTCATCGGTTGCACCAGGTGTGCGCGAATCGGGGCGGCTAGTCCAGCCAACTTCTGTCACCCAGATCGGGCGATCCCCATACTGATGGGTCAACGCCCGCACACTATCGGCAGCAGCAACCAGATTGCCCGATTCTGGTGAGGCCGGGTTAATATAGGGGTGAATTGCCAGAATATCGAAGGCGGCCCAGCCACCAGCTTCGGCAACGCCACGCAGAAAGTGGGTATCGAATGGGTTCGTCCCACCAATAATAATCTTCGCATCCGGCACACTGCTACGAATCGTGGTTGCTGTGCGAACAAGCAGGCGAGTATAGGCGGCTGGATCGGGGGTTGGTTTCCAGAAGACCGGATTATCAGGTTCGTTCCAGATCTCCCAATGCGTCACATAGCGGCTATAACGCACAGCAACGGCCTGGGCGAACGCGGCAAACCGTTCAGTATCGGGCGCAGAGAAGGAAAAGCTACCAGGTGAATCATATGGATCGGGGGTGGCCCAGCCAGGCGGGTGCCCAATGACGCCAACAACCTTGATCCCGCGCGTCACAAGCGCACGGATCGCCGCATCGGTAAACTCCCAATCCCAGGTATCGGGGCTTGGCTGGATGCGATACCAGTGAATATCTTCCCTGGCCCAACCAGCACCAGCTTTCGCAACCAGATCGGCTGGCGTATCGATGCTTGCAAGATCGGTATAGCGAGTTGCCAGATGCGTATTGACGCCGAATGGCATCAGGCCAAGTGGCACGGGAGCCACATCATCGGCGGCGTGCGTTTGGTATGGCTGGTTGATCAGCGATGAACTGATCAAGCACAGAATGAAAACGAGATGGATCAAGCGTCGCACGCGTATTTGACCATTCCCAACTCCCACTACAACCCCGATAATCGAGTGTCGGGCATTATACCGAGGTCCTGTTGGTGCGTCAATCATGCCGGTAGTTGCCAATAACGCGCTCGAAGGCAGCATCATAGCGAGCAGCCTGTTGTTCCCAACGAAAACGGGATGCGATGGCAGGTATATCGTGCTGGCGGATACGATCCAGATCGTGGATGGTCGCAATCAAGCGCTCAACCAGGCTGGCCTGATCATCATACAGGCATAGCGCATGCAGTTCGGTGGGAATAATCTCAGGGTAGCTCAGGCGGCGCGGCAGAACCGGAACACAACCAGCGGCCATGGCTTCGAGAATGGCAATTCCGAAAAATTCCTGTACCGCAGTGCTGATAACAATATCGGCCTGCTGCAGCAATGCCCGATAGGCCGCTGCATCGGGTGCATAGCCCCACCACAGGCAGCGTGGCGCGAGCCATTCGCGGGCTGCCACAAAATGCGGCTCCTGTGGATCAATATGTTCGCCCGCCACAATCACCCGAAACTCGATCTGGCGTTGCTCCAACTGCTGCAATGCCGCGAAAAACGCCTCTGGCGCTTTATCATACTCCCAACGGCTGTTCCATAGAATCGTCGGAATACCAGTAGATTGGCGTACTGGCGCGTCGCTTTCGAGATCAAATGGGCCTAGTTCCAATCCAGGGTACAGGACTTCTGTTTTGTGCGTGATCGTCGCCAACTCCGCGTGTTCACGGTAATCGTGAAATCGGCCTGGTAAGCCTGGTAGGGCCTGCAAAAAGGCACCGCGATGAAATTCAGAATTAAAGAAGATTGCATCGGCGGCAAGCGCAGATGTATAGTTGATCCAGGGGAAGGTCAGATCGAGCTTGCGGCCAGGCGGCAGCGGGTAGGTCAACTGGTTTTCGTGCATATACACAGCCACTGGCGTGTGAGCGAGCAGATCGCGCATCAGCCCCAGGAACGTCGCAAGGTCGAGCATGTCGGTGGCGACGATCAGATCAGCAGTACATAATTCTGGGTGCTCGCGCAGCATTCGTGCGAATGTGATTGCAGCACCACGCATGCGCCAGCGCCAGCCACCATCGATTGGCAGCGCAACAATACTTACACGATGGTGGCTATGCTTGGCGAACCCTTGGGCCACCGCGGCGTGTGAACCGCCATGGAATGCATCCAGCCAGACGATATGCATGCAGACCTATCACCTATTTCGTTGCGTTCCAGTTGGCAATAATGCACGATCCGCCATTCTGGTTGGCATTGACTTGACCGCCAGCTTTGCTAGAAGACGAGAACGTACCAGTAATGGTGTACTGAATGCTATTATCGGTGCCTGCTGCCGGGTTGGTTGGTGAGCCAGCTGTCGCGAATGCATTATTGTCGTTAATCCTGGCATTTGGGTAGGTTTCAAACAGGCAGGAAGGGCCATCGATAGAAATACGGTAGATTGCATTTGCCCGAACCTCCATGCGGAAGCGCCCATTGAAATCCTGGTCGCCAGCTGTTTTGCCGGAGATTGTGCCAGACCACTGGCCATCGTATGGGCTTGGTAATGGGGTTGGCGGTGGAGGTGGAACATCAAAGTCAATGGCACGAAATTTGACATACACGACTTCGCCGGGGGTGCCACTCAGGCGCACACGAACCTGATGCGCGCCCTGATCGCCAGGGTTGGTGTCCTTGTCGCCCGCTTTATAGACAACGATCCCCCAATCTCCGGCACTCAGGCCACACGCGCCAAAAAAACCGCTGCCATAGTTATAATTGACTTTGGTCAGGCGACCACCCTGGTCAATACCGACTAGGAAGGTATTGAAGAAGCCACCATCCTTTGTGGTCACGCTGCCCTGGATACACGATCCACCATCGCCATTGGCTGGATCAATTGTGCCAACGCTGGCACTGCCACGAAATTCATTCCCGCCGCCCTGTGCGAGGATGGCTGCCTTGCCGCCTGGTGGCGGAGCTGGAACATCGGTTGGTTTGGGTGTTGCCGTTGGCCGAATCGTTGCTGTTGGCGCATTTGGATCGCGGGTTGCCGTTGGGCGTGGCGTGTTGGTTGGTGCAGGTGTATTAACCGGCGCAGATGTATTGGTTGGCGGCTCAATGGTGCTGGTTGGCGTGAGAGCAATCACCGCTGCCGTCTGGGCCAGTGCCGTCTTCTCAACATTATTGGATGAATCGATCGTCGCCTGGGCGACAGCCGTTTGCGTTCCGTTTGCGCTATCGATATATGCCTGAATAACCGCTGTCTGCGTTTGGGCACCAGCGACAGTTGCTGTCTGTACGGCAATAACTGTCTGCTGAACGGCTGATTCAAAATCTGCTGTTGGTGGAACCGCTGCTGCAACGACAGCAGGTGTTGATACTTCCCTGGTAGCGGTTGGCACTACTGCCGACCCACCACCGCCCAATATGCCTGTTGCAAACAGCGCTGCCAGAATAATCGCCAGCACCCCACCACCAATGGCAGGCAACATCCAGCCAGGGCGTGATGCAGCCGGCAGTTGTTTGGTTGTGAGCGGTTCTGGCGGCTTGTTGAGTGTTGTTCCGCTTGAAATCTGGCCACCGATTGTTGGCAGCCCAGCCGTACTTGGCCGCGCACTGATCGTCTCGCTCGTTGCTGGCTCTGGGAAGCGGATTGTGACCGGCATCGTGCCACTGGCTGCATCGCGCAGCATCCGCCGCATGGCAGTTGCGCTCTCGGGCCGTTGATCCGGCTTCTGGGCCATGGCCTGGTACAGAACCGTTGCAACCGCTGGTGGCACTTCCGGGTTGAGTTGGTTGGCCATCTGCAGCGGATCTGGTTCATCGTTAATCCGCGCTGCTGCACGGGTGAGCGCATCAGGTGGCGGGGAGCCAGTCAGCAGATTGTACAGCGTGGCAGAAAGTGCATACAGATCGCTGCGCGGGCCGGTGCCTGTTCCTTGGATCTGTTCAAGTGGCGCATAATGCGGCGTGTAGCCAAAAATACTACCAGTTGATGCTGAACGAGTGGATTGTGCTGAACTCGCGCCCTTTGCCAGGCCAAAATCGAGCAGAATAATCTCGCCGCGATCTGTCAGCTTCATATTCTGTGGTTTAATATCGCGATGTACGATTGGTGGGTTGTGGGTGTGCAGATATTCGAGTGCGTCAAGCAGCCGATCACCCCAGCTCAGAACTTCCGCAACGGCGAATGGCTCGCCACGCTGGAGCAACATTGTGCCAAGATCCTCGCCACTGATAAACTCCATCACCAGAAACTGGCCAAGTTCATCGGTGAAATGATCACTGACCTTGGGCAGGGCAGGGTGGCGCATACCTGCCAGCAATTGAGCCTCGCGCTCGAACGCACGCCTGGCAATCTCACCCTCGATCAGTGTCTGCTTGAGTGCGACTGTGTTGCGCAGGCGGGTATCGATCGCTTTATAGACCGCACCCATACCACCGCGGCCAATCTGGGCAACGATCTGATAGCGCCCTTGAAGCGTTGTATTTAATGGGAGCATGTGTGCCCCTCCATGTAGCTCTTCGGCAGGTATAATGCTGGCGTATCGCTATATGTTTTTCTGGATCTGTAGTATAGCATAACGGAGTTAGTGCCACTATTTGCAGTCAGCGTAGCGTACGATTGCGGAACCAGAGTACTCCTGTCACCAATAGAGCAAATAGCACCCCAATGATTGGAAACCCCGCAATCGCAATTAGGATGCCTACACAGATCGGTAGTAGATAGAGCAATATGGCTGGTGGTTCTGGCACTGCCAGGAGCGGCGGCCCGGATCGGATGATTTCTCCATCAGCGCTATCGTACTGTGCGCGAAACCCATTGCCATCATCATTGCCTGTGAATACAGCTGGTGGTAATGGCGCACCAGGAATTGGTTGATCATGGGCCTCGGCCAGGTATTCGCTGCGCCAATGCACCTGTGGATCTAGTTTTGCCCGAAAGAGATGAAAGGCGGCGCGTTGCAGATAGGCCGGATGCCCAGCACTGAGGGTTGCTAGTTGATCGAGCTCGCGTGGTGTAAAGGTGACATCCGTCTCTTCTAGGTAGGTTTCTGTGAGCAGCCGAACTTCGGTTGGTGCGAATGCCCCCAATCCGATCATGGCGAAGCGCTCGCTCAACAGTGGTGGATCACCGGTTAATGCGACAACCAGCATGATCGCACCGCTACGCACCATCCGCGCCAGTGCTTCCAGTAGCCCATCGCCCCAATCGGTTTTGAGGATTGTATGGGCATGATCGAGGCAGATTAGCACTGGTCGATCGAAGGTTGCCAGGGCAACCTCAAATGCTGCATTTGTATCGCCACGCTGGCCAAGTGCATTGATCAATGTGTTATAGATCTGCGCTGTTCCGGTTGCTCCGCGCAGATCAAGATAGAATGCCCGCAGATCGGGGCGTTCGAGATTCAGGGCAGCCGATTGCACAACATGGGTGATCAACGATGATTTACCGATTCCGGCCACACCATGGATCAGAACCGGCCTTCGGGATTCGATTCGGTCGAAGAGCAGCGATAATTCACCCCAACGGCCAATAAATCGTTCTGAATTGGTGATGCGCCCACGTTCTGTAAAGGGGTTTTCTGGCATGGTATGGCTGGTAATTCTCCCATGGCAAATAGAATCATTTATGAGAGTATACCATGCCATCGTCGAAGGGCGAGGGTTTGGGGTGGTAATGGATGGTAGTAGGGGCGGTTCGCGAACCGCCCATCATGGGGCAATACGGGCGGTTCGCGAACCGCCCATCAGGGCAATACGGGCGGTTCGCGAACCGCCCATCATGGGGCAATACGGGCGGTTCACGAACCGCCCGTACAGTCATTGTATCCGGGGCATCGCAATGTACCCCTACCCGTTGTTCGTCGTCGATGATTGTTCGGGCGTGGGGCCAAATCGGCGGATGAGAGAGATCCCAATTGCAAGGATGAGGACGAGGCCAATTGCCCATGCGAATGGTGCCAGAATCGCCATGAATGAGATCATGGTTGCGGCGAGGGCGCCACGCACAATCGCCGCAGTCGCTATCAACCCTAGCAACACAATCAGCGCATCGAACATATGCGAGAGTGGGCTATAGCGAAACCCACGCCGCCGCCGGGCGCGCACCCAATTACGTTCTGTTTCGAGAATGACAATGATGAAAAGAATCGACAGCGGTGTGGTCGATGGTTCATCCAGAATTGCCAGAAGTGTTGTCAGAAGCTCCATCAGAATTATTCTCCCATCATCCTATCGGACTCGTAGCCATTCGGGGAGGGTTTGTTGATCGGTATGGCTCGATATATCGCTCATCTCGGTTGGTGCTTCCGCTAACCATGCCGGCGGGCTTGGTAGTTGAATATAATTCGATAGTTCATCGGCCAGGCAACGCTGGTAGGGGGGGTTGTTCGCGCCACGCAGGATTGCCGGATCGCGAATAAGCCCATTGAGCACAGCAGGCAATCGATCAGGTTGTTCCATAATGACAAGCGCCAGCCGCTCGAATTCCTCGTCCCCATCCGAACGGAGCAGGTGCAGCCAGCGTGAGATCTGCGCCGCAATATCCTGCGCCGCCGATGAAAGAATAGGCGCTGCTGGTGCTGGAACACTTGCTACGAATGCTGCCGATGGAGCCTCTACTGGTGCAATTGGTTGCATATTCGGGATGGCCTGATTCGACGCAATCGTTTCTTCCTCGAACCAATCCGCTTGCTCTTCTGGCATTTCTTCTGGTGCTTCCTCTGCCATTCCTTCTTCTGCCATTTCTTCTACGTCATCATGAGCGAACTCACGCTGAACGGCACTCCATCCCTGTAACCAGCTCGGAAGCAGTGGTTCTGGTTGTGTTGTTGGCGCAGATCCAAAGAGCTGTGTATCGACACGCCATCCGCTTGTATCGGTTTCATCGAGTTGGTTGATCACGGGTTGAGCAGGTTGTTCGAGTTGGGCAACATCCGGTTGGCGCGAATCGCTTTCGTCATCGTTCCATAGATCCTGGGTAGGCTCATGGTTTACGCTGGCTGTTGGGGCTGTGCGCATGAACTCATCTGAAGTAACAGCGTGTATTGGCGTGGGTGCAGCGGCAATAGCAGGTGGTGGTGTGATGATTGGCAGTTGTGGGGCAGTTGTGGCTGTTGTGATTGTTGGCAACATCCGCTCAAATGGATCATCATCGGCATAGGCTGGTGTAGGCAGGAGGCGTGCTTGCATTACTGCTGTAAGCATCGGGCGGGCTGGATGAATATCCACAACCGGCCGTATGAGTTCAAGTTCAGCAGCAGCAAGCTCGGCATTTAGGATCGGGTTGCTGCGCAGTGCTTCCGTCATTGCATGGGCTGCCTCCCGATATTCGTGTGGCGCATATTCAATACTAACCCTGCGCATGGATTTCGCAACGATCTCGCGGATCGTGAATTCTGCATCATCCACGCCGCTATTGAGCATGACCCGTGATCGGTAGCGATACGAGCTAGCAACCTGAACCTCAAAGCTGATCCGTGGATCGAGGCTTTCTGCCAGAATTCGGCACGCAAACGATCGCTCGCGTTGCAGTTCGTAGAGCCGTTCTGCAAACTCGCGATCAGCAGCGCCAATATCAACCGTGATATCGGCTCGACGTAATGCCAAGCCCAGGGATGCAATGCGGATCGCCAATGAACCACCGCGTTGCAGTAGTTCGAGAATGGACTCTTTCAGGGTAGCAGGGTGATCGATCGTCAATGAGCGAGCTGTAATCTGAGCTGCTGCGGTAATTGTTCGTTCTAGTTCGCCAAGTGCATCATCGATTTCGAGCGCCACCCGTTCGGGCCGCACAACGGAATAGACAATCTGAATCGATGCCTGGAAACAGCGCCCGCTATCGCGCGACTCAAGCGGCAGATGAAGCGCAAGTTGCCGCTCGCGTGCATCGACTTCGATAATCTCACACGGCCAATCGAAATAATCCGAAATGACGCGTGTACTTCCGGCGGGAATGATACTGAAGACGCGGCCTCGGCGGGTGAGCACGAGTGCGACCTGAGGACTGGTACTCAATGGCTGAAGAAGCAGAATGTCGAGCCAGCTACGGCGTCGCGGCCGTCCTGCGAGCGGCGGTTGTTTGGTTTGGTTCATAGCCCCACTCATTGCGTGCTTTACGCTACCATAACGAGTAGTCTATGCCTTCCTTCCGCACAACCGCTGACAATCTGCGCCATTCTCGCTTGCAGATTCGTTATCCAACGATGAACAATCGTAAACGATAGTCAATCGTAGGTACTAATTATTTGCCCACGAAATCGCCAAGGATGTGCCGACCGATCACAACTCGCAAAATCTCGGATGTACCCTCGCCAATCGTGAGCAGGCGCTGGTCGCGGTAGATCCGTTCGAGCGGAAATTCCTGGCTGTACCCATAGCCGCCAAGCACCTGAATGGCATCGCGGCAGATTCGTTCACCAACTTCGGAGGCATACAGTTTGGCCATTGCCGCTTCACGGCTATAGGGCCGATTGGCATCGCGCAACCAGGCTGCCTGATAGAGCATAAGCCGGGCGGCATGCAGGCCAAGTGCCATATCGGCGATCATATTCGAGATCGATTCATAGGCACCAATTGGCTTGCCAAAGGCGCTGCGCTCCTTGGCATAGGTGCTGGCAACATCGAAGGCGGCCTGGGCAAGCCCAATCGCCATTGCCGCAATGCCGATCCGGCCACCATCGAGTACTTTGAGGAATTGAATGAAGCCGCGGCCACGTGTGCCAAGCAGATGATCATGCGGTATCCGCACATCATCGAACATCACGGCAGTGCTGAGCGAACCACGCAACCCCATCTTTGGTTCGTGTTTGCCAAAGCTGAGGCCAGCGCTGCCGCCAGGAACGATCAGAGCGCTGATTGCATGCTTTTCATCGGGGTTGGTGACAGCAGTAACGATCAGGTGCCCAGCAACAGGCGCATTGGTGATCCACATCTTCGCACCATTGATCACCCATTGATCGCCAGCAAGCCGGGCCGTTGTGCGGGTTGCACCAGCATCCGATCCAGCATGGGGTTCGGTCAGGGCGAATGCAGCAATGGTTTTGCCCTCCGCAGCAGGGCGTAGGAAGCGCTCCTTCTGGGCATGGCTGCCGAACAGCGCAATTGGTGCCGAGCCAAGCCCAATATGCGCCGCATAGGCGAGTGCAGTTGAGCCACATGCCCGCGCAACTTCCTCGATTGCAATAGCAGTGCTGACACTATCGGCGGCAGCTCCGCCATACTCCTCTGGAAAGGGCAGGCCCATCAGGCCCAATGCGCCCATCTTGTGAAAGGTTTCGAGCGGAAACTCGCCTGTTTCATCGACATGACGGGCTTTGGGGGCGATCTCGCGGTTGGCGAAATCACGAACGGCATCACGGGTGAGCTGCTGTTCTGGGGTGAGATCGAAGTTCATGGCTCGCTCCTTTGCGAGTATTCAGGAGGCAAGGGTCGGGGTGGTTTGCGAACCACCCATTATGATATGATGCATAATGATCGGCATTGCGGGCGGTTCGCGAACCGCCCCTACAGGATTGTGTAGATATCACCTACCAAATCCGCCGATTGCCCCCTAGAAGTTTCATCACCACAAATGCCACCAGCATAATCGGCCACATGCGTGGGTTACTCATCACGAATAGGCCGGCTCCTGCCATAATAACCATGCGCAGGCTCTGGTTCAGGCGGCCACGTTCGGCCTGATAGACCAGAAAGGCGGCTGCGCCAACGAGTAAAAACAGCGGCCAACTCATCAGTTTCATCAAGAATAATGCAGCCATGCCGAAGATGAGCACAATCCCGGCTGGGCCGATGCCACGCCGCCGAACAGGATGATACTGGCGTTGGGCTGTCATCGGGCGTGGGTAACTCTGTTGTGGTGGGATCGGCGGTACAGGTGGCGGAATTGCAGCAGGCGGTATCACCGGAATACGGTTTGGCCGTACACTCGGTATTGATGCTGGTTGTGGACGCAAGCGTGCCTGTGGCATCGATTGGGGTGGCACCCACGCCTGCCCAACGGTATTCACATTCGGCATGCTGCGGCCACAGATCGCACAGAATTGCCCATCAACAGGGTTCTCCGATCCGCAACTTGGGCAGGTTGGTGAGGCCAGTTTGGTTGTTGGGCCAATCGCCAATGCCAGCGATTCGCCGCATTCAATACAATATTGTGCGTTGCTGGGGCTTTCGCCGCCACAGCTCTGGCATGTTGTGAATGTCGTTTGCATAGCTGATGCTACCTTTCGTCTATCTGTAGCATGATACGTTTGCTGGATCATTCTGGTTGCATTATTTTGACAGGTGTAGCGCTACACAGTATCATTGCGATGCTTCATTCTTTGCATTATACAGAAACGGCGCATATGCACCGCTCCTACCATCAGTGGCACAGCCCCGCGCTGAACCGGCCAATGGAATTGCTTGTCTTTGGCCATGCTGGCGCGCCGGTGATCGTCTTCCCGACATCGAAGGGCCGCTTTTTTGAATATGAAGACCGTGGCATGGTCGGCGCATTGTCGCAGCAGATCGAACAGGGTTGGGTTCAACTCTATTGCCTCGATAGCGTCGATGCCGAGAGTTGGTATGCGAAATCGATGCATCCCCGCGAACGATTGTACCGCCATGATCAATATGAGCGCTATGTGCTCAATGAGGTGCTGCCGCTGATCCGCTCCCAGAATGCGAACCAGTTCACCATGCTGCATGGCTGCTCATTTGGTGCCATTCATGCCATGTTGTTTGGTCTGCGCCACCCAGATCGTTTCAATCGGGTGCTGGCCTTCGCCGGCCTGTACGATACGACGCGCTTCCTGGAGGGCTATTATGATGAGGAAGTCCACTATCACCACCCAATCGCCATGATCCAGAGCCTTCAAGCAGGCCACCAGCTCGATCAACTCAAACGGCTCGAAATTATTATGGCGATTGGCCGTGATGATACGGCGGCGAACACCAATACCCAACTCTCGGATGCGCTGTGGTCAAAAGGGATCTGGCATGCACTGCGATTATGGGATGGCTGGGCACACGATTGGCCATACTGGCATAGAATGATCCAGTTGTATATCAATGGTGCGAATTAACATAATGCCGTGGTTCATGTGAAGGGAAGCCGCCGAATGCCTGTTCAAACCGAATCGATCACCTTCCGCTCGGGTAGCGAAACGTTGGCAGGCTACCTAGCCTTGCCCGATGGCCCTGGCCCACACCCGGCGCTGATCGCTATTCACGAAGTGTTTGGGCTGAATGAGAACATGCAGGATATTGCCCGCCGTTATGCCGAACAGGGCTATGTGACGCTCTCGGTCGATCTGTTTGCCAATCGCAATCGGGCGATCTGCATGCTTCGGTTCTTTGGTGGCATGATCTTCAATTCGACCGATAATGGCGGTATTCACGATCTCAAAGCGTCGCTGGATTGGCTTTCGGCGCGGCCTGAAGTTGACCCAAAGCGGGTTGGTGCGGTTGGCTATTGTATGGGTGGCGGGTTTGCGATTGCCTGGGCCTGCACCGATCAGCGGCTGAAGGCGATTGCACCATACTATGGCATGAACCCACGTCCGCTTGAGGCAGTTCGGCGGCTCTGCCCGGTGGTCGGCTCCTACCCAACTGGTGATTTCACGACAGGCGCAGGCCGCAAACTCGATACAACGCTGGGTGAATATGCCATCCCCCACGATATAAAGATCTATGATGGTGCAAAACATTCCTTTATGAATGATCATGGCTCCAATTATGATGCCGCCGCCGCTGGCGATTCCTGGCAGCGCACGTTAGCCTTTTTCAGGGAACATATTGGTTAGTAGCCTCATGGCTCATATAAAAGATCGAGATCCGCAGTGGCGCGATATATCGCGCCCGTACAAGCCCGTCAGATGCGCCCTGACGGAAATATACCCTTAAGGAGCAGTATATGACCAAGAAGATTGGCATTATGGTTGGTCGTGAGAATACCTGGCCGCAGGCATTCATTGAGGAAGTGAATCGCCGCAATGCCGGTGTGGTAGCCGAATTCGTTCAGCTCAGCGGCACATACATGGCCGAGGCACCCGAGTATGCTGTGATTATCGATAGAATCTCGCATGAGGTGCCATACTACCGCACGTTTCTAAAAACAGCCATGCTCGGTGGAACCTATGTGATCAATAATCCATTCTGGTGGAGTGCCGATGATAAATTCGTTGGTGCGACGATCTGTGCCAAGATCGGCGTGGCCCACCCGAAATCGATAGCACTGCCATCACATTCGTATATCGAGGGTATCGTGCATCCCGAATCACTGCGGAACCTGAAGGATCGTATTCCATGGGAAGAGCATCTTGCGCATGTTGGCGGCTTCCCGGTTATCCTCAAGCCATCGGCGGGCGGCGGGTTCAAGAATGTTTTCAAATTGAATTCCATGAGCGAACTCTGGCGTGCCTATGATCAGACGGGCACCGAGTGTATGATGCTCCAGGAATTCATCGATTGGCAGAAATATGCCCGTTGCTTCGTGATTGGCCATGAGAAGGTGCTGGTGATGAAATTCGATGTCAGCCAGCCCTATCCGAATCGCTACTTCGATGAGCCAGGGTTCTTCACACCTGAAGAGCATGATCGGATTGTCAGCGATGCACTCAAGATCACAACGGCACTTGGCTACGACATGAACACATGTGAGTTTGCGCTGCGTGATGGTATCCCCTACGCAATCGATTTCACCAACCCGGCTCCCGATATGGATTACTATTCGCTCAAAGCACGGTTTTTTAACTGGGCAGTCAGCGCGATGGCCGATCTGGCGATTGAGAAGGCCAACCAGAGGCCGATTCAGTATGAGGGCATGCTGTGGACGAAGCTGCTGAATGCATCTTGAGTATCCAGGAGTCAGGAGTCAGAATACCGAACCGAGATAGGGTGAACCTTGTGTTCGCCCAAACCAGCCAGCATCATATCTTGATCGCAGCCGAGGCATGACTACACAACAATGGCGAGCCAAGAACATCTAGTACGGGTCCAGGGCGTAGCGCCTGGCCGGTTGGAGGGTGTGGCGGGTGCCCTCTGGGCGTTGACGGAACGGTTCCCACGAAACAGCAGTCGCCATGGTCAAGGGAATGCTCCTGGTGCCTGCCACGCACAGTGGTATCCATAATGTATAAGGAATCTCTATGCTTCAACAGGCCATCGATCACTATCACGGTTTGCTTGATACTGAGACGGCCCAGGATACATGGGCGGCATTAACAAGTGGGATGCGTGAGCGCAATCTCTATTTTGGTGATCGCCCGCTGACGACTGTTCTGCGGCCACGGTTGATCTCCGCGGATCAGTATGCTCTGCTACAATCGGCTTGTGGATTGGTTGGTGCGGCCTGCCGCGCGCTGGCTGATGCGGCGCTTCAGGATGCCGAACTGCGCGCTGGCCTTCTGCTGACGCCGCTTGAGGAAACGTTGATTGCGATGCATCCGGGCTACCACGAGCCGAGTGTTCATTCGCGCATGGATACCTTCCTGACTGTTGATGGCCGTTCGCTCCAATTCGTTGAATATAATGGCGAGAGCCCGGCGGCGATTGCCTACGAGGACCAGCTCTCTGAGGTGTTCCTCGACACACCCGTGATGCGCGCCTTTGGCCAGCGCTATACGGCAACAGCACTGCCAGCCCGCCAGTATCTGCTTAATGCTCTGCTGGCGGCATGGCATGAGTTTGGTGGCACCAGCGAGCCGATCATTGCGATTGTTGATTGGAGTGGCCTGCCAACCCATTCCGAGTTCCTGCTGTTCCAGCGCTATTTCGCTGAGCATGGTGTGATGGCAATTATCTGTACACCAGATGACCTGCGTTTTGCTGAGAACCGTTTGTTCGCCCGCAATGCGGATGCTAGCCAAACTCCGATTGATCTTGTGTATAAGCGTGTGCTGACCTCGGAACTGCTGATTCACTATGGCGATCAGGCGCTCGATCATCCACTCATGCAGGCCTATGCCGCCGGTAAGATCTGTATGGTCAACTCGTTCCGCGCCAAATTGCTGCACAAGAAATCGATCTTCGCACTGTTGACCGATGATGCCAATCGGCATTTTTTTACACCAGAACAGCAATCCGCAATTGAACGGCACGTTCCCTGGACACGGATCGTGCGAACTGGTGCGACAACCTATCAGGGCAGTGGAATCGATCTGATCGAGTTTGCTCGCCGCAATCAGGAACGATTACTGCTCAAGCCGAATGATGAATATGGCGGTAAGGGCATTGTGGTCGGTTGGGAGACACCAGCCGATGCATGGGATGCTGCGCTTGCGGAAGCGCTGCAGAGTCCCTTTGTGATCCAGGAACGAGTCGAAATCGCCTATGAGGACTATCCGGCGCTGATTGATGGGCAGGTCCAGATTGGCCGACGGCTTGTCGATTGTGATCCATTTATGTTTGGAAATCAGGTTCAGGGTTGTTTATCGCGGCTCTCGACGGTCACACTGCTGAATGTCACGGCAGGTGGTGGCTCGACAGTCCCGGTTTTTGTTGTTGAACCGAAGAGGTGATGCATGAACTACACGAACCCGATGGCACCCGATTTCCCCTTCACAATCGGGATTGAAGAAGAGTACCAGGTTGTTGATCCCGAGACGCGTGAATTACGTTCGTATATTACGCAGATTCTCGAAAAGGGCCAGATGATCCTGCGTGAGCAGATCAAGCCTGAACTGCACCAGAGTATCGTTGAGGTTGGCACGGTGCCGTGTCGAACGGTTGCTGAAGCGCGAGCCGAGGTTATTCGTCTGCGTGGGACGATAGCGGCATTGGCGAATATTCATGGCTACAAGATCGTTGCTGCTGGCACGCACCCGATATCATCGTGGATGAACCAGGAGATTACGCCATTTGATCGCTACAAAGGTGTGGTTGAAGAGATGCAGCAGCTTGCGCTACAGCTACTGATCTTTGGCATGCATGTGCATGTTGGGATGCCCAATGATGATGTTGCGATTGAAATGATGAATGTGGCTCGCTATCTTTTGCCGCATCTATTGGCGCTTTCCAGTTCTTCGCCATTCTGGATGGGCCGCAATACCGGCTTCAAATCGTATCGTGCATCGATCTTTGCGAATTTCCCACGAACTGGTATTCCGCCATCGTTCCATTCGGCATCAGAATTTCATGCCTATGTGAATTTGCTGATCAACACCAAGAGTATCGATAATGGCAAGAAGATCTGGTGGGATCTGCGCCCGCACCCAAGTTTCGGGACGCTTGAGTTTCGCGTCTGCGATATTGCAACCCGCATCGATGAGTGTATGGCGCTGGCTGCAACAATGCAGGCAATCGTGGTCAAGTTCCATCAGATGTTCGAGGAGAATACGACATTCCGTGTCTATCGGCGGGCGCTGATCATGGAGAACAAGTGGCGTGCCCAACGCTATGGCCTGGATGGCAAGCTACTCGATCTCGGCAAGCGCCAGGAAGTCGATGCCAAGGCACTGGTTCACGAAATTGTGGCGCTCGTCGATGATGTTGTTGATGATCTTGGCAGCCGCCACGAAGTCGAGTATCTACTCAAAATGTGTGACAATGGCAGTAGCGCGGATCGGCAGTTGAAGGTTTTTGCAGAAACAAATGATCTCAAGGCAGTTGTGGATAGCCTCATCCGCGAAACCATGGAGGGCATACCCACGGTTCACCTGGATTAGACAGTATCGACTGCCCGCGCTATTGCAATCACCAGGCGAGTGGCACGCTCCAATGCCTCTGCGCTTGTGGGAGTAGATGCCCCCGGCCCAAGGCAGGCAATGGTCATGGCTCGGCGGCCTTCGTGCATCAGGGAGGCTGCAATGGTTGCCTGGCGCGTGGCAATGAGCGCAGGAATCGCGATGCGCGCATCGGCAGCGGCCTGGGTTGCGATTCCCAGGATCTGTGGATCAGCCTGGCGGCCCGGCCAGCCATCGTGGGTCAGAAACACGGGCTCGCCATTGCCGAGCCCTTCTAGGCCAATAAACAGGGTTGTTGCTGGATCGAAGGGGTAGCGTCGCAGCACATCCGCAAGGCCAGCCCGCGATGTGGATGCTCCCAGCCCAATCGCCCATAGCTCGGTATGCAGCAGTTCGTCCAATGCCTCGCAACTGGCCAGCAGAACGGCCAACCCCGCCGAATCAGCTGCTTGAGGTGCCCAGAATCCATGCTTCCCAAGTGCATCAAGGGTTGCGGCAACAATCAGGTACAGTGCTGGCAAAAATTGCAGGTAAAACCAGAGTCGTTGTGGGTCGAACAGGCCGATCATCCCAAATCCAAGAGCAGCCAGGGCTGCAATCGCACGCACCATTGGCATGGCAGCGCCACCAAGCAGCATGGAAATTCGCCTCGGTAGGGCTGGTGTATCGAGCGCAGCCAGGAGTACCAAACGATGATGCCGCTGATCGGATGCGGCACGCGTGGCAATCACATTCTGGCTTGGCCGTTTTCGCTCAATCAGTGGTGTGCCACGCTGGATCACAGCTGCCGCCGCAAGGCCCAGCGTGATTGCCTGTAGCAGCACTGCGATAAGAGGTTGCCAATAGTACAGCAGCAGGGCCAGCAGCATGAGCCCGCCACCAAGCATCCCCTCCCAGCCAGGCCCTGGGCGTGCCGTAAACGTATCCGCCGATGCTCGTAGTCCCGCCCGCCGCAATCGTCCATCGAGGTAGGCAGCTGCCCGCGCCTCACCCAATGATGTTGCAGGGCGTCGCCCGATCTCCTCATCGAGGCGATGAACGGTATCCTGCGGGACATCACGCAAGCGACGCAAATACGGGCCTGGCTGATCCTCATCATCGTCACGGGCGCGGATTGGGCTATGATCGTGTGATTGCATAGATCCATTCGTCGTATGAGATCGATCAATCAGTACTGATAATCAGCGGTACCAATAACCCATTGTTTCGTAATGGTTTAAATGTCATTATATGCGTAGTCACTTCCTCATACAACCAACAATGCATCGCTATCACTGAGGAGAAAGTACACAATGTTACGCAGTTTCTTTACTGAAGATCGCCGCACGACCATCCGCAAGCGCTAGTTGGTACTTCCCAAGGACGTATAACAAATGCGGAGCCCCACCTGATCTAATCGGGTGGGGCATTTTTTATTGGCTTGTTAGCGCGTGTTGGCCTACGATACCGGCAGATCTTCGCCATAACGCCAGCGGTAATAATGACGCCCGACATTGCCCATTTCGACCTGCCATGCGCTGGCATTTGCTGGATCGAAGGTGAGCACTCTCCGTTGGAAGATCTGAACAAGCACTATGCGCTCACTGCCGCCAACCTGTACACGTGCCCAGAATGGCTCGCTGATCGGATAGCCCATCGTAAACACCCAGTTCATCAGCTGGCCGTTACGTACCTGCCCACCCTCATCGATCGGGCCATTGGCATTCAGGTAGCGCCAGAAGATGCCCGGAATATTATGGCCTGTCTCTGAGACGAAGTGTGTGAACCGCGTGTTAGCTTGTTCCGAACCGCTGTAGCGACTCATTTGCCCACTGCGGTCGATCATGTCGAGCGGTAAGCTCCCGCTTCGATCTCCAGCTTGCACGCCAACTACACCTGCGAAGCTGGCATAGGTTGGCCCAGTTGCGCTATTGAGATCACCAGCAATTGGAATATCGGCTGGGCTGCGTTGAACAAAATCGCTATCACCAACCTGCATGCGCCCAGTCACAAGCTCGGTCGCCAACAGGCCACTGGTGACGAACCATGGGCTTGTTCGATCACCGCCTGGATTACCCACCTCCATGCGGCCTTTATCGAAGTATTGTACCTGCCGCAGGCCGCCATCCGCTTGAACATAACCCTCTGAGCGAGCCATGAGGCCACGCGGCCCCCACATCCAACTGCGGGTTGCGCGTCCCTGTGCGATAGGACGATCTGTTCGCTGCCAGACTTGCCCAAATGTTGGATCGGCAAAACCGATCAATGGGCCATTCAGCAGGCCGGAACGCTGGGTTTGTTCCAGAAATGCGTTGATCGTTGGTGTGAGTGTGATCGGAGTAGCGGTGACAACAACAGGAGTTGGTGTTGGATTGAATGAAATGGGTGTCTGCGTGATTGCAGGTATTGGTGTTGCAACAATCGTCGTTGCCACCTTGGCGCGGCCACAATCATCCTTGCCAGGAGCGCATTGTGTTAGCACGAGATCATAGCGAATAAACTGATTGCCAATATCGCCAGCATTCTTGACCTGTGCGAAATAGAAGCCATCGACTCTTGGCACAAAACGGATCTGCGAGTCCAGCGAACTGCCATCTGGCCCATTAATATCATCATTGAAATCGAGAACCGTCAGGCCATCGCGATCTACCAGATACAATTGGGTATCCGCGCCAGCCTCGGATTCGTTGGTTGAGGGATTCGCTGCTGGATTATTCCGGTACGGGCGCGTGTCGGTGTAGATATAGTATGTTTTGCCAGCTTTACCAAAGAACTTCACCCAATCGGCATCACCGACTGGGCAGAGCCGATGGCTTGGTTGGATCTCATTTGATGTGATCAGCTTGGCCTCTTCGGGCAGGCCATCCTCTTCAAACAGATCACGGCAAATCTCGGAGACGGTTATTGGCGTTGGGCCATAGCTCTCCGAAAAGACCACCAGCGTATAGGTCTTGTTACTGCCACCAATTCCTGCCGCATCACGAACCCGCAGATAGTAGATGCCATCCTTTGGCGCACGCCAGGATTGGATTCGTGGCGCAATATCGCGAGTCGGCAGCGGAGTCTGAACGGCAGCGGCCGTCGGCGCTGGGGTACGGGCGAAGAAATCATCATTGGCGGCCAGGCGTACGCCATTCTCATCATAGAGTTCAATCACCAGATCGATGCCAGCATCGAAACGGGTGATATCAATGGTATAGACCTTGCCGCCGATTCCGCCGAATTTGAACCAATCCTCATCGCCCTGGTAGCAGATGCCATAATTGTTGGGTGTATCAACAAGAATAAGTCTTGCATTTCCCTGATCATTCCCTGGATCACGATTACCCTCTGGGCAAACTGGGCCTGTTGTTGGTGTGAGTGTTGAGGTAAGGGTTGGCGTTAATGTTGCAGCGGTCACATTGACATTGATAATCGCAGAGACATTCGCCCCATCACTCTGGCGAGTGGCGGTTACCTGTAGAACGATTGGTGTTGTTGCAGCCGCTGGTGCGGTAATCTGAATTGTAATATTTGAACTTGAACCACCATTGATCTGGAGGGTTGTGTTCGGCAGAATGACGGCACTCCAACCAGGGAAACTGGCAATATTCGTGCTGATTGTGTACGTCTGCACACCGATCCCTGTTGACGTAAGCGTCAGCGGGCTTGATGAAACCGACGACCCTCCAGCCGGAGCGCTGATTGTCTGGCTGGTTGGTGTTAATGAATAGGTTGGGACGGTCGTTGCGGTCGGTGCAGAGACAACAACACTGGCATTGACCACAGTACTGGTTGTCGTGCCATCGTTGACGGCAATTGAAAAGCCATAGGTGCCAAATGGTGTTCCAGCTGCGACATTCACCTGTGTGCTTATCGTTGTCGATGCATTCGCTGCAAGCTGTGGCAGTGTCGATGGGGAGACAGTTACGGTAATTTGGGTTGCTGGAAACGACCCCGGAAGCACCGCGCTGGCAGTATAGTTCTTGGTAACACCAGTCGTATTTTGAATAGTAAAATTCTGCGATTGCGAATTACCCGGCTGAATATTATATGTAAATGTATTTGGTGATCCGGTTTGCGCCTGGGCGTTGGGGATTGTCAGACTTGCTAGTGGTATCAGAACCATTACAAAACAAGTTATAAGACACCGAACTATCGTCCATCGCTTCACAATACTGTACCTCTCGCTTACCTCCCGCCAGGCAGCCGCATTATAGCATGTGGGAAGGGAGCGTCAAGCATGGTATCTTTTGTAATGGCTTCCCCTCTCCCCGGCGTGGGAGAGGGGCCAGGGGTGAGGGCATGACGGATTACGCTGGCACTGCCATTGGCACCTGTAGATGCTTGCCGACAGCAGCGGCAACGCCGGCAATCTGTGGCATGAGCGCAGCAAAATTTTCGCAGGTCAGCGATTGGCCACCATCCGAAGTTGCCCGATCTGGATCAGGATGGACTTCGATGATCAGGCCATCGGCACCAGCCGCAATCGAGGCCAATGCCAATGGGGCAACCAGATACCATTTGCCGGTTCCGTGCGATGGATCTGAAATGACGGGCAGGTGGCTACGGCGCTTGACCAATGCAATCGCATTTAGATCCATGGTATTGCGGGTGGCGGTTTCGAAGGTGCGGATGCCGCGCTCACACAGAATAACATTCGGGTTGCCCTGATTGATGATATATTCTGCCGATAGCATCCATTCCTCGAAGGTGGCCGATAGCCCGCGCTTCAGCAGCACTGCCTTGCGGCTGCGGCCAACTTCTTCGAGCAATTGGTAGTTCTGCATGTTGCGAGCGCCGATTTGCAACACATCGGCATACTGTGCGACAAGATCGACATCTGTTGGTGTCATCACCTCGGTGACAATTGGTAGCCCGGTTTCTTCGCGTGCCAAAGCCAATAGTTTGAGGCCCTGTTCGCCAAGCCCACGGAATGTGTATGGTGATGAGCGTGGTTTGAAGGCTCCACCGCGTAGCATCGTTGCACCAGCATCACGAACGGCATGGGCGGTACGCAGGATTTGTTCCTCACTCTCGACAGCACACGGTCCGGCGATCACCACTGATTGCTTGCCGCCAACGATGACTCCACGCACGTTAACAATTGTATCGTGGGGGTGGAACTCACGCGATGCCTGCTTGTACGGCCTGGTGATGCGGGTTGCCTCCTGCACGCCTCGGAAGCGTTCGATCTCTTCTTTCAGGGTTGGCGGGATGCTTGCGCCAACAACCCCGATGATGCTGCGTTCTTCGCCAACAATGATTTTGCCGCTCAAGTTGTGCTCCTTCAGGCGCTCCAGCACCGTATCGATATCCTGCTGGGTCGCACTGTTGCTCATAATGACGATCATGCCGCCGTTCTCCTTACATAATTGTTGGTTATCTGCCGTTTGCTCGGGGCTACGCGCCCCGCACCTGCGGTCAGGGCGGTCCCGTCCGGGGGTGCCAGACCCAAAGGGTACCCCGGCCACGACCCACGGTCGGGGCCTTGCCCCGAACCCCAAATGCACCTTTGTGGCACTGCGATGTTAGTTGCCTATGCCTCGGCTGCGATCAATCAGTAGTTTTGGCTATTACCTAGTTCTTGGTTCTCAGCTCGTTCCCATATTCAGACTCCTGACTCCTGAATGCTTGGTTCTCAGCTCGTTCTCGTATTCTGACTCCTGACTCCTAACTCCTGAATACTTGGCTCCTAGCCATCGGAGGCGACCTGTTGCTTTGCTGCCAGCCGGGCTGGGAGCGCAGCTGCAAGCTCAGGGCGCAGCCAGCGTGCCCCACGGATATAGACATGAATGATCTCATCGGCGCGGCGGGTGGTGTTCCAATGAATAAGCACACGAACACAGCGTTCGAGGCTGCCAGGAACCGCCATTTCGTGCGTACACATGAGTGCCGTATCGAGCCAGCCCAATTCGCGGGCAGCAACCGCTGGAAATTCCGCGTTGAGATCCGGGGTTGTGCTGAAGATCGCGCTTGCGATATCATCAGCCAGCAGATCATTGGCCAGAATGATCTGCTGGAGCATTTCACGCGTGGCCTCTAGAATAGCCTCGCGGGTGTTAGCATCGGCGGTGGTGGCTCCGCGAATCCCCCGGCAGCAAAGGGTCATACACATCTCCTCCATTGGCAACGGCATAGCAGAGTGCCCAAAACGAGAGCAAACAAAATGGCGTGGAGCTTGTTGCTCCACGCCACCTGTTTATACCTAACCTAACTTAATCTCAACGCGAAGCAACCAGTCTCCTATGTGAGCCGGTAAAATAAAAATAGCCATACCATGATTGCTGACGTATCGCGTTGTTCATGAGTTACACATGCTCCGTTTGCTTGACGCAGCGAATATAGCATACATTCCGAACAGCGTCAAGCTATGTATTCAGCAATTCCTCGGCTTCGATGATTGCCTGGGCAATATCCTTCATCTTGGCTCGCTTGTCACGGGCGCGTTGGCGCAGGCGCTCATAGGCATCACGTTCGCTGAGCCCAAGCCGCTGCATGAGGATGCCCTTTGCACGTTCGATCAGTTTACGGGCCTCTAGCGAATCTTCCAATTCGACGACCTGATTGCGTAGGGCTTGAAGCTCGCGAAAACGGGCCAGTGCGATATTGATTGCCGGCGATAGTTCGGCCTCGTTGACAGGCTTGACCAGGTATCCGAGAGCGCCAGCCAGTTCTGCCTTGCGAATCGTTTCACGATCTGTATAGGCAGTCAGCATCAGGATGGGGGTTGGGCGCTGGTTGTTAATCCGTGAGGCAGCCTCAGTCCCTTCCATCTCGGGCATACGAATATCCATGATGATCAGATCGGGACTCAGCCGTGAAGCAAGCTCGGTTGCTTCCACACCAGTACGGGCAATGCCGATCACATCGTAGCCAAGGCCTTTGAGCTGCTCTTCAAGTGTTAGCGCGACGAGATCGTTGTCTTCTGCTACAAGAATTCGAGTAACTGGCATGGTCGGCCTCTTCTTATGCGGCTTGGCAGTATCAGGAGCTGTTTGTTATCAGCTCGTTTAACATATACAGCATAGCACAACACATGCCAATAATATGTTGCAACTTTGTTTCCCTGTGATTCGAAACGGTTTGGAATTTGATTAGGAAAGCGCTGTATCAACGATAGCAGCAATGATTGAATGGTGTGTTGATGGCCCTCGTCGTGGAAATACGCGATTATTAAGCACGATAATAATTCGCTGAAGCTGTGGGCAGATAATAATTGCTGGGCCGGTGAAGCCGGTATGCCCGAATGTGCCAGTTGGTGCAGATCCCATCACATTCGGTCGGTCGATCATCCAACCAAGGCCACACGCAAGCCCAAGCCCAACGGCCTGGTTACTCGTCGCCAATGCAATCGTCTCGGGCCATAGCAGCAATGGGGATTGTGTACTCATTGGGTCGTGTTGCGCGCTTGTGTTGCCCATCCAGGCCATACAAAATTTGTGTAGATCACTGGCGGTACTAAACAGCCCGGCATGCCCTGCGATTCCGCCTAGCACATGGGCACTCTCATCGTGAACCGTTCCATGAATGAGTTGCTGTCGCCATTCTGTATCGTGTTCAGTTGGTGCTATACGATGCTGCAATGCGCTTGGTGGCTGGAAACAGGTTGTATGTAGCCCAAGTGGTTGGATGATCAACCGATTAATTGCTGCATCAAACGGCATGCCCGCTACCCGTGCAACAATCTCGCCAAGCAGCAGCGAGTTGATATTGGTATAGGCAACGGCGCTTCCGGGTGTTTGGCGAAGCGGCGCGCTATAGATTGCATCGATCAGCATATGTTGGCCAGCGCGTGCCGCAACAGAGAGCTGTAGATCAAGCCCAGATGTATGAGTCAGCAAATGCCATATTGTCACACTCTTCGCCTGGAGTTCAGGCAGATATAATGCCGCAGATGCATCAAGATCAATTTGGCCCTGTTCCCACAAACATAATGCAGCAGTTGCCGTGAACAGCTTGGTCAGCGAGGCAATATCGTAGATGGTATCGATTGTGACGGCAGGCGAATTTGAGGCATACGAGGCATACATGGTTGTGCCATAGGCTGCGAGATGCAGAATCGTTGGCCCATCTGCAACCAGCACCACGGCACCAGGAAAAATGTGCTGCTCAATCGCAGCCTCCACGATCTGGTCGATACGAGGAATACGATCATTCATTGTTCATAGGCGTACTAGGGCCGTGGAGCGCAGGATGGCCATTCGCCGAGCCATGGATCGAAGGCGATATTCTCGCCAACCGAATCGCCGCGCCCATCGGCATGGCGATCTGGCTCATATGGGCCAAGATCGCTACGCCACCAGTTAGTACGCATATCGATCTGTACAGCACTGGTTGCACCACGGCCAATGCCATATTTCAGATAGACCGGAATAATTGGTGGGACGTGACCATCGATGGCGTTATTGCGAATCGTGAGTGGGAAGCCGGGGATTTGGACGGTTTCAGAAAGGATACTCAGGCCATTTGAACCACCAAGCAATGAATTACAGATCACATTTCCACGTAACTGCATCGTTTTGGTGGCAAGCGTCAGGTTTGGGCCATTTTGGGTGATCAGCAGATTATTCTGCACATCAATCGTCAATTCATCGAAGCCACTATCATTCTGGAGCAGCAGCGCCGATGCGCCAGCAGCGAGACGATTCCCGCCGATTCGATTATTCAGAATCGTCGTCGTCCCGCCATTGCGAAAGATTGCTTCAAGTGCCGCGCCATATGGCATATCGTTGCCAGCAATCTCTGAGTCGCGCACTTCGAGGCGGCTATTATTGCTGCGGATCTGGCCGCCATTGTCGTTCAGGCGCGTGCCGCGCAACACGAGTGTGCCGCTTTCCGATGCTAATACCGTTCCACCTGCGCCGCCGCCGCGTACCTCAACCTGTTCGAACACGATTTCACTGCCTGCTCGGCCAAAGATGCCTTCCCAACGCTGAGGTGCTGCACCAACAAAGCGCACTGGTTGGCCCGGCTTGCCAAGTGCATACAGTTTGCCTTCACTAAACAGTGATACTCCTGGTGCAAAACGAACCTCAACACCTGCTTCAATAATGAGCGCTGAGCCTGGTGCTATGGCGAGATTCTGGGTGATCGTGTATGGGCTCTTGTCGATTCGCCAATAGGTTGTGCCACGTAGTATCGTTACTGGTGGAACCGTGGGCTGGGGTGTTGGCACGATCCTTGTTAGTGCAGGCGGTGCAGGTTGGCGCGTTGGCGCTGGTGGCAGCGTTGGTATAGCAATCGTCGGTGCAAACGTTTGGGTCGCTTGCGGCCTGGGTGTTGGCAACAGCAGCGTTGGTTGTAGTGTAGGGACGATAACTGTTGGCTGGAAGATCGGCGGCGCACTAGTGGGTGTTGCCTGGCTTGGTGCTAAAGATGTTGGATTAGATAGTGTTGGAGTTACATTATTCGGCGGCGGGTATGGGCCGGTAATATCTGGGTTTGGATCAGTTGTTGGCTGAATGGCAACTTCCGTGAAGCCTGGTTGCGAAACGGTTGGTTGGAGCGCAACATTCAGCGTTGCCGCTGGTGCAGCTGTCACCCCAGCAATTGTTGGTCGTCCATCAATCGTTCTGCTGGTTGCACGGGCAGTGACGCTTGGTGTTGCTGTTGGAGCTGAGGCTGGGCTAGAAAACAGGACAGCAACTAAAATTGCGATGCCCAAGAAGCCAACCGCACTCAGTAGAATGAGTGAGTCGCGATTCAACTGGATTGTGAACGTCTTTTCGTTGCCATCATCGGGGAGTTGGTCGGGCGAGCTCAACGACGCCTCCTGCACAGCCTCCGAGAGTAGAGTGCCAATTGCAATCTTACCACATCGGGATGCAAGGGCGCAATAACAAGGCGATGTTGGATTATTGCATAGGGGCAGACCGATGCCAGAATCCGCAGGCTGAAGCCTGCGGCCAGGAAATAATGCACCCATAGCCGCGTGGCTTCAGCCCGCGGTGGGTAGAGATAACAATACCCGATGAACAGTAAAAGATCATACGCCTGAAGTATGCAAGCCTGTTGAATTGGTATAATCTGATCAGCGTCTGCTCATAGATAGATTTCTGATTGCCAATTGGCTGCGCTGGTGCAATGGTATACTACTCATCAGATCTACATTATTGTACAGATCCAGAACGTGGTATGCTTCGTTTCCATGATTAGAGGATGCATGTATTTGTAGGATAAATTATGATCCGGTTGAACCAGGCGATACCGCGCATACGCACCGAACGCCCGCCCCTAACAACACGGGCAAAGCTGTTGATGACATTCAGCAATCTGCTGATGCTTATTGGTGCAATACTCCTATTGTATGTTGGTGGAATCTATGCAGATGCCGAATATAATCGCTATGCTGCCCGTGGCGATACGGATGTTCCCGCTCCGAAACCAGTGATCCCAGCCATTGAGGAAGCAGTTCCACTGTTGCCATCTCAACGTGCTGAAGCTGAACCAGCGCCATTTGTTCCAATTGTGTTGAACAATACGGAAGCAGTTGATGGCCAGGTAACCAGCACAGTGCCTAATCCTGTTGCGGCTACCAAAGAATCAACCATTACTCGGCTGGTGATCCCTAAGATCGATATCGACTCAAAGGTTGTGAGTGTTGGCTGGGAGATCAAGGTTCAAAAAGGCACACAATATGCAGTTTGGCAGGTTGCCGAATATGCGGTTGGTCATCATTTGGGTTCAGCCAACCCTGGTGATGGCACCAATATTGTGCTGGCCGGGCACGTTGGTGGTTATGGCAAGGTTTTCAAAGATCTGATCAAGCTCTCGCCTGGTGATCAAATAACGCTGTATAGTGCTGGGCAGCAATATCTGTATATCGTCACGGATAAGATGCTCGTCACTGAGGAAGGCGTATCGCCGGAAAAGCAGGCCGAGAATGCCCAATATATCACGCCAACCGATAGCGAGATGATCACCATGATTACCTGTTGGCCTCCGACTGGCAAAGACAGGTTTACTGAGCGTGTGATTGTGCGAGCAGTACCATTCAAAAACAATGAGCAAGGGCCAGCAATGAGCCATTGGTCGGCGCGTTAGTATTTGACAATTTCCTCATCCGCGGTATACTACCAATAGCTCTCTATTGTTTGACGAAAGAATATCGCTGATGGCACCGCGCTCAAATCTCCTTCTTAGCCTTCTTCTTGTAGTCCTGATTATTATCAAGGGCTTATAGGTAGCTGGGAGGAAAAGCGTAGGTTCAGTGATGGTGAAACACACGGCCCCTCCCAAACCGGGAGGGGCCGTTCAGTTTGTGTACGTATCTCACCGCACCGACGATGCCGTCATCCACCCGAGGCGACGATGATGTTGCCTACGGCAGACCCGCTTGTGCCGACATGCCGGGAATCGCAACCGATGACACCCACGAATGGCACGCAGCAATCGTAATGAGGAGGTTTTGATGTCAGAGAAGCGTACCGGCGCTCAGATTATGTGTGAGGCGCTGATCCGTGATGGCGTGGACGTGATGTTCGGCATACCGGGTGGGGCAATCATGCCGTTCTATTATGCAATGTGGGAATATCGTGATCAATTGCGCCATGTGCTCTGCCGCCACGAGCAGGGTGCTGGCCACGCTGCCGAAGGCTATGCGCGTGCAACAGGCCGCATTGGCGTTTGTATTGGAACCAGCGGCCCAGGCACCACCAACCTCGTGACCCCGATTGCTGATGCGATGATGGATAGCACGCCAATTCTGGCGATCACCGGCCAGGTCGGTAGCCATGTGCTGGGCAAGGATGCCTTCCAGGAAACGGATATTACTGGCATCACGATGCCGATTACCAAGCATAACTATCTGATCAAGAAGGCCGATGAACTGCCATATGTCTTCAAAGAGGCGATCCATATTGCAACCACAGGCCGCCCAGGCCCGGTGCTGATCGACATCACCAAGGATGCGATGATGGCATCGGTTGTGCCAAACTGGGATATCAAACTCAACCTGCCTGGCTATAAGCCAAACTACCAGGGCAATCGCAAACAGATCCGTGAGGCGATCAAACTGTTGCTGGCAGCCAAGAAGCCATTGATCATGGCTGGTAATGGCGTGATCATGTCCGGTGCGGATGGAGAATTGCGGGCATTTGCGGAACGCTTGCATATTCCGGTGATCACGACACTGCACGGGATTGGTTCAATCCCCGAGGATCATCAGCTGAGTATTGGGATGCCAGGAATGCATGGTTGGGTTCACGTTAACCGCGCCATCCAGGAATGCGATGTGCTGTTCAATATTGGTGGCCGCTTCGATGACCGTGTGACAGGCAAGGCCAGCACGTTTGCGCCGAACGCCCAGGTCATTCATGTCGATATCGATCCCTCCGAAATCGGCAAGAATGTGAAGGTTGCCATCCCAATCGTCGGTGATGCACGCATGGTGCTCCAGGCGCTGATGGACGAACTGCCAGATCGCGAAGAATTGGCAATTCTGCATGGTAACGCATCTGATTGGCTCGAACATATCCGCGAGATGCAGCACCAGCACCAGCCCAAGCAACAATACTCAAAACGCGATGAGGGTGTTTCACTCCCACCTGTTGATGTCTATAATGCGCTGACTCAGATAGTCAATACACGTGGCAAATACCGAATCGTCACCGATGTCGGCCAGCACCAGATGTGGGCCGCTCAGTTGCTCGATTGGTACCGCCCACGAACGCATATTACCTCTGGTGGCGCTGGCACAATGGGCTTCTCGGTTCCTGCGGCCATGGGTGTGGCAATTGCTCACCCCGAAGATACCGTCTGGGCGATTTGCGGCGATGGCGGCTTCCAGATGATGAACCAGGAAATGGCGACGATGATCCAGGAAGGGATCAAGAATGTCAAGATTGCCGTGATCAACAATGGCTATCTTGGTATGGTGCGCCAGTGGCAGGAGCTGTTTGAGGGCAAGCGCTATAGCGGTACCCCGCTCTCCGGCCCGGATTTTGCCAAGCTGGCCGAAGCATACCACTGGAAAGGTATTACCGTCGAGCGCAGTGAGGATGTTGAGGCAGCAATCCTAGAGGCCTACGCAACTGATGGCCCGGTGCTGATCGACTTCCGGGTTGAGCGCGAGGTGAATGTCTTCCCGATGGTGCCACAGAACAAGAGTATTGGCGAGATGATTGTGAATGCATCCGAGGCGTAATAACAAAGGATAGTGCTTTCATGAAGAAACATACGATTGTGGCGCTGGTTCAGGATCGGGCTGGTGTGCTCAGCCGCGTGATTGGGTTGATCCGGCGGCGCGGCTATAATATCGAGAGCATGGCGGTTGGCCATAGCGAGACACCAGGCGTCAGCCGGTTGACGGTTGTGATCGAGTGGGAGGATGTTGAGCAGGTTGTGAAGCAACTCTACCGCCTGATCGAAGTCCTGAAAGTCAGTGATGTCACCAACGACCCGACGGTCGAGCGGGAGATGGTACTGGCGAAATTGCATATTCCTGGCGGCAAGCGGCCCGAAATCGTGGCGCTGACCGAGATCTTCGATGCGAAAATCGTTGATGTTGGCGCAAATACAATGGTGGTGGAGATGACCGGCTCGCCAGCGAAGGTGCAGAATTTCATTGATGTGATCAAGCCATTTGGTATCAAGGAGATGATGCGAACCGGACGGATCGCAATGGTTCGTGGGGGCCGTGGCCACGCTGCCGAGGATGTGCTGGAGAGCAATGGACACGCCCCCGAGCAAGTACCGACGATGAATTAGGGCGAGAAGTCAGAAGTCAGAAGTCAGAAGTCAGAAGTCAGAAGTCAGAAGAGATGTTCCGCCATTTATTGTGGCTCCCGAATACTCTATGGCGTTATCAGCGAGTATTCTGACTCCTGAATACTGACTCCTGAATACTTCCCGAATAATTGTGTGTTATCAGCGAGCGCAGTGAGCATTCGGACTCCTGGTTCCTGATTTGTAAATATGGATCAGAGGAGATCATGGCAGAGCTTTATTACGACAATCAGGCGGATCTTAATCGACTGAATGGGCGCAAGATTGCGGTCATTGGCTATGGCAGCCAGGGCCATGCCCACGCCCGCAACCTCAAAGATAGCGGCCTCGATGTGTGTGTCGGCTTGTACGAAGGCTCGAAAAGCTGGGCTAAGGCGCAGGCCGATGGCCTTGAGGTGCTTTCGGTTGCCGATGCGACCAAGGCATCACAGATCATTATGATCGTCACGCCCGATACTGGCCAGGCAGCGTTGTATCGCGATCATATTGCGCCGGATTTAACGCCAGGCAAGACGCTGATGTTCGCCCATGGGTTCAACATTCGCTATGGCCAGATCGTTGCACCAGCCGGTGTAGATGTCAGCATGGTTGCGCCCAAGGCACCAGGCCACCGGGTTCGCGAGGTCTATACCCAGGGTGGTGGTGTGCCAGCACTGGTTGCCATTCATCAGGATGCCAGCGGCCATGCATTTGAGGATGCGCTGGCCTATGCCAAGGGTATTGGTAGCACCAAGGCTGGTGTGCTGAAGACAACCTTCGCCGAGGAGACCGAGACCGATTTGTTTGGCGAGCAGGCGGTTCTGTGTGGCGGTGTGTCGGCGTTGGTCAAGGCTGGCTTCGAGACACTGGTTGACGCAGGGTATCAGCCGGAAGTCGCTTACTTCGAGTGCATGCACGAGCTGAAGCTGATTGTTGATCTGTTCTACCAGGGTGGCCTGAACTACATGCGCTACTCGGTTTCCGATACGGCTGAGTGGGGCGATTATGTGGCTGGCTCACAGATCATCAATGAGCAGACTCGGGCTGCTATGAAGCAACTGCTGGCCAATATTCAGAGCGGCGCCTTTGCCGAGGACTGGATCGAGGAGAACCATAACGGGCGCCCGCGCTTCAACAAGGCCCGCGCAACCGATGTCGATCACCGAATTGAGCAGGTTGGTCGTGATCTGCGGCGCATGATGCCATTCGTCAACCCGCGCGAGGTTATTCCTGGGCAGGGTGGGGCGTAGTATTCAGGAGTCAGGAGTCGGAAGTCAGCAGTTGTCATTCTGATTTCTGACTCCTGACTCCTGAGTTCTTACAGGTGAGGGAGAGAAATAATGTCAGAAGATCACGTACGTATCTTCGATACGACACTGCGCGATGGCGAACAGGCCCCTGGCTGCACGATGACCCTGGAAGAGAAACTGGAAGTTGCCCGCCAGTTGGCCCGCCTGAATGTCGATATTATTGAGGCGGGATTTCCGGCTGCTTCCCCTGGCGATTGGGCTGCCGTTCACCAGATCGCTGGCATAGTTGGTACTGCCGATGGCCCGACGATTGCTGCCCTGGCGCGTGCCCATAAGGACGATATTGATAAGGCCTGGACGGCGATTCAGCCGGCGGTGAAGAAGCGCATCCATACATTCATGTCCACCTCCGATATTCACCTCGAACACCAGTTCCGCAAAAGCCGTGGTGAGGCGCTCGAACTGATTGGCGAGATGGTCAGCTATGCGCGCAGCTTGTGCGATGACATTGAGTTCTCGCCAATGGATGCCTCGCGCTCGGATACGGAATTCCTGTATCAGACGCTCAAGGTGGCGATTGAGTGTGGTGCAACAACGCTGAATATCCCCGATACAGTTGGCTATGCAACCCCCGAAGAATATGGTGCCATGATCGCCGGAATCCGTGCCAATGTCCCTGGTGCCGAAAATGTGATCATCTCGACCCACTGCCATGATGATCTTGGCATGGCAGTTGCCAACTCGCTGGCCGGTGTGCATAATGGCGCTCGCCAGATTGAATGTACAATCAATGGTATTGGCGAACGAGCCGGCAATGCCTCACTTGAAGAAGTGGTCATGGCGCTCAAAACCCGCCATCAGTTCTATGGTGTCGATAGCAAGGTGCATTCACAGGAATTGGCCCGTTCAAGCCGCTTGGTCAGTTCGTTCATTGGCGTGCCGGTACCACCGAATAAGGCGATTGTTGGTGCGAATGCCTTCGCCCACGAATCGGGCATCCATCAGGATGGCGTGCTCAAGAACCGTATGACCTACGAGATCATGGATGCACAATCGGTTGGCCTCGATGGAAACGAACTGGTTCTGGGTAAGCATAGTGGTCGCCATGCCTTCCGCAAACATGTCGAAAAGCTTGGCTACCAGTTGACCGATCAGGAATTCCAGACAGTGTTCACCCGCTTTAAGGAACTGTGTGATCGCAAGAAGATGGTCGATGACCGTGATATCGAGGCGCTGATTGCTGGTGAAACCCAGCATGTGCCCGAGATTTTCGCAATCGAACATGTCCAGGTCACATGTGGAACTGGCGTTACCCCGGTTGCAACGGTGCGATTGCGCGGCCCGGATGGGCAAGTATTCACCGAGGCTGCTCACGGAACTGGCCCGGTCGATGCCGTCTATCAGGCCATGAACAAGGTGATTAAGCGCCCGGCAGAACTCACCGAATTTGCGATTAACGCAATCACGGAAGGCATTGATGCTGTTGCCGAAGTGACGGTGCGGATCAGTGAGCAGGGTGCTGCGGAGCAGGCTGGCCGACGTGGGCCACCGGTGTATAGCGGCTATAGTGTCAACACCGATACAATTGTTGCTGCTGCGGAAGCCTATCTGGGCGCGATGAATAAGCTCTTGGCCGCTCGCGAAGCGCGGATTAAGGCCGAGCGGGCTGCGTATGCCGCTGGCTATGATGCCGGCTCAAGCGCCTATGCCGTTGATGCGTTTGGCAATAGTATTGTTGAGGAACCGGCGTAGGATGAGTCAGGAGTCAGGAGTCAGGAGAAGGGTTCCGTCGATTGCACGCAAGAAGCTGGTAGTGTGACCCATTCTGAATTCTGACTCCTGACTCCTGAATACTTGGTTCTATAAACATATGACAATAACCATTGCTTACCTTGGCCCACCAGGCAGCTATAGCGAAGCCGCAGCACTTGGCTACGATCCGGGCGCTGCTCATCTGCCAATGAACAGTATGCCGGCGGTTGTCACTGCTGTTGAGACAGGCGCAGCCGATGCTGGTATGCTGCCCGTCGAAAATGTCCTTGAGGGTGGCGTTACAACAACGCTCGATCTGCTGATCCACGAGACGGATCTGCGGATCTATGGCGAGATGGTTGTGCCAATTCGCCATTTCCTGATGGGCCGAGCAGGCACGCGGCTCAGTGATGTGAAAATCCTGTATGGACACCCACAATCGCTGGGCCAGTGTCGGCGCTTCATTGAGCGGATTCTGCCAAATGTGGTAACGATTGCCTCGCTGAGTAATTCGGTGGCTCCCGCCGAGGCGCTCGCCGATGAACGTTCTGCGGTGGCGATTGGCACGCAACGCGCTGCAGAATTGACTGGTGCAGCGATTCTGGCCCACGATATTCAGGATCGGGCGAGTAATGTCACCCGTTTTATTGCGCTGAGCCGCTTGGATCACCCGCCAACCGGTGATGATAAAACCAGCTTCTGCTTTGGATTTGGTGAGGAAGATCGCTCTGGCTCGCTGGTTGGTGCCCTTCAGGAACTGGCAGTTGCCAATATTAACATGACCAAGCTTGAATCGCGGCCATCGAAGCAGGTTCTGGGCAGCTACATCTTTCTGGTGGATATTAATGGCCATCGCACAGATCCGCATGTCGCTGCTGCACTTGAGCGCCTGCGCGCAAAGACTGGCCTGATGAAAATCTTCGGTAGCTATCCGCGCTGGAAAGATATAGTGGGCAATGCTTGACATACGAACACAGTGCTTATGCACAACCGATCATCAATGTTCCCTTTCAATCTGCGCAATCTGCGCAATCTGCGGATGAATTAGGCTTCTGTCCAACCCTCAGCCGCGAGGAGTATAGTATTCAGGAATAAGGAGTATCTCGGTGCAAATCCTTCTCTACGATACCACCCTCCGTGACGGAACCCAGCGTGAGGGGCTCTCGCTCTCCGCCGACGATAAGCTGAAGATTGCCCGCGAGCTGGATCGGCTTGGTGTCCATTATATTGAAGGTGGCTGGCCTGGTTCCAACCCGAAGGATGCCGAATTTTTTCGGCGCATTCGCGAATTCGATCTCCAGCATGCCCGGATTGCTGCCTTTGGCAGCACCCGCCATGCCGCTAATACCTGTGCCAACGATCCAAATATTCGAGCGCTTGTCGAAGCACAGACTCCGGTTGTCACCCTGGTTGGCAAGTCGTCGGTTCTGCATGTTGAGCGTGTGCTCGAAACGACGCTGGCCGAGAATCTGATGATGATCAGCGACAGTGTGGCCTACTTCAAATCGCTTGGCAAAGAAGTGATCTATGATGCCGAACACTTCTTCGATGGCTATAAGCTCGATGCCGAATATGCACTCGAAACGATCACTGCTGCTGCACAGGCCGGTGCCGATTGTGTCACATTCTGTGATACGAATGGCGGCTCGTTGCCAGAACAGGTTGCGCTGATCGTTGCGCTGGTCGGTGAGCATTTTGCAGCGCTTGGCCTCAAAACGCAACTGGGTATTCATACCCATAACGATGGGGCGCTGGCGGTTGCGAATGCCCTGGCGGCAGTACGCGCCGGTTGTGTACAGGTTCAGGGCACAATCAATGGCTATGGCGAGCGTTGTGGCAATATGGATCTGATTCCGCTGATTGCAAATCTCCAGCTGAAGCTCGGCTATCAGTGTATTCAGACCGCACAACTGCGCCGATTAAGTGAGGTTGCCCACTTCGTTGCCGCGATTGCAAACCTGAACCCCGATACACAAGCTCCATTTGTTGGCCGTAGCGCCTTTGCCCATAAGGGTGGCATTCATGTGGCCGCAGTTGCCAAAGTGCCAGAATCCTATCAGCATATCGATCCAGAATTGGTTGGCAACGAGTTGCGTGTGGTTGTGAGTGAACTGGCCGGGCGTGGCAATATCAAGATGCGTGCCGAATCGCTTGGCCTTGATCTGGCTGGAAATGAACGGGTGGTTCTGCAGCATATCAAGGAGCTGGAAAGCCGTGGGTTTCAGTTTGAAGCGGCAGAGGGCTCGTTTGAGATGTTGGTTCGGCGGGCAGCACCGGATTATCAGGCACCATTTGAATTGCTCGATTTTACGGTGATCATCGAGGCCCGTGGCGATAATCCGCTCAAATCGCAGGCAATCGTCAAAGTCCGTGTTGGCGGCGAAGTCATGCACACCGCTGCCGAGGGCGATGGGCCTGTTAATGCGCTTGATCGTGCGATTCGCAAGGCATTGCTGCCCCACTATCCGGCGCTGGCCGATGTTTCGCTGGTTGATTATAAAGTGCGGATTGTGGATGAACATCTTGGAACAGCCGCCAAGCCGCGTGTGTTGATCGAATCGGCCCGTGGTGAAGAGCGCTGGAGCACAGTTGGCTGTTCGGAAAATATCATTGAGGCAAGCTGGCAGGCGCTCTGGGATGGGCTAGAACTGCCGCTGCTGCGCGATCAGGATCGTGTGCGCGAGATCGTTCTTTCTGAATCCGCAGGCTTCAGCCTGCGGCAAAGAGAGGATGCACCATAGCCGCGTGGCTTTAGCCTGCGGTGGAGGAAGGGTGAACAATACCCGATTAAAATGTAAAGATCCATCAGCCTGCGAGGCGCAGAAAGTTATTCTATTTCATAGAAGGAGCAAGCATATGCCAATTAATCCATCCAAGTATATCTGGTTCAATGGCGAGATGGTGCCGTGGGAGCAGGCGACGGTGCATGTGATGACGCATGCCATGCACT
Organism: Chloroflexales bacterium; assembly: GCA_038214135.1. Classification (GTDB taxonomy): domain Bacteria; phylum Chloroflexota; class Chloroflexia; order Chloroflexales; family Roseiflexaceae; genus JANLSE01. The sequence continues at coordinate 20,741 of JBBQSD010000016.1, read as the reverse complement.
ATGGTTCTTCGGTGTTCGAGGGCATTCGTTCCTACGATACGCCCAATGGCCCGGTGATCTTTCGGCTTGGGTTGCATACCCGCCGATTGTTCGATTCGTGCAAGATCTATCGTATGGATCTGAAGTATACCCAGGATGAGATCTCGGCGGCGATCAAGGCGACTGTTCGTGAAAATGGCTTGAAAAACGCCTATGTGCGGCCGCTTGTCTGGCGCGGTTATGGCGAGCTTGGCGTCTTTCCGCTGCGTGCGCCAGTTGAAGTGATGGTCGCGGCAATGGAATGGGGTGCCTATCTCGGTGCCGAAGGGCTGGAAAAGGGCGTCGATGTCCAGGTCTCTTCCTGGAGCCGGGTGGCCCCGAATACACTACCGGCCATGGCCAAGGCTGGTGGCAACTATCTTTCATCGCAGTTGATCGTCACTGAGGCGGTGCGCCATGGGTATGCCGAGGGTATTGCGCTCGATACCAATGGGATGCTGAGCGAGGGTTCTGGCGAGAATGTGTTTGTCATCCGTGATGGAATAATCTACACGCCCCCGGTGACAGCATCACTATTGCCTGGCATCACCCGCGATGCGGCGATAACGATTGCCCGATCCCATGGCTATGAGGTTCGTGAGCAGAATATGCCACGTGAAGTGCTCTATCTTGCCGATGAGATCTTCTTTACAGGCACGGCTGCCGAAATCACGCCGGTTCGCTCAGTCGATCAGATTACCGTTGGTTCTGGAACACGCGGCCCAATCACAACCGCTATTCAGAAGACATTCTTTGGCCTGTTTAGTGGCGAAACAACCGATCAATGGGGCTGGGTCGATTACGTATAACGGAGCATACAGGATTATGACCACACCACGCACCCTTTTTGCGAAAATCTGGGATTCCCATATCGTCCGCCCGCAAACGCCTGAAACACCGGCGGTGCTGTATATCGATCTGCACCTGATCCACGAAGTGACCTCGCCACAGGCGTTTACCGAACTGCGCCAGCGTGGCCTGCCGGTTCGCCGCCCGAACCAGACCCTTGCAACCATGGATCATTCGACACCAACGACGCCGCGTGGCCCAGATGGCATCATTCCAGTGCTTGATCCACAGGGTTTGGCCCAGCTTAATCAGTTGGAAAAGAACTGCCGTGATTTTGGCATTCCCCTGTTTGCCCTTGGCACCGAGAACCAGGGTATTGTGCATGTGATCGGCCCAGAACAGGGCCTCACGCAACCAGGCATGACGATTGTGTGCGGCGATAGCCATACCAGTACGCATGGTGCCTTTGGTGCCCTGGCCTTTGGTATCGGTACATCCGAGGTTGGCCATGTATTAGCAACCCAATGCCTGATTCAATCGCGCCCCAAAACGATGGAAGTGCGCATCAATGGGCGGCTGCATCCTGGCGTAACGGCCAAGGATATCATTCTGGCGATTATTGCTAAGAATGGCGTTGGCGGCGGCACTGGCTATGTGTTCGAATATACTGGCGAGGCGATCCGTGCGCTCTCGATGGAAGAACGCATGACGATCTGTAATATGTCGATCGAGGGTGGCGCACGCGCTGGCTTGGTTGCGCCCGATGAAACGACCTTCGAATATATTGCTGGCCGACCGCGCGCACCACAGGGCGAAGCCTGGGAGCAGGCACTGGCCTACTGGCGCACCCTGCCAACGGATGAGGGCGCAACCTATGACGCGCTGATCACGCTCGATGCCAATGAACTGACGCCAATGATCACCTATGGCACCAATCCTGGTATGGGCATGCCAATCGATGGGACTATCCCGCGCCTTGAGGATTATAGCGATCCAAATCAGCGGGTGGCGCTCGATAAGGCACTGCGCTATATGGCGCTCGAACCAGGCCAGCCATTGCTCGGCCACAAGATCGATATGGTCTTCATTGGCAGTTGCACCAACTCGCGGATCAGCGATCTGCGCCTGGCCGCTAGTGTGCTGAAGGATCGCAGAGTTGATCCAAGCGTGCGTGTGATGGTCGTTCCTGGCTCGCAGCGCATTAAGAAGCAGGCAGAGGCCGAGGGTCTCGATCAGATCTTCTTGGCCGCTGGTGCGGAATGGCGCGAAGCAGGATGTAGTGCCTGCCTGGCCATGAATGATGATAAAGTGCCACCTGGCAAGTATGCAGTCTCGACATCAAACCGCAATTTTGAAGGCCGCCAGGGGCCAGGAGCGCGCACATTCCTGGCCAGCCCGATCACCGCAGCCCTTTCGGCAATTGAGGGTGTCGTCGCTGATCCGCGCAAACTATTGAATTAGATCTAGGTAGCGCTTCATCTTACGCCGGTATGAAAGTTATCAGTTGTGTGCCTCAATGGGGTTTGGGGCCGAAGGCCCCAGGAATCGTTTTCTGGATGACATAGGCTTAGAATGATGTAGCCCTGATGGGGTTTGGGGCCGAAGGCCCCAAGAATCGTTTTCTGGATGTGTCGTCCAGAGGCTGGAGAAATATCATGGAACCAATCAAGAGTTTCAGCGCCAAAATCGCGGCTTTGCCGATCAACGATATCGATACCGACCAGATCATCCCCGCGCGTTGGCTCAAGGTGACAGATAAAACTGGCCTTGCCGACGGCCTGTTCTTTGCATGGCGCTATAATGCCGATGGTAGCCCGAAGCCCGATTTTGTGCTGAATCAACCAGATGCGTTTGGAGCCGAGGTGCTGATTGCTGGCAATAATTTCGGCTGTGGTTCATCGCGCGAACATGCGCCATGGGCACTGCAAGGGTATGGCTTTAAAGCCATAATCTCAACCGATTTCGCCGATATTTTCCGCAACAACTCACTCAAGAATGGCCTACTGCCAATCATTGTCGATCCAGAAACACATGCACAACTCGTCAGTTTGGCCCAGGAAGACCCAACAACAACCGTCACGATTGATCTGGCGACCCAGACCGTCACACTCCCTGATGGGCGCACAACAACCTTCCCAATTGATCCATTTGCCAAGCATTGTTTGCTCAATGGCGTCGATCAGCTGGGCTTCTTAATTGCCGAAGATGATTCGATCAGCGCATTCGAGACGAGCAATCCAGCGCGCGTCCAAACGTTATAAATGTCCCTCATCTCTGGCCCGCTCTCATTGGGAGTGGGCAAGCGCAGCAGGGGTGAGTTCGGCATTCTGGCTCCTGACTCCTGACTTCTGAATACGTAGAGTGAGCATTTATGCACGCAATTATCACATTACTTCCCGGCGATGGAATCGGCCCCGAGGTTGTCGCTGAGGCCCATACGGTTCTTCAGGCCGTTGCCACGCGGTTTGGGCATACCTTTGAAACCCGTACAGCATTGTTGGGTGGTTGTGCAATCGACGCAACTGGAACAGCATTGCCAGATGAAACGCTGCGATTATGCAAGGAATCGGATGCTGTGCTGCTTGGTGCCGTTGGTGGCCCGAAATGGGATAACCCCGAGGCCAAGGTTCGCCCAGAACAGGGCTTGCTCGGCATTCGTAAAGCACTTGGCCTGTTTGCCAACCTTCGCCCAATTGCAATGCATCCGCGCCTAATTACCGCCTCACCGCTGCGGCCCGAATTGCTGGAAGGCGTCGATCTTGTTGTCGTCCGGGAACTAACAGGCGGGATCTATTTTGGTGAGAAGCGCCGCGAAACACTCGCTGAGGGTGGTGAACGAGCTATCGACACCTGTGTCTACACAACTGCCGAGATTGAGCGGATTGTACGGGCCGCCGCACTCCTGGCGCGTGGCCGCCGTGGCAAGCTCACATCGGTCGATAAAGCGAATGTACTGGAAACCTCGCGCCTGTGGCGAAGTGTGACGACACGCGTAATGCGTGAGGAATTTCCGGATGTGCAGATTGAGCATATTCTGGTTGATGCCTGTGCGATGCATCTTATTCGGCGGCCAGCCCAATTCGATGTGATTGTCACCGAAAATATGTTTGGCGATATTCTCACCGACGAAGCCTCGATGCTGGCTGGATCAATGGGCATGCTGCCATCCGCATCACTTGGTGAAGCAATCGGGAGCGGGCGTGGTTCGCGGATGGGCCTATATGAGCCGATCCATGGCAGCGCACCGGATATTGCTGGGAAAGGCATTGCTAATCCGCTTGCAACCATTCTCAGCACAGCAATGCTGTTGCGCCTCTCGCTTGGGTTGGAGGAAGAAGCGCTCGCGATTGAAGCAGCCGTCAATCAGGCATTAGAAGATGGTTTTGTCACTGGTGATATTGCCCGACCTGGAGAACAAACCTATCCCACCGCTAAAGTTGGTGCTGCTGTCACGCAGCGAATTGTGGATGTCTAGCTCCAAACAGCACTATATCGTTGTCAAGAAGCCCACGTATCGACGTTGGGCTTCTTTCGTTGGAAATTAAAGATACATACACATGAAAGCGCCTATGTTTGGCAACGAAGTTCTGGTAATCTCGTTATGGTATACAATATGAGTGATCAATATTGGTGAGCGCAGAAGATTATTCCCTGTACCAGCCGGCCTTATTCCAGAAATTGGACGTATGCCCAGTGTGCGCTGGATTTCGCCCGATAACCTGGTGCTGAGTGCCTCTGTTCGCACCGTTCCACGATAACCGAGTTGCCTATAATATCTGTGTTGTCAATATTTCGTTGACTGACAGCATCGGTGAGTTCTATAATGTTAGCGCAATAGTACTCCAACAAGGCACATGTGCTATGTTATACAGATGTGATATAGCGCGTCCCTGCGAATTATAACCGCACCGTTGAACCTGCCAAATGAGGTTGGACGGACTATGAATACTCCATCCAATCTATACGGGGTTGGGGCGTATCGCATACGCCCAGGCACGATAGATGTGCCCATCAGAAGAGCGTGGATGGGCACGAATAGCAGCGGTTGGATTACTCTGGTTCCGTGAGCAAAGGTAGTTCGTAATGAGCCCGTGCCGGATAGGCAGCACGGGCTTCATGCTCTTATAAAATGAACAGCACCACGCTGTGAGGTATGCTATGTCGCTCCAAGGGAAATTGTATGTTACGGCTATATTACTGTTTGGTACAGTCTGTGCATTTGTGTCGCTGCCAACGCCAAGCCCAACAGCCGATCCGCTTCTGACCTTTATTGTTTTTGCGATACTTGCGACGATTGCCCAGTTGTTTTATGCGGAAGTACCATCAACAAATATTGCCTATTTTGCGACGCCAGTCTTTGTTTTTGCGGGTTTGCTGCTTCTGGATCAACAAACATTTACTGTTATTGTGGTGCTCTACCATGTGATTGAGTGGTTGAAAGAGCGTTTTGTTGATGGTCATCGCCTGCGGGCATGGTATATTCAGCCATTCAATATTGCGGTTGAGCTGATCACGGCTGCGCTCATACGATTGCTCTGCGATTGGCTTGATAGCCATACATTCTTGATGTGGAGTTTTTTCCCAGTACTACTGAAGGCGTTTGCCGCATTCTGTTTTGTGCTAATCAACCAGAGCTTGCTTGGTATTGCGATCGTTCTGGCACGTGGTAAGCATTGGCATGAGACGGGAATGCTGAGACTAGAAAATGTTCTTAGTGATATGGTGCTGTTGTTGCTTGGCTATGTTGTAGCAGTTCTATGGGAAATTAACCCGTGGCTGATAGTACCAGCGCTCTCGCCATTAGTATTGATGTATCGGGCGCTCAAGGTCCCGGCGCTCCAGGAAGAGGCGCAAACTGATGGAAAGACCGGCCTACTCAATGCGCGCTATTTTAATCGGCGTTATGAAGAGGAATTTGCACGTGCTCAACGCTTCAATCGCCCACTTGCGTTTCTAATGGGCGATCTCGATTATTTACGCACAATCAACAATACCTATGGCCACCTTGCCGGAGATGTGGTTATTGCGGGAATCGGCAAGATTATCACACAGAATGTTCGCAGCTACGATATTGCTGGCCGTTTTGGTGGTGAAGAATATGCGATTGTGCTGCCAGAAACAAGCCTTGATGACGCTATTGTTATTGCAGAACGTATTCGTTCTGAAATTGAAACGACTGAGTTTGTGTATGCCGAAGGGGCAGCACCAATTCATGCGACAATCAGCATTGGTATTGCAATGCTATCCAAATCTATTCAAACAAGTGAAGAGTTGATGCATGAGGCTGATCGTGCATCCTATCAGGCGAAAGCAAATGGCCGTAATCAGATTGTTGCGCCCGTTCCGCTTCCTGAACCAACTCTGCTGATCGGCTCGCGCACCATGAGTTAACAGAAGCTCGTCTAGGTAATCTGCCAATCCTCGCCATACAAATGCAGGCCTAGTTTGCGCGCAACGCCCTGTGATGCCACATTATCCCAGGATGTGCTATACAGCGCTGTCATTCCGGCTGCCTGAACTGCCCTGCCCCACTGTGCTGCGACACATACTGCATATCCGCGCTGCCGAACATCAGGAATGCTCATAATACCAGCTTCGGCAGCGTGTTCGGTTTGGCGCGAACACCAGCAGGCCGTAACAGCAATGCCCTGTTCGACCATTACCGCGATTGGTGCCCGTTGTGCATACTCAGCGATAAGTTCTGGAAAATGCGGCGCGAGTACCGCTCGCTGTTCGGGTGTGATCAGTATTGCACCAGTGACATGAGGAATTTCTGATCGGAAGATATAGGCTGGTCCACGATATTCTTCGGCTCCTACCTCAAGCAGCGAGCGTAGGACTGGCGCATACTGGGGCGCTGTATCGAAATGCGTGGCAATTGGCTCGGCGGCACAGATTGCGTTCAGGCTCGCAACCAGACCATCGGGGAGATCGTAGCGTATGGCCCATATCGCCCCCTCAGTTGTTCGGCCAATAAACAGGCGTGGCGCTGGTGGATCATCTGGTTCATTGACACACAGCATCCGCCCGTGTTGATCGAGGGTGAAGAGCGTGGCCAGTTGTGTTCGCATCAGGGATAGTGACATAGTTAATAACCTTGTATTCAGAAGTTAGAACCGAGAACCAAGTATTCAGGAGTCAGGAGTCAGAAGTCAGAATTACGAAGCGAGAACCGAGAACCAAGAACTACCGAACGCATAATCTGTGTCATCTGCGTCATCTGCGGACAAGAGAAAAACCGCAAACTGAGAACTGCGGAACTACAGAATCATGGTGGAAAGGAATCTCCTGACTCCTATTCTTCGCCAGGCACCAGGCGCGTGACTTCGTTTACGGTTCGAATGATTGGCCCGGCGCCATACACGTCCAGAACTGTCAGGCTGGCAAGATCCACACGCCAGCGCCAGTGTAGGGTTGGTGGGAGATTGGCCGTTGCACACATCACCAGTTGAATAGGGGTTGCATGGGTAACAACCAGTATTCTTCCGGTGGGGTGTTCGCGCAGGATGGCATTCCAGCCAGCGCCGACTCGTGCGTGGACTTCTGCTAGGCTTTCGCCGCCCTGCGCTCGCCCATTGAGTGCATCGCCAAAGCGGGTTGCAACCTCATTGGGGAAACGCGCCCGTACTTCAGCGTAGGTCAGCCCCTCCCAGCGCCCCTGGTGTGTTTCGGCCCAGCGCTGATCCTCAACAACCGGAGCAGTGCGCTCACTGAGGATTGCAGCGGCAGTTGCGCGGGCGCGCCCGCTTGGGCTGATGATTGCGACGCTAAACGGAATACGCCGCAGCCGATGTGCCAGCGCCTGTACCTGCATCTGCCCATACTTTGTGAGCGGGCTATCGTTGGCTCCCTGATAGCGGCGGGCTTTGTTCAGTTCTGTTTGCCCGTGGCGCACCAACCAGATACTTGTTCGCATATGAATTCTCGCTATAACAGGAGTCAGTATTCAGGAGTCAGAATAGCGGAACCCGCCCTCACCCCCGGCCCCACACCCAAAGGGGGAGGGGCGGCGCAGCAGGGGTGAGGGAAGGATCGAAAACTACGGAACTACGAAACTACCGACCATGTCGACAAAGAATCTCCTGACTCCTGACTCCTGACTGCTCGGCTTATTGGCGATTTCCACGATTGCGTCGCAGTGCCAGCATAATCCCGCCACCCAAGAGCAATACGAGCATGCCAAAGATGAGATAGGTTGTTGTGCTTCCTGGTGCAGAGGCTGCCTGCTGCGGTTGGGGCTTCGTTGGCGTGATTACGATGCTGATACTTGTTGGCGTGCTTGCCAGCATAGCATTTGTTGGCGGAAGGATTGTTGGTACATTGGCTAGGGCGGGACTCGTTGCTGTGAGTGCTGATATATTTGTTGGTGCCAACACTGGTTCGGATGCTGGTGCAGGCACACTCGGTAGAACTGGAATAGGTGTGTTGGTTGGCAGGAGTGTGGCGGAGATCCTGATAACGGTTGGAACTGGCACGATCGTTGGCTTTGGGGCAATCGCTGTTGCTGGCAAACTGGTTGATGTGGCAATGGGCGCTGGGGCTGGCGTTGACACAAGATCGGTAGTGATCGGTGGTTGCGCTGGGGTTGGTACTGGCGTTGCTGCTTGGGTTTCGCTGGTTGGGGCGGCAACTGGGTTTTCCTGGCATATCTGATCAAGCGGAATAACGGGCGGAGCCGCGCCGCTCTGAACGCTGCCAGCGCCCCAGGCCCAACCATCGACATCGCCTGGCTGAACCTGGCTGGCAGATGCGCCAATTGGCGAATAGGCCCAGCGATCACCGCGCAGCCGCTGGTAGGCCCAATACCCACAGTTGCCGCCCTTGCATTGGCAGAAGCAATCCTCGGCTGGGTAATCGCAGCCTTCATTGCTGATTTTGCAGACGGCAGCACCAAGGCCACTCGATTGGGCGATCACCGGGATGCCCGCCCGCTGGAGCAGATCGATGCCAGTGATGCTCGGTTCGCTAAATCGCACACACGCCGTTTGTACTCGCCCATCACCATAGCGGATGATGACACCTGCCTGGTTCTGTGCCTCCTGGGCGTGGCCAACCGGGATGATCAGCGCAGCAGTGGCAATCAGGATGAGTAATGGCAGCATTGTGCGATAGATCATAGAACTCTTTAGCATCAGAACATGTTAATGCCGCCATCAATGACGATGATCTGGCCGGTGACATAATCCGAGAGATCGGTACACAGAAATTCGACAACTTTGGCGCAATCCTCTGGCGTGCCAAGCCGCCGTAGTGCAATCGTTGGTTCACTCCTGGCCCGCGCCTCAGCGCTGCCACGCCCACCGGCCAATGCCCGCGATGAGAGCACCAGCCCTGGCGCAATACAATTGACGTTTACGCCATATGGCCCCATTTCGGCGGCCAGCACCCTGGTATACTGGTGAATTCCGGCCTTGGCAATACTGTAGTGCGCGAAAAAGCCATTGCCCTCGGCCCCGGCCCGCAAACCAGCCTGCGAGCCGACATTGACGATCTTGCCGCTGCGCTGTTCTTTCATCAGCGGCGCAACCGCCTGGCAACAATAGATCGTGCCGGTCAGGTTAATACCCATGATCCACTCATAATCCTCACGCGGCATGGTCGCAGCATAGCTGCGCTCATTGGGAGCCAGTTGCCCGCCAGCATTATTGACCAGCAGATCAACGCGGCCAAATTCGGCCTTGATCTGGCCAACCATATCCTGAACCGCTTCCTGGTCCGTCACGCTGGCGACAATCCCAATCGAGCGGCGGCCCAGCATCCGAATCTCATCACTGACCGTCTCGGCCCCCTCGGCCAGTGGCTCATCGTACTGCTTGGCAGCATACAGATCGATATCGTTGATCACAACATCGGCCCCGAGCTGTGCCAGGCGTAGCGCATAACTGCGCCCCAACCCACGTGCAGCGCCGGTTACAAGCGCAACCTTGCCCAGTAATGGTGTGTACGTCATCGTAGAACTCCTTTACATCGTAGCTCACAGCTCACAGCTCACAGCTCACAGCTTTCAGTTTCCAATAATGGATGCATGGATGAACAAGAAACCTTGGAATACCAGCAACTACTTTCCATCTACACCAAAAAGCTGACGGCTGATGGCTGACGGCTGAGAGCTTTCGTGGCTAATAGCTGAACGTTTACCCCGGCTCAACCGCAACCTGTTTGGCTGGTGCATTCACTCCCCAATGCAGCAGCGCCATACCAATCAGGCCTATCACACACAGAACCACGAATAATATATTATACCCGCCTATCTCTGCCAGCCAGCCGGCCAGCAGCGGCCCTGCAATCGCAACCGGAGCAATCGCAGTATTGGCCACGCCAATATAGGCTGGCCGTTCGGTTGGCGTGCTAAAGCTAAACACCAGTGTAAAGCCCGTCAGCATATAGCCAGCCTGTGCCGCACCAACCAGGATGAAGATGATAATGAACCAACCAGGGCTTGGTGCCAACACCGCCATGAAAATCGCCAGCATGCCAAGTGCCGTCGAAAGCACCAGCACCTGTTTATGGCCCCAGCGATCAGCCAGCCAGCCCAACAGTAGATCGGCAACAGCCTGTGAAGCCAGCAGCGCAGCGGTGAATGGTGCAATCTCTTCATTTTTTAGGCCGAAACGCTCCAGCGCCGCTGCCGTCAGGAAGCTATGGCCGAGCAGCCCCAGTGCAATCGCCATGCGGCTGAACAGATACATGCGAAAGTGGGGATCGCGCTGCAAAAGCGGGCCAACGCCACGCAGGAAATCGCCAATACGCTGTTTGGGAGCCGCTTCCTGTGGCGGTTCGACTGTCGAAGCCAGGAAGATATACGAAAGCACCATGGCCGCAAAGCACAGCAACGACAGCACGCCAATCGTTTGTGGGAATGGCTGTGGTGCAATCACTGGCCAGCCAGCTGGCCACCATCCTGCTGGTGGAAAGGCCGCTGGTGCCAGAATAATGCCTGCAACCACCGCTCCACCAACGCCAAGCAGCCCACCAAGGCCACTCTGGATGCCAAAGAAGATGCCCCATCGCTGGCCGGGAATCACCCGTGAGATGAAATCCTGCCAGGGAATGCCAGCAACTCCGGCGCTAAATGAGTGGATCGCAAACAGCACAAAGAATAGGGTTAATAACACTCCCGGCGGCAGATTGGGTGCCAGCAGCAAGAGTAACCCTAGGATCAGAAATGGGAACCGTTCAGCCAGTGTTGCTGTTAGCAGCATGGGCTTGCGGCGGGTGCGGGCCGCCACTAGCGGCGCAATGAACAGGCCAGGCAAGAACCAGCCCGTCTGCGCCAGCATCGGAATCAACCCCTGCATCCAGCGCTCGCCCGAAAGCCGCTCAACAATCAATGGCATGACGGTATAGCGCGAAACTAGGCTGAGGCCCAAATAGAACAGGCCGCCATCAAGAACATTCAGAACAAAATTACGGGTCGCATTGCGCTCAATAATACGCTTCGCCTGTGCGGCATCCATGGAGCCTCCTCATCGAATACCGTCAGTGTACCAGATCTTTTTATGTGCCTGATCGTCTTGCGAGAACCAAGAACCAAGTATTCAGGATTCAGGAGTCAGAAGCTAGAATTCCAACCAGAACCACGGAACTGCGGAACTGCGGAACTACAAGACCGTGTCGGCAAAGAATCTCCTGACTCCTGACAGTTGACGCCCCTTCCCGCCAGTGCTACCATCACTCTACGACACATATCCATAGCTAATGGACATAATATATGCGAATTGGCCTGATTCCGCTTGATGAGCGGCCTGTGAATACCCGCCATCCGATGATGATTGCGCGGATCGCTGGTGTGGAACTGGCCATGCCACCATTCGCTATTCTCAGCAAGCAACGCACTCCTGCCAACTGTGTGGCCCTGGCCGAATGGCTACAAACGGAATATGGTAGGCTGGATGCGCTCATTGTTGATCTCGAAATGCTGGCCTTTGGTGGCCTGATTGCCTCGCGTACTACCACCGATCCACTCGCCATTGCGATTGCTCGCCTTGATCTGCTGCGTGAGTTACGTGCGACGCATCCAGCGCTGCCACTCTTGGCCTTTCAGGTGATCACGCGGATTTCGAATGCCGATGATAGTATCGAAGAGCCGCTGTACTGGGCGACCTATGGCACGCGATTATATCGTTTCTCACAGCTCAGTGATCGGGCCTTGCGTGGGGAAGCGGTTCAGGCGCAGCTTGCAGCACTCCGCGCCGAGATTCCTGCCGAACACATGCACGATTTCCTATGGCGGCGGCATCGCAACCATACCCTGAATGCCGCTGCATTGCACATGCTTGCCGATGGGATCTTTGATCTGTTTGTGCTCAGTTCGGATGATACCAGCGCCTATGGTCTGGGTACCCGTGAGAAGGCATGGCTGGCCGAATTAGCCGGTCGGCTAGGCCTGTTGGACGATGTGTCGGCTATTACCTCTCCTGTCGATCAATTGCTCATGTACCCTGGTGCCGATGAGGTTGGTTGTGTGTTACTGGCACGCCAGCTCAACACGAATGCTAGGCGCACCCCGCGAATCGCACCGATCTATGATGACGTCGCTGGTGCCGAGATCACAGCGCCATACGAAGATGGCCCGGCGCGGATCACCATCGAACGCCAGATTCGCGCTGTTGGTGGTGTGTTGGCCGCACCCGATGATGCCGATCTTGTGTTGGCTGTAGTAACGCCAGTGCCGCGCCGTAGTGAATGGAGCACGGAATTTGCTGAAGCAGAGCGTGAGCAGCGCCTGCCACAGTTGCGTGCGCTGAGTGCGGAGATTGTACGGCGGGTTGCCATAGGGCAGCGGGTGATTGTCGCCGATATTGCCTACCCGAATGGGGCCGATCCGGTATTCTTTGAGGTCTTGCGGGATGTAATTGATCTGCGTACGCTGGCCGGTTATGGCGCATGGAATACGGCTGGCAACACAATTGGTACTGCGCTCGCTCAGGGCTGCGCTGCGCTTGATGCTACCACGCCAGAGCGCAAACAGGCCGCCGAACAGTTTCTGTTGCATCACTATCTTGAGGATTGGGGCTATCAACAGGTTGTCCGCCGCCAGGCCCGCGATTGGCTCATGCAAACAATTGGTCACGATGATCCAACTCCAGAACTGGTTGCGGAAACGGCAAGCTGGATTGGCGAACGGTTATCGGCATTGATTGCGGAATTGCCTGGGTTTGCTGGGCGCTGGCGGCTGACCAATACGCGGCTGCCATGGAACCGCACATTCGAGGTCGATTTTGATCTGGAGCAGCATGAGCACTGACACCCTCAACTGCGATATTGCGATTATCGGCGGTGGCCTTGGTGGCGTTGCTGCTGCGTTATCTGCCTGTGCTACTGGCGCTTCGGTTGTTCTGACGGAAAGCACCGATTGGCTTGGTGGCCAGATGACCAGCCAGGGCACATCGGCACTCGATGAGCACCCCTATATCGAAACATTCGGCGGTACCCGTACATACTACGAACTGCGTGAGCGCATCCGCAGCCACTATCGCATCCGCTTTGGCATTGAACGAATGCCCAATGGCGCACCACTCAACCCAGGCAATGGATGGGTCAGTAACCTCTGTTTTGAACCGATTGTCGGCGCGCATGCGCTCGAAGCGATGCTGGCAGCGCACATTGAATCTGGGCGCTTAACGATCCTGTATGGCGTTGAGCTAATAGCTGCCGAAGTGGAGCAGGATACGATTCGCAGCGTCACACTTGCCGCAGGTACCAACTCAGAAATAATTATTGTAGCGAACATGTTTTTGGATGCGACTGATCTTGGCGATCTGCTGCCGCTTGTTGGTGCAGAATATGTGACGGGTGCTGAATCATTCGATGATACTGCCGAACCATTCGCGCCTGCTGGCCCGCCACGCCCAACCGAGGTGCAGGGCTTTACGTTTCCATTCGCAGTTGAATATTGCCCCGGCGAGGATCATACCATTCCCAAACCAGCTGGCTATGAATATTTTTGCGCCACTCAACCATACACGCTGACCCTAGCGCATCGCAGTGGCCCGCCACGCCCGTTTCGGGTGTTTGAACACAGCCCGACCGGCTTGCCGCCATTCTGGACCTACCGCCGCCTGCTTGATGGCTCCCTTGATTCATCTGGACAAGCGCGTGATATCGCCATGATCAACTGGCCTGGCAACGATTATCATCACGGCGATATTCTTGGGGCCGATCATCCCGAACGCGCCCATTTGCTCCACGAAGCCCGCAATCTCTCGCTTGGATTTTTGTACTGGCTGCAAACCGAATGCCCACGTGATGATGGTTCTGGGTTTGGCTACCCTGGCATGCGCCTATTGCCAGAGGTGATGGGTACTGCCGATGGGCTTTCCAAAGCGCCATATATCCGTGAATCGCGCCGGATCGTCGCCCGCACCCGCATCCTCGCGACCGATATTCTCGATGTTGGCCAGGATTCTGCCCGCGCCATCAATCACCGTGATAGCGTTGGCATTGGCTGGTATCATATGGATGTGCATCCCGCCAATGGCAACCCGATTGATCGCTATGAGCCGACCAAGCCATTCCAGATTCCGCTTGGTGCCCTGATCCCACAGCGCGTTCGTAATCTGCTGGCAGCCTGTAAGAATATTGGTACAACCCATCTGAGCAATGGGGCCTACCGGCTGCATCCCGTCGAATGGAATATTGGCGAATCAGCAGGCATATTGGCAGCCATGTGTTGCGCCGAGAATCTAGACCCAGCACACGTTCATGCCGATTCCAGGCGGCGTATGCGCCTGCAGTCGCTGCTCCTGAAGCGTGGCATCCCACTTGCCTGGACGCTTGATGTTCCATATGATCACCCGCTGTTTGAACTGACCCAGCACCTGTGTGTGGCTGGCGCAATCGTGTCGGAAGGGCCGCGTTCACGATCACTCAATATCCTGCCCGATGAAAGGCTCATGAGCGTTGAACGAGAGGCAGTACGGGTTGCCGCCGATCAGTTCGATCTGCATCTACCTGCCGATCAGAACGAATATCTGACATGGGCTGCTGTATGCGAGATAATGTCGGATTCCTCTCCATCCGCAGGCTGAAGCCTGCGGCAAAGGGCAAACGAACCCATAGCCGCGCGGCTTCAGCCCGCGGTGGGTAAGCGATTCATACCCGATTCAGGTGTAAAAGATTATCAGCTCGCGGCATTCTAGTTACGATTTATTCTCGCGCAATGGCGATTAGTTCTCGCCTCACATGATATTGCTATGGTAGTATCATTCGTGTTCTTCGCCGCATCAGAAGTAAACCAATTGATACATGTGATGAATTGGGTTGTTTCCCACCCCATCGGACGAAGCAATGAGGAGGAACCAATGGAGATCCCGAAGATTATGACCAACACTGCCGTGATCACAGATGCCGCACACTTCGCAAATATCCCCGACACGCTCACAAATCCAGAACTGCGTGATTGGGTGATCGATATGGTCGCACTCTGCAAGCCAGAGAATGTTCGCTGGTGTGATGGCTCGCAGGCCGAATATGATGAACTCTGCCAGTTGTTGGTGGACCAAGGCACATTCATCAGGCTCAATCCAGAGAAGCGCCCAAATAGCTTCTTGGCGCGCTCCGATCCAAGCGATGTCGCTCGTGTTGAGGATCGCACCTATATATGTAGCCTGAGCAAGGATGATTCTGGCCCAACCAATAACTGGATGCCCCCCAAGGAAATGAAGGCCAAGCTGGCTGGCCTGTTCGATGGCAGTATGGTCGGTCGCACCATGTATGTCGTCCCCTTCAGCATGGGGCCAATTGGTTCGCCGCTTTCGCATATTGGCATTGAACTGACTGACTCACCATATGTTGCTGTCAACATGCGGATTATGACCCGTATGGGCCAGAAGGTACTCGAAGCACTTGGCGATGGCGAATTCATCCCCTGTTTGCACTCCGTCGGTATGCCGCTTGTCAATGGTCAGGCCGATGTCAGTTGGCCGTGTAATAAGGACCAGAAGTATATTGTTCATTTCCCAGAAGAGCGCTCGATCTGGTCGTATGGCTCCGGCTATGGTGGCAATGCCCTGCTTGGCAAGAAATGTTTCGCATTGCGGATCGCCTCAGTACTGGCCCGTGATAACGGCTGGCTAGCCGAGCATATGCTCATCCTTGGCGTTCACGAGCCAAATGGCCGCAAAACCTATATCGCCGCTGCATTCCCAAGCGCCTGTGGTAAAACGAATTTTGCTATGCTGATCCCGCCCAAAGCCTTCGATGGCTGGAAGATTACGACGGTTGGCGATGATATTGCCTGGATCAAGCCCGGCCCGGATGGTCAGATCTATGCAATCAATCCCGAAGCAGGCTACTTTGGCGTCGCACCAGGCACCTCGGAAAAATCCAACCCGAATGCCATGGCAACCATTCGTTCCAACACAATCTTTACCAATGTCGCCCTGACCGATGATGGCGATGTGTGGTGGGAAGGCATGACCAAAGAGCTGCCGGTGCATCTGATCGACTGGCAGGGCCAGGATTGGACGCCAGCATCTGGCCGCAAATCCTCGCACGCCAACTCACGCTTCACCGCGCCAGCCAGCCAGTGCCCATCGATCGACCCAGATTGGGAGAACCCACGCGGTGTGCCGATCAAAGCCTTCATCTTTGGCGGTCGCCGCAGTAGTGTCGTTCCGCTGGTCTATCAATCATTCAACTGGATGTATGGCGTCTACATGGCCGCAACCATGGGCTCAGAGACGACCGCTGCTGCTGCTGGGAAGCTCGGCGAGGTTCGCCGCGATCCAATGGCCATGCTGCCATTCTGTGGCTACCACATGGCCGATTACTTCAGCCACTGGTTGCAGTTCGGGCGCATGCTGCCAAACCCACCGCGTATTTTCGGCGTCAACTGGTTCCGCACCGATAAAGATGGCAACTTCATCTGGCCAGGGTTCGGCGAGAACATGCGCGTCCTCAAATGGATCGTTGGCCGCGCAAATGGTCAGGCCGTCAGCCTGGAAAGCCCACTCGGCTGGGTGCCGCGTTATGAGGATCTGGATTGGCAGGGCCTCGAAAGTTTCTCGATGGAGCAATTCAACGACATGATGTCGATCGATCGGCAGGCCTGGCAACAGGAAATTCTCTCGCACGATGAACTGTTCTTCCGGCTGTACAATCGCCTGCCCAAGGAACTGCTGTTCATGCGCGAACTGATCCTCTCCAGCCTATGGCGCTCGCCATCGCACTGGGAAATGGCCCACGAATAAACCTATATAACATCGGCATCGCAACGGGATGTGGAGGCAACTCCGCATCCTGTTTCTATTTGGGTGAGCCGTCAGCTATCAGCTTTGGTGCATGTTGAAGCCTGTGCGGTACAGGATGGTTGCGCGCATCTCTAAAGCATGCTGCTTTTTTTTCTGGAAGAAAGCGAACACCGTGGCCATCAGGCCATCGTGGCGCATGCCTCTTTCATTCGCTGTTCAAGGCGATCCACGGTGATACCTGACAATCTGGCATAGTAAAGGGGTGCCCCACTGGCACGATGAAGGGGTGACACGGTGACACATGTTTGATCGCAGTCGTACCACATCAATCAAGCACATTCACTTTGTCACCAGGCCACCTTGTCAAGAATAGTCACCGTTCCAATCAGTTAATCGATAAATTCGGTAATTGGCCATACAAATCCATCGCACCCATCCTCCATTCGTCCCCATCCCGCCACAGGACCCGCAACCCACCCACACATTCATTCGGTAGCACACGTGAGCATCGCCACTATGGAGCGGTGTTCATCACAATCATTCTTTTAAGCTCTGCTCATGAATTTCGGCGATGAACGTCGCTCATCGTTGTATGGAATGCGCAAGCCTGGCTTGCGCATTCCACATCTGCCTCCTTTAAATAGCTCGCGAACAAGGTTTGGGAGCCGCAGGTTCCCAAATAATATTCTTTCATGTGAGGGACAGCTTGCTGCCCTCACATGAAAATAAATAGAAGGGAAGAGTCATGTTAGCCAAGGTTCGTAGTTGTGCTGTTGTAGGCCTCGAAGGATTGCCGGTTGAGGTAGAAGTCTATATCAGCGAAGGATTGCCAGCGCTCACTATTGTCGGGTTGGGCGATACTGCGGTGCAGGAGAGCCGTGAACGGGTGCGTGCAGCAGTTCGTACATCAGGGGCCAGTTTCCCAATGAAGCGCATCACTGTAAATCTCGCCCCCGCCGATCTTCGCAAGGCCGGGCCGTCATACGATCTGCCAATTGCCGTTGGCCTGCTGATCGCCTCTGGTCAGATCACTGCCGAAACCCGGGATGCCATCTTCATTGGTGAACTTGGGTTGGATGGCAGTGTTCGCCATACCGATGGTGTCTTGCCAATGGTCGCAATCGCCCGTGATCACGGAATACGGCGGGTGTTCGTTCCAGCTGAGGATGCTGCCGAAGCGGCGCTGATTGAAGGGCCACAGGTTATTCCTGTGCCAACACTCGGCCAACTGGCTCGGCATCTGGTTGGCGATACACTCCTGGCTCCATACCAGCCCAGCGTGCCGAACCAACCAGAAGAACCACAGTATCACATCGACTTCCGCGATGTCAAAGGCCAGGAACATGTCAAACGTGCGCTAGAAGTTGCTGCTGCTGGCCAACACAATCTGCTCATGTCTGGCAGCCCAGGGGCAGGCAAAACGCTCATGGCCCGTGCGCTCGTCTCGATTTTGCCACCACTGAGCCTCAACGAAGCCCTGGATGTCACGAAGATCTATAGTGTGAGTGGCATGTTACCCCGCGACACACCATTGATCCGGCAACGCCCATTCTGTGCCCCACACCATACAACCTCATTGGCTGGCCTTGTCGGTGGTGGTGCTGGTAAAATCCGGCCTGGAATGGTTTCCCTGGCGCATCGCGGAGTATTATTTCTGGATGAATTGCCCGAATTCGGCAGCAAGCTCGATGTCCTCCGCCAACCAATCGAGGATCGTACAGTCACAATATCACGCGCATCTGGCAGTATCACCTATCCAGCCGCCTTCATGCTTATCGCCGCCCAGAATCCCTGTATATGCGGTTGGTATGGCGATCCAGAGCGCACCTGTACGTGTACGCCAGCGGCGGTGGCACGCTACCAGCGGCGGGTTTCAGGGCCATTACTAGATCGCATCGATATGTATGTGGATGTCCCGCGTGTGCAGTATGAGAAGCTCAACGGAACGGCCCTGGGTGAGCCATCTGCTGCTATTCGTGCGCGGGTTGGTGCTGCTAGGGAGCGCCAACGAATGCGCTTCCGGCGCATCGCGCATTGCCTCGCAAATGCCGATATGGGTGCTGCAGAAGTCCGCGAACTGTGCCAATTGGATGCAGCAGCCCAGCGGCTGATGCAGGCAGCCATGCGCCAACTGCAACTCTCTGGGCGGGCCTATCATCGGGTGCTCAAACTAGCGCGCACAATCGCAGATCTTGCCGGAGCCGATGCGATTGCTGCAGCACACCTGGCCGAAGCACTCCAATACCGGCAACGGCGGCAGGAATGAGGCGGCGTGCCATACAGGCGGTGGGTGCGTTCACACAACAAAGCGCCTGCTGCGATTGCCGCACAGGAGGTGCTTATGCTTGGTTGGGTTATGGCAGATCATCGGAATGCCATCAATCTAGGATGATCTGCACTTTAGGCGTATAATTATCACAAGCGGCTATAGAGCTTCTCTAGCTTACGCGCAGTTGTTGCGGCCGAGAAATGATCTTCAACGTGCTGTCGTGCTGCATTCCCGAGTTTCAGTCGTAGGGTATCGCTCTGCAGAATGCTAATGATCGCATCGGCAAGTGCGGTTGGGTTGCGTGGCTCGGCGCATAACCCTGTCTGGCCATGCACGACTGCCTCGCCCTCACCACCAAATGTCATAACGACTGCACGGCGCATTGCCATTGCCTCAAGCAGCGCAATCGACATTGACCCAACTGGAACTGGAAGTGCGAACACATCCATCAAACCAAGATATGGCCGCGGTTCTGTCTGGAAGCCAACAAAGTGAACATACTCACTTATGCCCAAGTGTGCAGCCTGTGCGGCGAGTTCCTCTCGCAACGAGCCATCGCCGACCATCAGGAGATGTGCTCGCGGGCAGGCTGCTCGAATCTGTGCCATTGCATCAATCAGGTAGCTAAGACCTTTTTCCGGCTCGAAGCGTACCAATGTACCGATGATTTGAGCATCTTGTGGGATCTGGTATTGCTGGCGTAGGCTCGTCAACAGTGCCTGCGGGATTTCTTGGAAGTCATCGGTGTCGATACCATTCTCGACAATATGCGTACGATCTGGTGGTGTGTAGAGGAACTTTGCCCGCCCCTGGTAGTTCTTCTGCGACACACAGATCAATCCATCGATCGAGCGAACAAACCAGTTACGCATGAGTGTGTGGTGCGCAAGCTCGGGTTGCTGTGGGACGAGATGCTCAGTGACATACACTCGCTGCACGCCTGCTAGTCGTGCAGCAAAATAGGATAGCATCTGGCCACGATAGTACCCGTTGTGCATATGCATAACATCTATTCGCCAGTCGTGGATCTGCTGAACAAGCTTAGGGAAATTGCCTGGATGCTCGTGATCAAAGGTGATCCCAGCGAAGTGATCGCTATAGCGAATAAGCGACTCACGATGCGGTTGCACCGATTCCATACTCGGACAGATCGCAAACACTTCGAATTTCGAACGATCAACATGGCGGGCAATCAGTTCGATATGCTCTTCCATTCCACCCACAAGCCGAGTATTTGAATAGAGCAGCAGCCGGATTCGATCCGTTTTTGCACTCTGCTGCTGTTGTACCCCATTATTGATCGTCTGAACCTCAGGCGATGGCGAGCTAGGGGCAAACTGATTGACCGGCTGCTCGAATTGGTTCTGAGTGCTCGTCTTTGAGTCCATCTTTTGTTCTCCATTAGGCAGAATGCTAGAACTATTGGGTTTGACGTTATGGTAGTGCACAAGCAATCCGCAGCATCTCACAGA
>JBBQSD010000015.1:0-68618 GCA_038214135.1 Chloroflexales bacterium | reverse complement strand
TGGCAGATCCATGCGCGTATCAGCGTATTCCTTTAATCGTTGCAGCAGCATTTACCCTTCCTTCCCATGTATTGGAATACGCAGCACACCTCGCTCGATTCGGGCATTGAAAAAGTGTGGCACGCCACGCCCAGATTTATCTGGCGCATAATTCAAGTCGAGCAACATCGGGCCAAGCTCATCAGTCATGTTGATCGGCTGTTCGCTGCCATCGCATTCAGCAAAGCTGGCCGAAAATTCACGGCAACCAAGGAATGGTGTCGCAAAGCAGCGCCCTTCACGTACACGGCGACGAAACTGGTCGCGGTATTTGGCCACATCAGCATCGGCGTGCGGCTTTAGGTCAACTTGCGCCTCGATCACATAGGCGACATCGCGCAGGCCAAGCGTATGGCGCTGTGATCGATCAGCTGTGGCATCATAGCCACCACCTGTTTGACGCCATGCTGCAGTTGCACGATCGCTTTGGCGCGAATTGATCTCGTTCCGCAAAATCGAGAAGTAGTGAATTGGGTTGAGCACAGCGATCGACTCAACGCGCCAGCGAAACTCTGGTTTCCAGAAAATCGCCTCAAGCACTCCTCGTGCGGCAGTTGGTGTCATCATCGGGTAGCTCACCCGCTCAACTTTCATTTCAGGTCTCGTAAAGCAGGCCCATTCACCCCAGACCCGTACACTCAATGGTAGATGGATATCAGCCATTACATCCTCCTTTCTCACGCTACCAAGCTGTCAATAATGAACGATCATCATCAGCAATCAAACCACGGATACGGTCGTATGTACCCTGCCAGATCCCAAGTGCAAGTTTGCCATCTGGATCGAGCGGTTCAAGAAACCCCTGGCTGCGATAGCGTTTGGCCGCAGCAGTACGAACTGATACGACATAGGGCTGGATTTGGCGTAGTGCGAAACGTGCTCGTGGTGATTTATTGCGGATCTCGCTGATTGCTGCCTGCACACGTACCTGTGCCGCTTTGTCGCCATAGGGCACGATCACGCCCTCCGTATCCTCGTCAATCATGCGGAACTTCTTAGCAACCTCTGTGAAGTTCCACGTCTTTCGTAGCGCCTCAATTCCCTCCCGATCAAGCGTTACGGTTGCAAATAGTCGCCGAAAGTAGCTTGTCATAGTCGCTGGGTCATCTGGGTTTAGGTCGCCACCACGAATCATCGATCTGGTTAGGTCAGTTGCAGTACGGTAGGCGCCCTGTGGCAATGCCCCTTCGGCTGGATCGAACACAACAACTCGGCCAAGCTCTCGCTTCCCTTCACGATTGCAGCGGCCAGCTGCCTGAATGATCCGATCAAGCGGCCCAAGTGCACGCAGCACGAGTGGAAAATCCAGATCGACACCAGCCTCAACTACCTGAGTTGAGATCAGGCGACAAGCACGCCCACCGCGTAAACGTTGATGGACTTCATCAATCACTGCACGACGATGCGCACCGCATAATAGCGTCGAGAGGTGCAGAGCATCTGGATCGCCTAGCGCATCAAGCAAGGCCAGCGTGTTGGCCTTAGTATTGAGCACTACCATAGCTTGCTGCTCATCGCGCAGTACCTCAGCTATAGCCAGCCAACTCATTGGTGTATCGGTGCGCCACTCATAGCGTACTCGGCTAAGTGCATTAAACCAGCGTGTTACATCGGGAACAATGTTATGCGCTGGCAGATCGGCAAATACTGGAATATGCTCAAAAGCAGGCTGGGTTGCGGTCGAAATAACAACCGTCGCACCATAATTCGTGCAGAGCTCGCGTAAGGCACTCAAGATCGGCTTGAGAAGATGAGGCGGTAGAGCCTGCGCTTCATCAAGAATTATGACACTTTGTGCCAAACGGTGCAGTTTGCGGCAGCGACTGGTGGAACTTGCAAACAGGCTCTCGAATAACTGCACTGTGGTTGTTACTACTATTGGTGCATCCCAATTTTCGGATGCAAGCCGCCGCCAATGATCATTGGCTCCTTCATCATGTCCTTCTTCAGCACGGCCATCAACACCGCTATGATGCTCAAGCACTACTGGGTAATCATCCGCTGTTTCGCTGTCGTTCGTGCGAAACAGCTGACGATAGACATCTGCAGTTTGCTCAGTAATGCTAATAAATGGCACAGCAACAACCACTCGACGTAGACCATGTCGAATCGCATGTCGCAATGCAAAGGCCATTCCAGAACGAGTCTTGCCACCACCGGTTGGAATAGCGAGGCGGAATAAACCAGGCGGTTGCTCGGCAGCAGCAATACAATTCTGATAGAAGGTATGACGTGCTTGGCTAACAAGATCAGTACCTGCACCAGAAATTCGCTGTTGGTCGGCTTCGAAACGCTCAAGCAGCGTTGTGAGCGGCATAGGAGTACGGCGTTGCGCTGATTTATGTGGGCTGCCATGCCGTTCAGTATCGAGGTAATCGGCGTCCACAAGTGTCGAGAAGAGCATCCGTAGAAAGAGTTCGGCGACCTCCGCACTTTTTACGAAGGATGGTGCTTTTAGAGTATTCGTCGAATCAATATTGGGAATGATTGTTCGCATACGAGCAATCGCTGCTTCGATTGCCAGATCGTCAGTTCCCTCAATACACACTTTCCGACGCTCGTCATACCACGTCGTAAATTCTGTTTTGCTCTTGAGGCCACCATGGTGCCCCTGAATGAGTAGTGCAAGTGGAGGAAACTGTTGCTGGGCTAATGTTGCACCAGCCGCTTTATGATCTGGTCCGCGCCCCTTGAATGTTGGATCAGCATAGCATCGCCGCAGATACGCTTGAAAATCCGGGCTACTTTTGCCAGTATCGTGCAATAGCCCTGCACAATAAGCTAAGGAAGCACCACCAAATGGCTCAGCAAACCGACGAGCCATTTCTGCAACAGCCAGCGTATGATCGAAAAGCAAGTGCCAATCATCACTGCCTGAAGCTGGCGTGTGAGCAACAAGTTCATCCAAGAGATTCTCCTTTCTTGCTTTGTTACCGTTAGCGGCACATTTCAGGATACCCTTACCAGCTCAGCTCATCCTATCATCCCAACCCATGCACAAATGTGCCCTCGCACCCTCTCCGATTCAGTATCTAACATTGATCTATAATGATCTCGTAGGGGCGCAGCAGCGGCCATCATCTGCATACGGCCTGGTGATTGCACGCCGCTGCTGTGCCCGTTCCCATTATTGCTATCATCGTGTAGCGTAGCAGCAGCTCTCACTTGAATATAACGTGGCACACACCAGGCTGCTGCGTCCCTACACCATGTGACATCATTGTGTGACTCCATGTCCCATCGTTGATATCCTGGTGGGCGGTTCGCGAACCGCCCCTACTCGATCCCATACGCCCGCGCCATCTCGCGCACTTCGGCGGCGATCTCTGCGCGGAACTCTGGCGGGCTGATCACGGTCACTGCCGCACCCCATTGCCGCACCCAGGGCTTAAACTCCAATGTGCTGCCAAGCCGCACCGTGAACAGGCAGGCACCATCTGGGAGGTCGTCGATGCGCTGGCTGGGATGCCAGACGCTCTCTTTCACGCGTCGAACGACAGCTGGGGCAAAGCGGAGTGTGATCTCAATCTCGCCTTCATCGCGCCAGATCACACCCCAGGCCGATGCCAGCAACTGTTGGGGATCGAAACTCGTTGGTATCACAAAGCGTTCATCGGTAAGCCGTGCCTCGTGGATGCGCTCAATTTTCAGGGTACGCATTGCACCCCGCAGTTGATCGAAGCCGATCACATAGCAGGCATAGCCAATCCCCGATGGTTCAATAAAATAGGGCGCAAAGGTACGTTCGGTTGTCTCATCCTTGGTATAGGATCGATAGCGCAGACGGACGTTGCGGCCCTCGGCCCAACCCTGGGTTAATATCTCCAATGCCTCCACATACTCCCGGCGCATGCGTCGTTGGCGCACGGCCGTTGCCGCCTGTGCAATATGGTGGGCAATCAGCGGCGATTTCGCATCAAGTGCATCGGCCAGTTTCTCCAGTGCACGTACAACATGCGGGTTGTGTTCATCGCTATGGCGTGAGAGTAAGCGTGCCGCCAGATACAATGCTAGGACTTCATTACTGGTGAGTTTTACGGAATGTAGCGAACGCCGATGATCCAACAGATAGCGCCGCCCCTGTTTGATCAACCCGGTTCCACGGGCCTCCAATAAGACCAGATCGCGCAGAATGGTATCGGGATCAACGCCATATTCACGCGCAAGCTCACCAGTTGTCCATCCCTCTGGCTGGCGAGCCAACTTCCGCTCAATGTCATCAAGCCGTTCGTAGCGAGTATCCGGTTTGAGCATCACGATCTCCTTCACATATGCCACGAGTGTAGCAAACAAACGCCGTAAAACACGCGGGGTTTCTGGTGGGTTTTGGCAAATTATCGAGGAACGGTGTGACAAGTACGGTCACCTGCTTGAGGCAACCAGTGATCGGCAATGACGCCTTACGGGCGTAGCAGCAGCATGCATCTATAGAAGGCGGTTGCTCAAGCCAGGCCGCTGCTGCGCCCCCTACTCATTGTGTGGCATTGTTTTTACACACGTAATCTTTTGCTCACAGCGTCGGTTCCCTTCCGCACCCTCGTCCGGGAACCGTTCCATCTGGTTGGGTACTGCATACTTCTGGCCTATGCTATACTTGCCCATCATATGCTGCATCTGCGATTTAGCATACGACTCAGGGAGTGCGACAGTTCACACGCAATAATCACAATAATGGAGGTTCAACAGCACACATAATCATACAGAACGGAGGCTATGATGCAAGAGGATCGTTACATCACGATTGGGGCGATCAGGACACGTTACTGGGCCGCGGGTAACCAGGGCGCGGCAATTATCTTGCTGCATGGGATGAGTGGGTATATCGAGCAGTGGTTGCCATGTTTTGATCTGTTGGCCTCGCGCCATCGGGTATATGCCATTGATTTGCCGGGCCATGGCCGAACCGACAAGTCACAGACATTCTCGTATTCAATCGCCGACTTTGCACAGTTCGTCCGAGATTTCATGGCAGCGCTGAAGATCGAGCGCGCCTATGTAGTTGGGCATTCACTTGGTGGTGCTATTGCCACACGGCTGGCGCTCCTGTATCCAGACATTGTCCAGAAGCTGGTGTTAATTTCCAGTGCTGGCTTGGGACAAGAATGTGCTCTGCTCCTGCGGATAGCCAGCCTTCCACTGCTTGGAGAAAAGCTCACGCGCCCGAACCGCGCAGGTGCCGCTGAATCAGCCAAGTTCTTTGTGCATGACCCATCGATAATGACCGCTGCGTTACTTGATCGGGACTATGAGATGATCACGCAGCCCGGTGCGCATCAAGCATTCCTGAAAACCCTACGAGCGAATGGCAATCTGTTTGGGCAATCTAAAAGCATGTATGGCCCGAATGTCGCTGGGCTTTCATCAATCGCCCAACCCGTACTCGTTGTCTGGGGAATGCAGGATCAAATCGTTCCTGTAGCCCATGCAGAAACGGCAGCGAAACGTCTTCCCAACAATCGCGTGCAGATCTTCGAGAACTGCGGGCATGACCCTGTGCTTGAACATACCCAGGCATTCAATCAAGTGTTGTTTGAGTTTATTGCATAGCCCGTTCCGCAGGAAACCGCTCCCTCACCCTGCTGTGCCTCCCTCTCCCAGTCGGAGAAGGTCCGCGGTGAGGGCATTCTGACTCCTGACTGCTGAATACTCGGTTCTCGAATAGCTTGACAGACCACTAGGTACGCGCTATTCTGCGCGGAAAGGGTTTTCCAAGAACAGCATGTCCCGAGATGAGGCAGTTCATGACAGCAACGCTTGCTGAGGTTGCAGAACGAGCCGGCGTATCGCTGGCGACGGCTTCACGAGTGCTGAATGGCAGCAAGCGCAGTGTTACCGAGGATCTGCGCCAGCGAGTACTCGAAGCAGCCCGCGAACTAAGCTATGTGCCCAATGCCCAGGCCCAGGCCCTGGTGCGTGCCAATACCCAGTTGGTTGGTGTGATCGTTCATGATGTGAGCGATCCATACTTCTCCGAGATCATGCGCGGAATCCAGAGTGTGGCTAGCGAGCGTGGCCGCCTGGTGACGATCTGTAATAGCTATCGCGATCCCATTCGCGAGATTGAATATGTGCGCCTGCTGCATGCCCAACGCGTCGAGGCGCTGATTCTCTCTGGCAGCGGCCTCGAAGAACACGACTACAGCCGTGCAATTGCCCGCCAGATCGAGACGTTTATTGCCACTGGTGGCCGGGTAGTCTTTATTGGCCGACACCAGATTGTTGGCGATGCGGTGGTGCCAGATAATTCTGGTGGTGCCCATGCGCTGGCCCATCTGCTCACAGATCTTGGCCATCGTTCGATTGGCGTGATTGGCGGCCCGGCACTGCTGACAACCACCCGTGATCGGCTTGGCAGCTTTCGGTTGGGCCTCGAAGAGCGCGGCATCACACTCAGGCCCGATCTGATCGTCAATGGCGATTTCTCGCGAGATGGCGGTGCCAAGGCGGCGCTGACGCTGATCGAGCGCAACCCGGCGCTCAGTGCGATCTTTACGCTCAATGATGTTATGGCCGTTGGTGCCCTATCGGCACTGCGCAGCCGCAACATCCGCGTCCCCGAAGATATTTCCGTGGTCGGCTTTGGCGATATCCCACTCGCTTCGGATGTCACCCCAGCACTGACAACGGTACGGGTGCCGATGCGCGAAATGGGTGTGTGCGCTATGGAACTCGCACTGCAACCAGGCCGCTCCGAAGCCCAGATCGAGCACTTCCCAACGCATGTGATTATACGGGCGAGCACCGCACGGCACGAATGAGAACCGAGTATTCAGGAGCCAGGAGTCAGAATGCCCTCACCCCTGCTGCGCTGTCCCTCTCCCACTGGGAGAGGGGTTAGGGGTGAGGGAACCACCACAATCATTCATTGATTGCAGCCAGCCGCGCACAGCGGCATCAGTAAAAAGAGCCAATGGCAATCACTAACACCGATCCCTTCACCTATGCAGAAGCCCTTGATCTCTGGTCGCGGATTGTTGCGGGCTGGGCCAATAGCCTGGACTCAAGCGGTGCGAGGGTGCTGCTCGATGGTATCCCCAATCCAGAGGATGCTGGCGGTAGCTATGAGGGCGTTACCCGGATGCTATGGGGCCTGGGGGGCTGGCTTTCACGCCCCGAACGCCCGGCAATTCTGCGCTGGCGTGGCGCAAGCTATGATCTCGAACAACTCACCAGGCATGCATTGATTGGCGGAACGAATCCGCAGAGCCGTGGGTTCTGGGGCAACCCGCCGCCACGCGCCGAATATGATCAGCGAACCGTCGAGACCGGGCAAGTTGCGTTTGCGACATGGCAATCCCGTGCGCGGATCTGGGATCAGATGAGTGCGAGTGAGCGTGAGAATCTGATCGCCTGGTTGGATCAGTTTGGCCAGATGCCAGCAGCATGGCACAGCAACTGGGCACTGTTCTGGGTACTCAACCACGCCGCTCGTAAGGCGCTTGGTGCCTCCCATAATCAGGCCACGATTGACTCAGGGCTTGAGTATCTGGAAGGAGTAACAAGCGGCGGCGGCTGGTATGATGATGCAGCCAAACGCGGTGAGCAGAAGTTCGATGACTATAACTGGTGGGTGTTTACGACCCACGAACTGGCCTGGGCTGCCTGTGATGGCGCTTCGCAACCACGGCGGCGTACGTTGCTGCTTGATCGAATCCAACAGCGCATGGCCCACTACCCCTATTTCTTTGCTGCCGATGGTGCCTATACCGAATATGGCCGCAGCCTGAGCTATAAATTCGCCCGGCTTGCCGCGCCACTATGGGCCTATCAGCATGGAGTCTGGCCCCACTCAGTCGGTATGCTGCGCCGCCTAGTTGGCCGCCATCTGCGCTGGTATGTTGATCATGGCGCGCTACGGCCAGATGGAACACTACGCCAATCGCTCACCGCCACTGGCAGCAACGCAGTACGAGAATCCTACATCTCGACTGGTGCCGTCTATTGGGCGATGCTGGCCTTTGCCGGGCTGTGGGCACTGGCCGATGATGATCCATTCTGGAGTGTGGCAGAAGAACCACTGCCGGTTGAACAGGCCAGCTTTGTACGAGCAATTCCGCAACCAGGCTGGCTGCTTGTTGGAACACAAACAAGCGGCGCAATTCAGCGTTTTAATGCTGGCAGCAGCGGCTACTACCCGGCCAAGTATGATAAATACCTGTATGCCACCGCTGGTCCGTTCAATGTCGGCCTAGCCGATGGCGCACCCGGCCCTGACTCAATGCTGTGCCTGGTCTATGGTGAGCAGTTGGCCCATCGAACAGGAACCAGCGCATTCGCGATTGGCGAGCCAGGCTGGCTACGCATGCGTTATGTCCAGCAGATCGGCGGTGGCGCACACACCATCGAGACAATCATTGTGGTGCGTGGCGAGCTGCATGTGCGTGTTCATCGCGTTACGCTTGATCTACAGGCAAACGGGCCAATTGGCGCGCTCGAAGGGCCTGCACCGCTTGGCTACGATACTGGCGACACCCCGGAAATTATCAGTAATGTGGCGGAAGGATGGGAATCCGCAGCAGTTCATGGCCGCATGGTGGCAATACGGCGATTATTTGGCTATGATGGGCAGCGCCGTGCAAGCGCATGGTGTGGCCGCACCGATCTGAATAGCGTCTATGGCGAGTATGTCTTGCCGCTCCTGAGTGTCACGCAGCTCAAGCCAATCCACGATCTGGCATGCCTTATCTACACCGGCTCCATCAGCATAGAACCAGCTACTTTCACACATCTCATTCCGGTAATCACCTGGGCAGATACAGGCGCACTGCATCTTGCCTGGCCAGATAGCAGCACCGACGCGATTCCGCCACTGTGATGGGGCAGGTGGCATATAAAGGCGCGGTAATGGGCCAATGGGGGTATGGGGAAGCTTGGTTGATCAGCCATGTGATCCTCCTGTGCAAGGCTCGCCCAAAATCCCACAGGTATCAGTCAGCGTGACGCTTCCTCCTTTCAATCACATAAAAGGATGGCAGGACGTATGCAGGCGATGTTGGGTTTTGGATGGGTGCAGTATAGATCAGATCACTGAAAATGGATGGGGGTAATCTCATGTCAGCAGCATGTCGAAACAGCGACTATTGTTGTTGGGGTGCTATGGTCAACGGATGCACAGGTGCAATCTTCATCCGCCAACCACGTGGCCAGGTCTTCAGGGCATATTCAGGCTCGATGCGCCAGCGGGCAACTTCCAAATCCCACAGCGACCAATCGTATGCCTGTGGCAATGTTGCACGGTAAGCAACAACGGAATGGCCGATCACAATCGCAAGTAGAATGGCAAGTGGTATGCGGCGGCTCGAACCAACCCAACTCGCGACAACCAGGAACAGCAGCGCAATTGGCGCATAATAATAGCGCGATCCAGTCAGCGGAGAAAGCAACTCAATCCGCGTTGCTCCAAGCGATACTATCGTTGATCCAGCCGCTAGCAAGAAGATGCCCACAAGCAGATGGTGGCTTACTGCGCGCCGATCACGCCGCCATGCGATAATAATGCCACCGCCAAAAACACCACAGACTACCGCAGCGAGCACTTC
Source organism: Chloroflexales bacterium (assembly GCA_038214135.1). Lineage (GTDB taxonomy): Bacteria > Chloroflexota > Chloroflexia > Chloroflexales > Roseiflexaceae > JANLSE01. The sequence continues at coordinate 59,040 of JBBQSD010000015.1, read as the reverse complement.
GTACATCCATCCCGCCGACCGCCAGAGCACAAGCACATACTGGGTGAGTTCACTCGTCCAGATATACCCAAGGACCGGCGTAACCACCAGCCGCAGCGCCAGAATGAGTGCAATCGTCGGCGGATAGTTGGGATGCGCCCGATCCAAGAGCGCGATACTCCCACCAACTCCACGCAGCTCGGCATTGGCAAGCGAACCGAAGGCAATCGCACCCTGTATCGCCAATGCAACCGTCAGGATTATTGCATCAGCCAGCCCTGCTTTATTCTTCTGCCAACGCAACCAAAAGGCCGGAACCAGAAAACAGGCAGATGGACTCGATAGCCCGATGAACGCCAACAATGCAGCATACAGCCAGCCTTTTGTTCCACGGGCCGGAGGAATAGCCAGTATAATCCCAGCAGCCAACGCAAGGTGAAACTGGCTGTTGATTGTATTGAGCCACACCTCACCACTTATTGGTACAACGAGCGCGAGCAATGCGAGAACGCGCCGCCAGAGCCGCCCATCCCACAATGGCGAATCGCTCCACAGGATCAGCACCGCAGGAAGCAGTTGTATCACCAATGCGAGCAGTATCGTCACAAATGGCGCTGCCAGCAGCGCTGCGAAATTGGCAAACATCGCATAGTAGCCAAGTTGCGGAGCCAGAATCACCCGCCACCATTCGTGGGTAGCGGCATAGGAGAAATAGATCAGCCCTTCCTCCGCCCATAGGCGCGGTTCATAGAACAGGCGCGGCTCGCGAGCATAGATCAGTAGCGCATACCCAAACAATGTGATCGCTCGCCAACCACGCAGGCCAGCAATTCCGCCAACAATCATTGCGAGCACCGGCCCAATCAATGCCACCCATAGGTGTGGGCCAAGCGGGATAGCCGTTGTCTGGTAGATTGCAACACCAAGTTCACGTCCGCCCGTGGCTGCAAGCGGCGCGATCTGGCCAGCCATATACAAGCCATGGCCAACCGGCGCAAGCAGATACTGATAGATGCGTGGCGCACCACCACGAACCTCAAGATCGTCAGCCCATCCAGTCGCCAGAACGTGTAATGGTCGCGTATCGGCAGGCGTTGGGCCAGCACTCAATCGTAGCCGGATAAGCGCAGTATCCGGTGGGGTGGAAAAATACGCAAACAGCGGTAGCTCGGCTCGCGACCATTGATAATCGCCATATATGCCTGTCTCAGCAGGGTACAAATTGGCAATATTGATTGATTCTACGCGACCAGTGAAGGCAGGTTGAAGCCAGACAATCCATAATCCCGCCAGAACCGCCACAATTGCGGCGCGAATAAGCGCAATGCGCGCACGGGGCATACTATCATCCAATTCATAAGAGCTTCAGCATCCTCGAGAGTCGTATCTGGCGCACCATATGGTGTGTTTCTTCACAGCTAGTATAACAAATTCGCAGCAGCCCTCGGTTAATCCAACAATCGCTCAATCAGCAGATAGAGGAACACCCATGGCAACGCTCATGCTGATCTGTGGTTTACCTGGATCAGGCAAGACAACGCTAGCCAGGCAGCTTGAACAATCCCGACCAGCACTACGCCTATCGCCAGATGAATGGATCGCGGCCATATTAGCGGATGCCTCGGATATAGCCGAGCTTGATCGATTACGTTCGCCAGTTGAAGCAGTGCAATGGGATGTTGCAACCAGGGTGCTCACACTCGGCAGCGATGTCATTCTCGAATGGGGCTTTTGGTCACGCGCGGAACGCATGCACTATCGGGCACAGGCCGAAGCATTGGGTGCGCGAGTCGAGCTGTACTTTCTCAATGTTACCCGTGATGAACTCTGGTCGCGCTTATCGAAGCGCAACGCCAACCTGCCACCAGGCACATTTGTTGTCACCGAAGAACAGTTGGATTTGTGGTTATCCTGGTTTCAGCCGCCATTCGCCGATGAACTGGTGCCCCTCACCCATCCCCCAATGGGAGATAGGTGAGCAAAAGGCGATGGAGCGTAGCGCATACGCCCCATCGTAGCTAGAGCGAAGTGCAGAATGATTGATTACGCTGATCCATGGGCGATAGCATTCTGATGCGCCTCATACTCGTCACACGTCACTTCTCACGCGTCACTTCGCTGTAGAGGTCCAGCAACGCCTGATAGCGTGGATGATCCTGGAGAAATACAAACTCAGGGTCGATCCGCGCCCATCCTGCGGTGAGTTGCTTGCGCGCCAACGCAATCTCAAGCAGATCGACCGCTGCGTCCAGATTGCCGATCACCGATTCAAAGCAGGCCTGGGCATACTCATCCTCCTGCTCTGCGAGTGGCCGACCTCGTGCTTCGGATTCTTGCGCCGCGACAGACCGCCCAACGACTCGATAGGCGCGTGCCAAACCGCCATGTGCCTCATAATCGCTTGGGTCAAGTGAAACTGCTCGCTCCAGTTCAATCACTGCTTGTTCAGCAGATTCCATTCGATCATGAATAAATCCAAGCACACGATACTGCCATGCATGCTCTGGTGCAAGTATGATTGCATGTTGCATGGCTGCCAACGCTGCCGAATACTGTCCCAGATGCAGATTGATAATGCTTAGATTGACATCCGCTGACGGATCGGTTGGCACAAGCTCGGCCACCATGTTGTAGGTAGCGATTGCCTGATCAAAATGACCCGCGCGCGCATAGGTTTGGCCAATGCCATCATAGAATCCAACCTCCTGTGGATTACGCTCCAATCCCTGCTGAAATATCGCCAACGCCTGGTCATACAGGCCAAGCTGGGCAAAGTACAGAATGCCCAAGCCCCAATAGCCCGGTACAAACTGTGGATCGATGGTGATTGCCCGCGTGTATGCCGCAATCGCCGCCTCTGGTGGGCCAAGATGGTAATACACCCGCCCAACACCATTATGGGCGACGACATCATCTGGATTGAGGGCGAGCGCTTGCTGGAATGCCGCAAACGCTTCGTTATAGCGATCCAGATAAAAATAGGCCATCCCCAGCTCGGCATGCAAGCTGGCATTTGTTGGATCAGCAGCAAGCGCCGCTTGCGCCTGAGCAAGTGTATCAGTCGATATCAATGATGTACTCATACAGCCTTTCGTGATATGGCGCACAACGCACACGAAATCATACCGATGTGGCGATGCGCCAGGGTATAACAATAAGCTGCCGGATGCGCTCACAGCGCGCAACCAGCGAGAGCATTCCCATGTGAGTTGTAAACGCCGGGGGTTTGGGGCATAGCCCAAAAGAAATCCCCACCTTTTACAAATCCGGTAGGATTGCTATAAAATGTAATTGGAACAGCCGAGAGGTTACACAGAGTGAGGGCGAGCAAGCAAGCCGTTGACGCGGTGCAACCCTGAGTCAGTTGAGGATGTTCGAGCCATTGTTGCACCTCCTTTCATATCAAACGGCAACTCAGATATGAGTGTATGCGCGCCATGCCCGGTTGTCAATCGGACCAACGAACGATAGAAGTGTTTATTCAACCCGCCGTGCAACAGCCAGTAGAATATCGCTATCGCTGCGATACTCATCGAGATCATAATTGCCATACAGGCTTTCGAGCTGAAACCCGGTTCTAGCCAGCAGATGTTCGAGTTCATAGCGATAGACCCAACGCATGCGAAATGGCGCGGTATGGCGTTTCACAAACCCTTCCTGGCTCAGCTCATCATAAATAAACGTTACATGGTTGATCTGCGATGCCGCCTCAATCTGCTGGGCAACAAACTTCTGCACCCGCGTTCCATCGGCCAGCGTGAAGGCCTTATCAAACACCAGTTCGTTATCATATTCGGCCAGCAGGCGTGGATTTGGATTGAACAGATCGAGTGCCAGCAAACCGCCGGGCCGCAATGCCGCATGCATATTCTTTAGCACCGCGATCTGTTCTGCGGTATTCACCAAATGCATGAATGAATTCAGTGCAATCATTGCTATGGCATACGGGCCACCAGCAATCGGCACACGCACATCACCCTCGATCAGTGTTGCTCGCCCCACCAAACCCTGAGCAGCCAATCGTTCCTGAGCCAATGCCAGCATTTCCCCCGATGTATCAATCCCAGTGATCCTGCGGCCAGCCTGCGCGAGCGGCACAAGCAGGCGGCCACTGCCGCACATGGCTTCGAGAATGGGATCACCACTTCGCCGCGCCAGTTCCCTGTAGAAGGGCAGGTCGTCATCAAAATCGGCGTGGTCGGCATCATAGAAGCGCGCAATTGGATCGTAGTGTGTCATAGAAGTGTATAGCTTTCAGCATTCAGCTTTTTAGCTTTCAGCATTCAGCTTTCAGCATTCGATCAATAGATGTTTGTACAAACAACAGGCCTTATTGTGACAGCACGAACGCTGTACCTGCACCGAACAAGCTGACAGCTGATCGCTGAGAGCTTGCTACTCACGGATTTGCGAACAGCACCACGCCAACCAAGCCCAGCACAATCAGGCCAACAATCCCGAGTAGGATCAATGGCAGATTGATAACTGGCTCGAAGCGTGGCGCATTCAGTTCATTCGGGCGATCCATGAGTGGCGGAATGGTATCTGCCGGGAAGGGCATTGTTGGCGGTGCCAAAGCAACCGGCGGTGGCATCCGCGATGGGCTCGGGCCAAAGCGTGGCAAGTTTGCGCCATCCACTGCTGGCGGTAATGGCGGCACATTGCGCTGATCGCCACGCGCCACTCGCCCAACCGAAGAAATCGCGCTGACAAGCATGAGTAGCGCAATAATCACTGGCAGGGTAAATGACGGAAACTGTATGCCCGTCACACTCTGGAGCAGATTAAGAATTGGGCCGCCCGCCAGAACCAACCCGAAGATTGCCCAGCCAAGCAGTGAAGTCCAGCTTCGTGGATTACGCATATGCTATTCCGATCATCGCGTTATATCTATTGGTGTGTATGGTTGCATTGTACCAAAGAATAGCTTTCAGCTCTCAGCTCTCAGCTTTCAGGTATCTAACAATGGACGTTTGTATAAATAGCAGCCGTTACAGTGAGAGAACGAACCTTTCATTGCGCCAAAAAGCTGACGGCTGATGGCTGACGGCTGAGAGCTCTCTCCTGTCTCCTGTCTCCTACGCTCCCCCCCGCCACTGATACGCCCCACCATCATCGTGTTGAACGACAAGCAACAGGCCATCGCGCAACTCAACTCGCCCAGGTGGATCGAGCAATACATTACTGATGCCACGCGCCCGTTCAAAATACAGCGTTGCATCTTCCAAGGGGTACAATAGCCCACGGGTTGTGATCCCATGGACTTCGGCTGTCAGCGGAATAAGCGAGAGCGTATCGCCATGGCTGCCAGGCAGATCGGCCTGATCGCGAACTAGGAACAACACCTGCTGTTCAGCAAGCAATCGTACCTGCCTGCCACGTAATTCTGGCATTGCCAACATTGCCACATTGGCCAGGGTATGATCCCAGCGCCCGCCGACTGCGCCAATCACATCGATCACCAGTGCCCCACGCTCGACAGCATACAACAAGGCCAACTCCAGGTCCGTCTCGTCCTTGGCGCGTGGAAACGAACGCAATTTCGCTCCACGAGCCACGAGATCCGCCTGCGCCCCTGGATCAAGCGAATCCAGATCACCAATTACGATCTGTGGAATAATATTCGACCACAGCAGCGGCAGGGCACCACCATCGGCAGCGATCACCAGTTCTGCATCCCGAATGCGCTCAAGATAGGGCGTTGGGTCGAGATCTGGGGCATTGGCAACAATCACAGCGTGCATGTGGCTCCATAACACCGACAAAGGCTTATATGTCAGGTGGCAGTATAGCAGATCCATATGTAGGCGAACCGCGTGTTCGCCCACATTGCCCGTGCCCATCCATATGTAGGCGCGAACCGCGTGTTCGCCCACATTGCTCGTGTTCGCCCACATTGCCCATGCCCATCCATGTGTAGGCGCGAACCGCGTGTTCGCCCACATTGCTCGTGTTCGCCCACATTGCTCGTGTTCGCCCACATTGCTCGTGTTCGCCCACATTGCCCATGCCGATCATGGCGTAGGGGCGAACCGCGTGTTCGCCCACATTGGGCAGCACAAGGCCATTGTCGCCCAAGTTGTATAATTTCAGACACCTGTGCTACTATAGCATTTGTCACCTGGTCACGTCATCACCCTATCAAGGATAGCATGCCCGATTTAACCTACACGGCCATCGAAAACCCAGAGGCGTTCGAGGAGCGGCTGAAGATTGTGCCGCAGAGCCCTGGCGTGTATATCTGGAAGGATTCAGCCAACACGATTCTGTATGTTGGCAAGAGCAAGAGCCTGCGTGATCGCATGCGCTCATATTTTGGCGCACCACGCGGCCTCAGTTCAAAAACCCGCCGTATGGTCTCGCAGATCGCCAATTTTGAGACAATTCTGACCAACACGGAACTTGAGGCGTTGCTGCTCGAAATGAACTTGATCAAGGAGCATCGCCCGAAATATAATGTGCTACTCAAGGACGATAAATCCTACCCATATATTCGGGTCACGCTGCACGAACCCTGGCCGCGGGTCATGATCGCCCGTAAAGTCATTCAGGATGGCTCACGCTATTTTGGGCCATACTCCAGTGCTGGCACGGTGCGGCGCACCCTGCGTGAACTGAACCGGCTGTTCGCCTTTCGGCCACCATTCGATTGTGCCGAAGAAAAGTTTAGCCGCCATCGCAAGCGTGGCAAGCCCTGCATGTACTATGATATCAAACGCTGCCTGGGGCCGTGTGTGCCAGAACTGATCGAGCGTAATGAATACCGCCAGGCCATCGAAGCGGCCTGTCGCTTCCTTGATGGCAAGACCGACCAGATCATCCGTGATTTGAAGCGCAGCATGGAGCAAGCCGCCGAGAATCTGGCCTTCGAACGGGCTGGCTACATCCGCGATCAGATCCGCGACATTCAACAGATCACCGAACGCCAGACGGTGCTGCGCACGGTTGCAACCGATCAGGATGTGATTGCGCTGGCCCGCGAAGATGGCTCGGCAGTCGTGCAGGTCTTCTATATTCGCGGCGGCAAGCTGATCGGCTCGGAACCATTTGCGCTGCAGAATACCGAGGGCGAGGACGATGGCCAGGTGCTCAGTTCGTTCCTGACCCAGTTCTATGATACGGCAGCGCAGGTGCCACCCAATCTGCTGCTGGCCGATTTTGTCGAAGAACCAATGATCATCGAGCGCTGGCTCTCCGAAAAGGGCGGCCATAAAGTCGAGATCCAGGTGCCGAGGCGTGGCGAAAAACGGGCGCTTGTTGAGCTTGCCGCTCAGAATGCGCGCCAACGCCTGGAAGAACTGCGCCTGCAATGGCTCAATAGCGAACAAAAAGCCGTTGCCAGCTTGGCCGAAATCCGTGATCTGCTGGGGCTGGAAGCGATGCCTGGTCGGATCGAGTGCTATGATGTTTCTAACACGCAGGGGACCAATTCGGTTGGCGCGATGGTTGTGTTCGAACAGGGCGAGCCAAAAAAGAGCGCCTATCGCAAATTCAAGATCAAAACCGTCGAGGGTGCCAATGATGTCGCATCGATCCAGGAGATTGTGCGGCGGCGCTTCAAACGTGCAGCAGAATTATTGGGCGAGGACGACCGCCAATGGGCCACCGACGCGAGTCCACCAGATGCTACAGAAGATCAGCAGGCGATTGCCGAAGAACAGGTGCAGGTTCCTGTTGACGCAAAAACACCCAAAGAAACTGCCGCCGATGAATCCTGGGCCGAACTACCCGATCTGATCCTGATCGATGGCGGAATCGGCCAGCTCAACGGAGCTATCGATGTCCTGCGTGAACTAAATTTTGATCGAATCCCAATAGCCGGGGTGGTCAAAGGGCTCAACCGCGATCGCTTTGATTTATTATTGCCTGGTGCGACAGAATTGATCATCCTCAAACGCGATAGCGCCGCGCTGCGGCTCGTTCAGACAATCGACGAGGAAACCGATCGCTATGCCAAGCAGTATCATCGCAGTTTGCGCAGCAAATCCGCCATTCGTTCAACCCTCGAAGACATTCCGGGTGTTGGGCCGACACGCCGCCGTGCGCTGCTGAAGGCCTTTGGATCGCTCGATGGCATCCGCGCCGCATCCGTCGAACAGATTGCTGCACTCCCAGGGATGACGCGCAAGGCCGCCGAGGAGATCAAGGCGCTGCTGTAACCAGAAGTCAGAAGTCAGAAGTCAGAAGATTCTTTGGCAACACGGTTCCGTGGTTCGCGTTTCTTGGTTCTCGGTTTTTGGTTCTTGGTTCGGCATTCTGACTCCTGACTCCTGACTCCTGAATACTGAAAGCTACATATGCAACGCCGCACACAACTCATCCGCCGCCCTGCCGTCGGCTGGCCTGCCACCATGCTGGCAATTGCCTATGCCCTAACGCCTGCCCTGGCCGCTGTTCAGAGCTTCCTTGCGCCACCAGCCGAGCCATTTGTATGGGCCGCCCTGTTTGGCTTGTTGATTGGGGCCGATGGTGCCGCCCCAAACCCCTCGCGCACACCTCTCGTCCGTGTTGCCCGCTTCCTCGCCCACGCGACTGCGTGGGCCGCCGGTTTTGTTCCCCTGATCCTGGCAGTTGGCGCGGCACTTCCGCCAATCATCCTCGTTCAACAGGATCTGATCGGCATCATCATGCGATTTCAGGGGCTGGCCGGTAGCCCGCCTCCGCGCAGTATCGATTTCCTGAATAGTTCTGCAACACGATTGCTTGCCGATCTGAGCGCTGCACCAAATGCAGGCCAGCAGGGCGCGCGCCTGCTGATCGGTGTCGTTGGGATCATCCTAACATGGATAGGCGCACTCTTGCTTGGGCGGGCTGTTGGCTCGGCCCGTTCAATGCATGTGCTTGTGTTGCCTATGCTCGTTGCACTGACGATTGTGGCTGTTCCGGGTGGAGGTGGCGGCTGGCCCTTAGCGCTTGGCCTTGGGTTAGCCATGGTGTTTGCCGCAGTGGCAGGCTTTCATCGCAACCAACAAGCCTGGGAACAGAATGCCACCGATTACTCAGATGAACTTGGCCGCGATAGTGCGCTATGGGCGAGTTTGCTGATAATCGTGGCCCTGACCGCCGCATGGGTGTTACCACTCTGGCCAGGCAACCCAATTGCCCGCGCCTTCGAGAATCTGGCCGTCGTTCCATCTGGCGTTGCCGCACTGCAACAAGGCATGGAACGTTCTGGCCTGGATGATCAGACCAGCACAATTGGCCTTTCGACACTGCCATCACTCGAACTCGGCCAGTCGATTGCCCAGGGGCCACCAGGGCAACCAGCATTGCGTATCAGCCTTAACACACAACTTATCCCTGGCCCAGTGCCACACTACTGGCGCGAGCGAGTGTTTGATCGCTACAGCGGCATCGGCTGGTCGGCATATGCACGGGTTGCGCCACAGGCCGCCAGCACCACCGACATCGCGTTCGATGGTGCAATCATCCAGAATGTTGAGGATCTGCGGCCCGATCGCCAGTTGCTGGTTGGCATGCCCGATATCATTGCCGTGAGTGTCTCCACCCGCGCCGAGCGCTTTGAGGATGGATCGCTGGCTGCCCTGGCGGGCGACCCAATTGTTAACCGTTATACGGTTCTCTCGCGCTTCCAGGAACAAGCGCCACTGCCAGCCCGTGATCGCGATCCACCCGATCTGCGTCCTTATCTACAGATCCCGCGTGATCTGCCACCGCGTGTTCGTGAACTCGCACTAGCAATTGCAGGCAGCCGCGATAATGATCAAACCCGTGCATTAGCAATCGAAACCTATCTGCGCGAACTGCCATATCGCTATGAGGTTCAGCGCTTGCCCCGCGATGGCGATGCCGTCGATCAATTCTTGTTCGATATGCGCAGCGGCTATTGTACCTATTATGCATCGGCCATGGCAATCATGGCCCGTAGTGTCGGGATTCCGGCACGCGTTGCAACCGGGTATGTCACTGGCGAGGCTGGCCCAGATGCGGCATACACAATCCGTGAGGCCGATGCCCACGCATGGCCGGAACTGTATATCGGCGAGCGCTGGATTCCCTTTGAGCCAACGCCAGTGCGACCCTTGCCTGCTCGCGGTACGAACCAGCCAACGGAAGCGCAACCCATAAGCGTGGCAACGCCCCAACCAGCACCATGGCTGTGGATACTTGCGGCAATCCTGATCGTGCTTGTAACAGCTATCCTTGTCATTTTCCTGGTGCGCCGCCGTAGCCCACCACCAGATCTGCTCACACAGGCGGCAAGCATGCTTGAACGCTATGGCAAGCGGCAGGGGCTACCCTGGCCGGAGAGTGTCAGCATTCGTGAATATGGCCAACTCCTCACCAAACGGCCCACCAGTGCTGCTGGATCAATCACAACAATCGTTGCCCTGATCGAACAAGGCCGCTACACCGAGCGCGGGTTAGGCCCGTTTGAACTAGCGACCCTTGAGCGCGTCATCGATCAACTGCACGAAGCGAGCGAAGCAACAGAACGCTAGGGCGAGTTGCAACATTCCCTGTCTCCTGCACGTAATATAGCTAAGCAATCGGGAGCCGCCATAATGACAACCCCCGGTGCAGGAGTGAACAATCATGACAACCAACACAATCGTTATTCCGCAGAAGCACGGCCCAGGAATTCTGGTGCGTGCTATCTACTTTATCTTCTTTGGCCTGTGGTTCAGTGGCATCTGGGCAGCAATCGCCTGGTTTTTGTGTGTAATAATCATTGGGCTACCATTTGGCCTGTGGATGCTCAACCGGCTGCCGCAGGTGGCAACCCTCAAGCAACAGCGCAGTGATCTTGTCATTACGAGCAGCGGCAAGAGCTATAATGTCGAAACTCGCCAACAGCCATTTTTGCTACGTGCGATCTACTTCGTATTGATTGGCTGGTGGTTGAGTGCGCTATGGATCACCGCCGCCTGGGCATTGTGCGCATCGGTCATCGGACTGTTGCCCGGCTTCTGGATGATGAATCGCGTTCCGGCAGTGATTACACTAGCGCGGGCCTAATGCCCTCACTCCCGGCCCCTCTCCCATTAGGAGAGGGCGGCGCAGCAGGGCTGAGGGAACAAGTGAACAAGAAGCATTGTGTCCCATCTTCACTTGTTCTTTTGCTAAAATGAGGATGGCCTAGCCGTCCTCAGTCCTCGCTCGTCACACGATTCTGCCCCACACAAGCACCAATAACACAATCAGCAACACAACAGCTAATGCAGCAGTGGCAATTGCGCTATATTGCCAGATCGGCCAGTCCCGCTGTGGCGCTCGGATCGTTTGGCCTGGGTCAATCCGTAGAAATGCGGCGTACTGCCGGATGGCGTTGTGCAATTGTGGGCGCGGCAGATAGTTCCAGTTCTCTTGCTCAATCGCCTGTAGGTAATCCCAACGGATCAGGCACATCTGCTCGGCCTGATAGAGTGAGATGCTCCGCGCCTGTCGTGCCGTATGCAATCTCATTCCCAAAGCTGTTGGCCTGGGCATAATAATAGGAGCAGGCATTGGTTCAGGTGCTCGCGCTGTGCTCGTGCCATTGGTATACATTGGTGATGGCATGGGTGCTTGCAGCGCTGGCTCAACCATTTGGGCAATAGCTGCCGAGGCAACCCGCGCCGAATGCACAAACTGTGGCACTGCCATTGTGCATGGCTGTGGCTGGGGCGCTGTGCGTGGCAATGGCATAGATCCACTGGTTGTTTCAGTATTCGAGCGCCGGATCGTCGATGCAACTGCCCAATGGCTACGCTGCCCTGCTCGGCGTAGAACCGCCTCGATGCGTGCCTGAAGCTGGGCCATATTGAATGGCTTGGTCACATAATCATCGGCACCAGCAGCAAGACCCACCACCACATCATCATCGGCATCCTTGCCCGTCAGCATAATAATCGGCACCGATGAACAGACGCGGATCTCACGGCAGACATCCCAACCACTGATCAGCGGCATCATCACATCGAGCAGGATTAGGCTTGGTTGCTCAATCAGGATCTGTTGCAGCGCCTGTAATCCATCCTGCACATACACCGCTGCATAGCCAAGGCCCTGCAACTGGTACAGCAATAATCGTCCGGTCACTTCTTCATCATCAACGATCATAATGCGCGTTTGCACAGGATGCTCCTTACTCTTTTCATTATCTCAGTGCCAGTTCGCAGGAAACTGTTCATTCTCGCTATCGCTGCCGCTTTCGCAGGAGCCCGTTCCATGGTTGGTGTTTTCAGGGCTACGCGCTCCACACCTCAAATGCATCTTTGTGCCACCCCAAGGCTCATGTGTCATGCCTCGGCTTCAATCAAGCGGCGTTAGTGTTGCTTGTTCCCTTGTTCGATTGCTTCTTTTAAAGAATGCTGGTGGCCTTCCAACGCCCGTTGGTCATGCCTCGGCTGCGATCAATCAGCCAGACGACCCAGCGAGGCGTCTCTACCTCGTTTATTTTGATTCTTGCTCCCCTCTCCCACTGGCAGAGGGGCAGCGCAGCAGGGGTGAGGGCGGTTCTTGCTCACTTGTTCACGGTTCGCAGTTCCCCAGTTCTGCAGTTCCGTAGGTCCGTAGTTCAGGTTTGGTTCTTGGTTCTCCAGCCAATATTCTGACTCCTGACTCCTGACTCCTGAATACTTGGTTCTCGGTTCTACGGATATATTCTGACGCCTGACTTCTGAATACTCGGTGCAGGTACCATCAACGTAATCAGTGCAAGCGCGGCCCGCTCACAGATCAATGGGTTATCGGCTGCGACGGCAATCTGTGCCAAAATCGGTGCAGCAGCCGGATCGCGCCGTTGTACCAGTGCATCAATACAATAAGAACGAACACCAGCATGATCCTCAGTTCGCCCTGCTATTCGTAGAAGCAATTCGTGGGCCTTCGTGCCACCAACCGCAACGAGGATCTGAATTGCCTGCCCACGCACTTCGGCTGGTTCATACATATCCTCAACAAGCATGGCGAGCGGTTCGGCTGAATCAAGAGTTGCGATGCCATCGAGCGCCCGTAGGCGAAAGGCAACCGCTCGGTTCTTATCGCTGGCGAGTGCTAACAATTGTGCCACTGGTGCGCCCGCCGCAATGATCTGTTCCAATGCCTGGAGCTGTAGTGGTACAGAAGAGCCATGCAGGTAATCCCGAATCAGCAATGACCCATCGGGATCGCCCATGCGCAATAATGCACCGATTGCGTGCAAACGCAGCACCCGATCAAGATGCACCTTCTGCGAAAGGCCAACCAATACCGATGTGATTGTTGAATCATTGACGGCCGCTAGTCCGTCGATTGCGGCACGGGCAACCTCGCTGCGTTGATCGAGGCTGTATTGCATCAGCAGTGGCAGTGCCTCACGATCACGCGCCTGCCCCAGTGCAACCAGCCCGCCAACCAACACATCAACGGTGGCGCGCTCGTGGTGTACAAGATTGCGCAGCGCCCAATGGGTGGCCGCATCCATGGTAGGGCGGATCTGGGCGGCTGCAACGCCACGCAAGCGTGGAAGTTCGGTTGGATCTGCTGCGATCCGCAATAATATCGCATCACTAGCAGCATTGCCAACGCTCCCCAGGCCAATCAGCGCTTGCTCACGCAGGAAGCCATCGGTGCTGCGATCCTGAGCGATAGCGGTAAGCGGCGGAAGTACCCCAGCAACCTTGCGCCGACCAAGTGCCGCTGCCAGTGTCGCACGGCTGAGTGTATCCAGGCTCGCATCATGTACATATTCGAGCAGCAACCTGAGCGCCGCCGGGTGATCGGCAAGCCGCTGCACAACCAACCAGCGCACCCGCGCTGTTGTGTTCGGGTCGCGAATGATCTGTGCAAGTGGTTGTGCATCATCAGGGCCACACACATGCATGAGCGCATCAAGCAGTGCTGGCGTGGCCGTCGCCGATTCACCAGCAATGAGGGCATCAACCAGAGCCATGCGGGCACCAATTCCGCCAATCTGGGCCAACGCCTGAGCGGCGGCTGTTCGCAATCGATCCGCAGCCGTTAGCAGATATTCGTATAGCGTCGTTGGCCGATCCGCAATGCGCAAAGATAGCTGATCGGCAATCTGTAGGCTGTGCCGAATCGTCAGTGGCACATCGTTCGAGACCAGCGCCTGCGCTGTTGGTAGGCGGGTGAGTGCTGCTGAATAGCCCTGCTGGAGCCTGGTAAGCGCGCCTGCACCAAGCAGTGTGGCAAGCATATGCACCACGCGCTCGCCACGCAATCGCCCAAGAGCGACAATCGTGGCATAGGTTCGTTCATTATTCGTTGGCGCACGTTCAATCACGCCAATCAGCGTGACTGCCGCAAGCGATCCGCCCCGCGCGGCGAGCAGTTCGCACGCGACCAATGCGACATGCAATGGGGTTGTTGGATCTTCGAGCAGCCAGGCCAGCGTATGGGCAAACCGATACGAAACCCGCCGCAGTCGATCACGATGCAAGGGCCGGTGTTGCCCGGAAGTATTCGAGGGTCGTGTGGCAATCAGCCGTAGCGCCGCTGCCCGAATGATTGGATCATGCTGCTGATTGCGCGTAATAGCGAGCAAGGCAGGTTGGGGATTGCGGAGCATCCGACGGCTGCGTAACGCCTCAATCCGCACATGCAATGGCAATGCTGGATCTGTTGCACAGGCAATCAGTACCGGGCCAGCCATTCGCACTGGCGCACGCGCCACGAACTGAAGCGCATCAGCGCGGATCTCCCAGGGTTGTGACACATCACCGGCAATCTGTGCAGCAACACGCCCGCCATATTGGTTGCTCTGCTCGGTCAGCCGAGCGAGTGCCGCCATGCGCATCGCACGAACTGGATCACGGGCCAGGTGTGGCAAAAATGCAGCGCCAGCGCTCTGCACTGTTGGTTCGATCAACCTGAGCGCTGCCAAACGCACCGGCACAGGCAATTCGGGATGAGCAAGCAGCGCCAGCGCTGCCGGTTCGCGATAGATTGATGCGGCTGTCGCCAGCGCCCGAAGTGCCTGTGATGAATGCTGCAACAATCGGGCATGGCCAGTGCTGCCACCAAGGGCCTGAACGAAGGCCCAGCGTGCCAAACTATGCGGTGCCTCTGGAGCAGCAACCTGTGGCACACTGGGCAATCCTGCCAGGCGCATAGCACAGCGCCAGCCAATCGGCTCAGGAGTTGCAGCATCATAGGCCAAACGAACCAGGCGTGGCAGCGCATATTCAATCGGAAGCGCGCTCAACACCGCATGAATCACCCGCTCTGCATTCCGACGCACGGCCTCGCTGAGTGCAGCATCCAGTGCAGGTAAACAGGCTGCCAGCACCAAACCAGCCTGTTCAGAATTGGTAAATCCAGTGCTTATCAGTTGCCCCAACGCCCGAACGATCAACAGTGTCAGGGCTGCAGAACGCGGCGGATGTTCCGCCAGGCAACGCCCAGCCAGAAGCAGAATCTGTGTATCCGGAGCAGCATGGCGGGCAAGCACCTTCAGCAATTGGTCGCTCTCAGTCGCCAATCCAGCTGTCAACAACACGAGATCAGCGCACAGCGGTTGTTCAAGCACAAGCTCGTACGATCCATGCTCAACAATCTGCGTGGCTTGCCAAAGTAATGCCATCCGCTGCGCCATGAACGATGCCATTCCGCTGCCAATCGCTGCGGGTGCGGTTCCTGTGCCAGGCCGTTGTGCCCGAAACAGTGCCAGTGCCCGGCGCTCACGATCAATCCGTGAGCCTGGAACCTGACCATTTGTGGACAACAAGGCGGCCAGCGCACAATCAAACAGGGTTGGCATTGGCCCAAGCACGCCCAGCAGTGCGGTCTGTTTTCGATCTGCCAGATCAGGAAGCAGATGGCTAAGCCAGCGTTGTGCATCATGTGGCCCGGTTGGCGGCAGAGTCACCGTCGTTAATCCAGGCCAGGGTGGTTCATCCACTGGGGCAACAACTATCCCAAGCTGAATGGCATGCGGATACATGTGGCCTACCAGGGCCGAACGCCAGATCGAGCGCCGTATGGGCGGCAGATCCTCCAAACCACTCATCAGCAGCAACCAACTCACCGCGCCACCAAGCTTGCCGCGATCAAGCCCTGCCACCAGGGCTGTCAGCAGTGCATTCGGCGAGGCGACACCATCATCCAAGCGGGCCAGGTCAATCGGCAATGGCAGCGGTTTTTCAAATATTCCGCCAGCAAGCCAGGCATGGGCCAGTTGTGCGATCACCAACCGGCGCCCACTGCCCGAAGTTCCACGCAGCAGCATCCCCTGGCGAACGGATGGTAGGTCGATTTTTACAACCGTCCCATCCTCGCGCATGCCGAAGTGTGGCAGTGTGTGCAGCGCAGGCAAACTGCGTAGGGCGCTATCGGCTGCCAATGCGGCACTCAGTATCTGGCGATAGCTATGGGTTTCCTGGCGTCTGATCAGACGATCCGCGAGTACAAGCCGCATGGCCGGTGTCCTTCTTGCCAATTCATTGTTGGAGAGAACAAGGGAACATTGAACACTGTGTTGCTTGTTCACTTGTTCCTGTGTTGCCGAACAAGAGAACAACATGTGTCTCCGTACCATGATCATAACAAGCCAGAGTCACACACGGCAAGGTGCGTAAATTACGGGACCATCACATCAGCGATTATTGGGGATTATTGGGCAGTCCGTAGCGTATCGCCTACGCCCATCATCCCAATAGCCGCAGGCTTCAGCCTGCGGATGGAAGGGCATGCATCTACCGGCTCACCCATGGCGGTTCACGAACCGCCCCTACGTTCATCGCCTGCGAATTCGGGGCATGCAATCATTGTGCCCTTGATCTCTCGCTCCCTTGTTCCCTCGCCCCCTGTTCTCGCCCGCACAGAACGTGGTACCATACAGCCGCACCAACCCAACGCCATAGACAGGAGCATCGCATGACCACCCTCGATCTGGAATGGATCAGAATGCAGTTTCCCGCCCTTGCCCAACAGGTCAACGATCAGCCAGCTATCTTCTTTGATGGCCCCGGCGGCACACAGGTCCCCCAGCAGGTGATTAATGCCATGACCGATTACCTGATCCGCGCCAATAGCAATATCCATGGCGCATTTCTGACCAGCCGCCGCACCGATGAGACAATCACCGCCGCACATCAGGCCATGGCCGATCTGCTTGGCTGCGCCCCGGATGAGGTTGTCTTCGGCCAGAATATGACCAGCCTGACCTTTGCGTTCAGCCGGGCAATTGGCCGCGATATCCAACCAGGCGATGAGATTGTGCTAACACGCCTCGATCACGATGCGAATGTGGCACCCTGGAAGGCACTCGAAGAACAGGGCGCGATCATTAAATTCGTGGATGTCGATACCGAGGATTGTACACTCGATATGGCCGATTTCGCCCGCCAGATCACGCCCAAAACCAAGCTGGTGGCGGTTGGCTATGCCTCCAATGCCGTTGGCACAATCAATGATGTGAAACAGGTTGTTGAACTGGCCCATGCCGTCGGCGCGCTGGTGTATGTCGATGCTGTCCATTATGCGCCCCACGGCCCGATTGATGTGCAGGAGCTTGGCTGCGATTTTCTGGCCTGTTCGCCATACAAATTCTTTGCGCCACACATGGGCACACTCTATGGCAAACGTGAGCATATGCAACGGCTCACGCCATACAAAGTCCGCCCGGCTGCCGATATCCTGCCTGATCGCTGGGAAACTGGTACCAAGAGCCACGAAAGCATGGCCGGCGTGACTGCCGCAATCACATATCTGGCTGAACTCGGCAGGCACCATCGGGCTTGGGAAACAGAACCAACCCAACGCGAGGCAATTATTGCTGCAATGGAGATGATCTGCGAGTATGAACGCGGCCTGAGCGAGAAACTCATCGCCGGGTTGCTAGAAATTCCAGGGCTAACCTTCTATGGCATCACCGATGCGGCCCGCTTCGAGAGCCGCACGCCAACTGTTGCGGTGCGGATCGCAGGCCACACCCCACGGCAACTCTCCGAGGCACTCGGCCAGCGCGGGATCTTCACCTGGGATGGCAACTATTATGCAATGAACCTGAGCGAACGCCTTGGTGTCGAAGATCTGGGCGGCATGTTGCGGATCGGGCTGGTTCACTATAATACCGTTGATGAAATCGACCGCTTGCTGGCGGCGCTGCGCGAGATTGCTGGGTAAATGCCCGCAATCACCATATGGGCGAATCTCGTATTCGCCCACATAATGTGGATTATCGGCAAGGAATTACCGTATGGGCGGTTCGCAAACCGCCCACAACCTTTGGTATGGTAAAATACGGGTTGATGCACACCAACAATCCACCGATCCTCAGCCTGGGAGAACAGCCGTGGCCCGTTCGCCAAAGAATCCGCCAGCTATAAAAGGTGCAGCAGCAAGCGAACCCGATATCGCGCCAGTTCTACATAGTAATCTGCCATTGATCGAAGTTGCCGAGAGTTGGCTGCTCGATGCGATTATGTCCGATGCAGCTGCCGCGCGAACAATTGCTGTACGACTGAGTGACCGGGTTGCAATTGTCACCCCTGGCCAGATCGATGCGCTGTTCACGCGCTTGCGCAAACTTGGCCATGTACCGCGAATGCTCGAGGAGTGATCTGTGGAGCAGCCCCACCAACGTTTCGATTCCTATCTTCAGCTGATGAATAGCAATGAACTGCAACGCATGGCCCGCATCTGGGGTACACGTGGGGCACTCCGCAAAGACGCAGCAATTATCGCAATAAGTGAAGGGCTGTCCGATCAGCGCATGGTCGATGCGGCTATCATTCAGCTCGATGCCATCGAATTAGCTGCGCTTTCGATCATGCGCCGGATTGGCGGGATCATTCGTTCAAGCCATCTGGCGATTGCCCTGCGTGCTGCCGGGTATCAGCCACCAGAAACGCCGGACATGTATGGCAATACGTCGTCACCATTTGCCCAACGGCTGTGCGAGCGTGGGCTAGCACTTCCAATCGAACAGCGCTATGGCTACTTCAGCCCATATAGCGATCTGGTGGTGTTTAGCGATGATCGCCTGCTTGCCAGAGTCCCAGCCCTTAAAGTCAAGCAAATTACCCTGCCAGCTGCACCAGAACCACCCGAAAGCCGTATCCGTCGCCCAGCCCAGGTTGCACTCGATCTGATTGGCGTGGTTGAGGCCATTCGCGCACAGGGCGGGCTGCAACTGACCAAGAGTAATGCCGTACGTGTCACCGATATGCGTAAACTGAGCAAAACCCTTGGTTGGGGCGAAGCCGAAGCCCACTTCGATGGCTTGCTGTTTACTCGCCCTGTCCAAGGGCTGGTCGAGACACTGACGAACACTGGTCATCTGGTTGCGATCAATTCCGAACGGCTGATGGTTTCCAATTCCGATATTGCCACACTGCCCTACCCAACGCTCGTGGCAGAGGTGCTTGGCCAATTCATTGGCATTCAATCCTGGTATGAATATGATCTGCCATATTGGAGCGAGACATTCGCCAATACTGGTGCTGGCATGCGCCTGGCGATGCTGATGCTGTTCGAGTGCATGCTGGATACGCAATCGTTTGTGAGCCTGGAAACGTTCAGCCGTACGCTGTTTGATCGGATTGGGCAACACTATTCATTGAACGGCCCGCATCCGCGTGTCGCCCGGCCCTGGAACATGCAACGTCCACGTGGCCGTACCAAGGCCGAACAAAAAACCACGCCTGTCGATGAACAGGGCTGGCTCGAACGGCTGTGGGGCGAATGGCGGCTATATGAGGAGCGTTGGATCACCTATGCGCTGGCTGGCTGGCTCTATTTTCTTGGAATGGTTGAGGTTGGCATCGAGGATGGGCAGTTGAATGCACTGCGCCTGACCGATCTGGCACGGGCGGTGTTGCGGCCACAGGCGCAGGTCAAACCAGCCGAACCAGCAGTGGCCCCATGGATCATTCAACCCAACTATGAAATTGTTGTCTATCTTGAGCAAGCAGCCCCAACGCAACTGGCCCTGCTCGAACGGGCTGCCGAACGTGTTCAGGCCGATATTCATGTGGCCCGCTACCGCCTGACCCGTGAATCGGTTGCGCGCTGGACCGACCGCAGTGGCACGCTGGATTCATTATTGGCAGCCCTTGGCCCATCTGTCCCACAGAATGTTGCGGCAACAATGCGCGAATGGGTCACCCAGCACGAACGTATCACCATGCGCCGCCGTGCCAATCTCCTGAAATATCCGACCTCCGCTGCCCGTGATGCGGCCCTGAGCAATGGCGTTTCTGGCCGCCCAATTGGCGAACTGTTTGTGCTGCTCGATACGGCTATTCTGCCACAACGCATAACGACAAGCATCAACTATCTTGATCCACCACCAGCCACCCTCAAAGTTGATGAAACTGGCCAGATCGATGTGGTGCGCGGGAAGCCGGATCTGCTGACGGAACCACTGCTCGACCGTTGGGCGGAGCGGGTTGGCGATCACTGGAAATTAACGGCTGCGAGTGTTGGCGCGGCTGCCCAGCGTGGGTATCGGATCGATGATTTCTCGCGTGAATTTGATCAACGGCTGACACGGGCGATTCCACCAGTGCTGACAGTAGCCCTGCGCGCATGGGCTGGCGCACCCGCTCAGACAGAATTGGGGCGCATCAGCATTCTCCGCCTGGCCGATCCCAATGTTGCTCAGGCATTGTTGGCTAGTAAACGTTTCTCGCCACTTATTCGTGGCCAGGCCGGTGATCACATTCTGCTGATTGAGCGTGCTAATCTCACAAAAATCCGCGAACTACTGCAATGGGCAGGTATCACCGCCGCCGAGATTGATGAGTAAGCGCCCTCACCCCGCCCTACGGGCACCCCTCTCCCATTGGGAGAGGGGCCAGGGGTGAGGGCTGAATGCTTCGTAAAGGTTCCCCCATGAACTACCGTACCCTGCTCGCATTGCTGGCCCTATGTGCGTTGCTGCTTCCAATCCCAGCGCGTTCGGCACCCTGGTCGCCAGATCATACAAGCTTTGCCCATCCAGCCTTTCTGGCTCAATGGGCGCGGACGGATGCGGCACAGGTTCTGGGCCAGCGTGGGTGGTTGTGGGGACCACAGCCCTGGCTTGATTACTATGAATTCTATCGCCAGGCACCAAATGGCCTACGGCTTGTGCAATATTTCGATAAGGGTCGCATGGAACTAACTGATCCAACGACGATAACGGTCACCAACGGGCTGCTGGTTGTCGAAATGGTCACGGGCTATCGTCAATTGGGCGATGATCCACGCGATTTCTTTGCCACATCACCAGCATTTATTCCCGTGGCTGGCGATGCCCTGAGCATCAACGAGGAAGCGCCAACCTACGCCTCCTTTCAGGGTGTCGCCAGCGCACCTGGCGTCCCACGTCGGGATCGCGACCAACGCGGGAAACCGATTTTAACCATGATCGACAAGGTTGGCAATCTGAGCCTGCAAAACGAACTCAACCAACCATTTGCCAACCAGACGCGTGGGGCTACCTATATTGATCAAACCGGCCACACCATTCCGCAAATCTTCTGGGAATATTTGAATCAACGCGGGCGTGTGCTGGAAAATGGCCGTGTTCGCACCGGGCTGGTGATCGACTGGATTACGCTCATGGGCTACCCAATCAGTGATGCCTACTGGGTTCGCACCATGGTTGGCGGGCAGGAGCGCAATGTATTAGTGCAATTGTATGAACGGCGGACGCTGACCTTCACACCAACGAATCCAAAGGGCAGCCAGGTGGAAATGGGCAATGTTGGCCAACACTATGTTGGCTGGCGTTACTGGCGTATCGGCCAACCCTGGAACACGGCCCCATCGCCACTACCGATTTTCTTTGCATCGGATCGCAACGGTGGGCGTATGGATGTCTTTCGAATGAACATCGATGGTTCGTCGCCACTGCAACAGATTCCCTCTGGTGCAGGCGAGACGGTTCCATACAGCATCAAGAATGCCTATGCCAGCGATACGGTACAACTGCTGATCGACTCGCGGCGCAGTGATGGCAGCTATCGCCAGGTGTATGCAGCCCCATATGCCGCAAACAGCGATCTCATCCGCCTGACATACACCGATACCACGCCACCATTCCCCTATAGCCCCTATCCGCCAGTGACAAAGCCAAGCAACGAGAGTAACCCGGCCATCTCACCGGATGGCAGCAAGGTCGTGTTTACCTCGGATCGAACCGGCAAACCGCAACTCTTTCTGATCGGCTATGATGGCAGCAGTATCGGGACGGTTGGCAGCGTGGTGCAACTGACAACCGGGGATTGTACGCATCAAACGCCAGCCTGGAGCCCCGATGGCCGTTCGCTGGCATGGATGGATGATTGCAGCGGCAATTTCGAAATTATGCGCGCCGATCTCGCCTATATCCAGGATAGCCGCGCATTCGCGGGGCGATACTACACCAACCTCCTTGATGCAAGGTTGGTTCATTCGCGCCAACTTACCAATCATCCCGCCGAAGATGGTTTCCCGCGCTTCTCGCCCGATGGTACCCAGATCGTCTTTCAGAGCCGCCGTGATGGCATGAATACACATATCTTTCGGATGAATGCCAATGGTCGCAATATCACTCAACTGACGATAGGCCCGGCCGATAACAATACGCCCGTCTGGTCGCCTGATGGAACCCAGATTGCCTTTGCAAATAATGCCGATGGTGATTGGGAGATCGAACGGCTTGATCCAGATGGCACAATCACCAAGCTCACCGATAATACCTTCAATGATCGCTGGCCGGTTTGGGCACCCTAGCGCGGGATTCAGGAGTCAGCATTCAGGAGTCAGAAGCCAGATTTAGGGTAGAGACGCTCCGATGGAGCATCTTCTCGGTGGTTCATTTATTCCCTTACCATGCTGCGGTGCCCCTCTCGCAGTAGGTTTAGTGGTGAGGGTGGTTCTTCATTCTGACTCCTGACTCCTGAATACTGTTCTGATCACAAGGAGCTACATATGATACCACTCGGCCTATGCCTGGGAACCTTTGGAACAACCTATAACGAACTGCGCACTGCAGCCCAACTACTTGATCGCCTTGGCTTCGATTCAGTCTGGGTGTGGGATCATTATGTCTCGTGGAACTCTCCACATGAAGCAGTGCTCGATGGGTTGACGACGCTGGCAGGCCTTGCTGAAGCGACCACGCGGATCAAACTTGGTCCGTTGGTTGCCAATAACACCAATCGTCACCCCGCCCGGCTGGCCAAGATCGGCGCAACACTCCAAGAAATATCGGGCGGGCGATTCGAACTCGGCTTAGGTGCGGGCGGGCTAGAATTCGAGCAGGCTCCCTTTGGCATCGATCAGGGCGATAACAAGGCCCGTTACACCCGGCTACGTGAGGCCGTCGAGATCATCCCGGCACTCTGGCGTGGCGAGCCTGTGACCATTGCAGGCCAGTACTACCCGCTTCAGGAAGCGATCTGTAGCCCTGCGCCCCAACCCCGCCCGCCACTGATCCTCGGCGCACTCGGCCCTGGGATTGCAAAGCTGGCTGGGCGCTACGCCGATGGGCTGAACCTGCAATGGCGAAACCGCGCTCGTTACCCAGAACTGCTCGCGGCGCTCGATCAAGGGCTGCAAGCAGCAGGGCGAACCCGCACAGGCTTTGATCTCTCGGTTCACCCAGCATTAAGCGAACTGCTACCCGATCCACAGGGAATGCTGACACAATGGCAACAGATGGGCTTCACACGAGCAATTGCCTATGTGAGCGCACCATTTCCATTGGCACAGATCGAACAACTTGCCCGCAAACTCGCTTAGAGCAGATAAGAACCGAGTACCATTGGCCGCAGGAGGGTGCAGGGAACCGTTCCGACTGGTTCCCTGCACCCTGCCGCGCGCAGCGGCATCCGGTGTTCCCTTATGCCTTCACATACTGCTCGAACCAGGCCAATGTCTCGGCCCATGCAGCCGTGGCAGCCTCTGGATTATAGCGCGTACCAGTATCATTATGGAACGCATGGTCGGATGCGGGGTAGATGATGCTCTTAAATGTCTTTCCATTAGCCTGCATCGCTGCCTCAACCGTTGGAAGGCTCCCATTAATACGTTGATCGCGCTCGGCATAGATCGCCAGCACTGCTGCACTCACATTCGGGAGCTGTTCGGCTGGCGGCGGTGGGCCATAGAATGGCACTGCCGCACGCAATTCCGGGATACCAGCAGCCACAAGCCAGGTCACACCGCCACCAAAACAGAACCCCACCATGCCAATCTTATCGGCCTGTGCATATGGCTGCCCCTGCACATAAGTCAGGCCACTCTTGAAATCCTGTACATGGCGAGCAGGCGGCGCACCACTCAGCAACCCTGGGATGCTTGCCTGATCCGCAACCTTGCTTGTGCCACCCTCACGGGCAAGCAGATCGACTGCCAACCCAATATAGCCGGCCTTCGCGACACGCCGCGTCACATCCTCGATATGGGGCGTTAGGCCACGGTTCTCATGGCATACCAACACAATCGGGTAGGTTCCCTCCGCAACTGGGCGTGCAAGATAGCCACGCAGTGTCGCATCCGCACCCGGAAATTCAACTGCCTGCGCACTGATTGTTGGATCATCGGCAGCAACACTATTCGCTACCGAGCCAGCCGGAGCCGGAACGGTCGTTGGTGCTTCCGCAGCCGTCGTTGGCGCTGGTGCGCTAGTTGGTGCTGCTGTTGTTGTCGGTTGACCACAGGCGGCCAGGAGCTGAATAGCTGCTGCCATCCCTGTAATACCCGCAATCCGCTTGAGCGCATCGCGGCGGTTCAGGTGGCCTTCCTGGTAATCCTCAACAAATTCATCGACCAGGTACTTCTGCAAATGATTCATGACTTACCTCAGATAACACGAATGCCATCAATCTCGTAGTATGGGTGATCAATGAATGGCGAGATCATACATGCACCATAGCGCAATCAGGGGAAAATAGGATGAGAAAACTGTGATAATGTCGATCAGGCAAACCAGCACCCCACAGGTGCCCTGCATAATTATGCTATTATCATGCTCCATGCCCAACATAACTGCAATTGATTTCATGCTCTGTGTTGATCATTACTTGCTCGAAGGAGTGGCAATATTGCTCCCAGATACCAATCAGCAGGCAGCCCAGCAGGTTGCAGAACGGCTACGAATTGTGCTTTCCAACACGATTGATATTGATATAGCAATCCTATTTCATTCGTAAAAAAGCGGGGGCACCGGGGGCGCAGCCCCCAAGAAAAAATCCCCTCGCCCTACTATTCTTATCCGATAGGATTGCTATGGCATATATGCATCAAGCACAAAAAAGGACATGAACATGACCCAGCTTATCACAACCCTTGGCCCCAAACGAGCCGACGAACTTGCGATGATTCTTCCACACGAACACATCTTCGTCGATCTGCGCACACCCGATCAACCAGGGTACGCCGAAGCAGAGGCTGCCGATGTCATCCGCTTGATGGAACCAGAATTACGCCGCGCACAGGCCGTTGGCGTTACCGCACTTGTTGATTGTGCGCCAATTGGCGTTGGGCGCAGGGCCGATATTCTGCTGGCCGTATCGATTGCTGCGGGAATGCCAGTTGTTGTTCCCACGGGAATTTATCGCGAGCCGTGGGTGCCGGATTGGGCGTATTCCGCTTCAGAGAGCGATCTGTCTACCTGGATGCTCGGCGAATTGCAGGGTACCATCAGTGGCACGCCTGTACAGGCTGGCTTTGTGAAGCTCAGTGCTGGCGATGATGGCCTAACGATGTGTGAAACCAAGATTTTGCGTGCTGCTGGCCATGCCGCTGCACAGGTTGGCGCTGCAATCGGCAGCCACACTATTCGTGGTCGGGTGGTGCGCGATCAACTCGATATTCTTGAATCGGTTGGCTTCCCTAGTTCGCGCTTCATCTGGATTCACGCCAGCGCCGATCCGGATTTCGAGCTTAATCTGGAAATGGCCAGGCGTGGAGCCTGGATCGAATATGACTGGATTGGCGACCCCAGCACCGATGCGCTGTTTCTTGATCGAATTCAGCGCATGCTTGATGCTGGCTTCGGCAATCAGATACTGCTCAGCCATGATCGCGGCTGGTTCGATCCCGCCAAACCAGGCGGCGGCATACCCAAGCCATATACCTATATCAGCGAACAGTTTTTACCCAAGCTTGCTGCTGCTGGCATTCATGATGCGATCATTCAATCGCTGATTGCCGATAACCCATTTCGGGCCTTTGCACGGTGACGCCTACACATACATATATGCCTCACCAGCCTGCAATGTATGGCAGCGTTGGAATGGTGCCAGGCGTTCGACGGCATCAAACAAGAGCCCTGGTGCGACACGATTGCCCGCAAACATATCGTTATGAATGCCAATCAGCACTTTGGCCTGCACCCGTAGCGCCAGATCAACGGCCTCGTGTGGCCACAGATTGCCAATAATATTGTGCTGATCGCGCATGAAATCACGGCCATTGATCGGCAGCAAGGCAATATCGGCCCGAACGTCAGCCAGGGCTGCCAACAATTCTGGGAAGAGAATCGTATCGCCGGCATGATAGAGCGTCACACCATTACACTCGATCAGGAAGCCCATCCAGCGTGAACGCCCAATTGGATCGACCTCATAGCTATAATGGGCTGCTGGGATGGCGGTGAATGCCAGCCAGCCTAACTCATGCCGCTGCCCAAGGGAGGGCGTCACAATCCGCGATTCCGCAACTCCCACACCGCTGGCAATTGCCATACCCTGCACAGATGTCACCAGCGTTGCGCCCTCGGCAGCAGCCAGCATCGGCCCAAGCGTGCGTGGATCGGCGTGATCGAGATGCTCGTGTGTGGCAAAGACAACATCTAGATTTGGTAGGTCTGCTGGGTTCAGTACAATCGCTGCTCGCCGCCCAAACCCGAGTGGCGTCGGATCCGAAAGGTATGGATCAATGCAGGCTAGCGTTTGCCCACCCTTGATCACAAATCCAGCCTGGCCAAGCGACCACAGCGCCAATTGGCCATATGGTACAGCAAGCGCATTGATCTGCTGCATAAGCCCAGCCGATTGTTTTGCCATTGAAAACCTACTTTCATACAACTGTCTACAATTTGACGCAGAAGTGAACACGTTGTAACTAGTAAAGCCCTGTGAAGTATAGTATATTCATTATCACTTGGTACAGAGCAGAATGCGTTTAGGTGGCGAAGTCATGGGAGCATCAGACAACGCCGGGCTCCCGGCTGCGCTTCGCGAAGCGCATAGTATTGTTGGTGAGCAGCTTGCGCGCTTGCAGGCGCTGGCTGGTCGGATTCGGATTGAGTGCGATCAGTTGAGCATGACCCTTCGGCAGGTTGAACGACAGCTTGATGAGGCCGTTGTTCAGCAACGTTCGGCAGTCCAGCGGCGTGCCCCAGATGCCAAGTCGTTTGGCAAACGTGTTGCAGAGTTGCGCGCCCATGCCGAACAACTCACCCATTCGCTCGATGCTGAGCGCCGCGCACTGAAGCAACTCGATCAACTGATTCGCCAGATTGCTATGAGTAGCGATACGCTGACCGGGCCAGTCACCAGTGATGATCCATGGGCGATGGCATTGCGAGCGCAGGTTATCCATGGCCGTGAGGAAGAGCGAACACGGCTTGCCCGTGAGGTTCACGATGGGCCAGCACAGGTATTGGCCAATTCATTGATGCTGCTAGAGACGTGTTATACACTGGCGCAGCAGGGCAGCGATCAGGTACGGCTTGTCACAATGCTGGATCGGCTACGCGGCGCGACACGTGAGGGGCTTGAGGAAGTTCGGCGGTTTATTGCGGATCTGCGACCAGGTATTGTTCGTGAGCGTGGGCTTGCGGAGGCGATCAAGGAATACCTGCGCGGCTACATGAATACGTACACCACACAGGTGCAGATCGATATTGAAGCGCTGCCACGCTTGGCCGAAGATGTTGAGATCGTTCTTTATCGCATCATGCAAGAAGCGTTGCAGAATGCGTCAAAATATGCGCGTGGCGCCTTGCTGAGTGTGCGATTGACCCAACAGAATGGCCAGTTTGTGCTTACCATTCGTGATGAAGGCCCTGGTTTCGATCCGCACGAAGTCGCACGGCGGGCTGGCCGGAGCAACTGGGGATTAACAAGTATGCGCGAGCGTGCCGAAATGGTTGGCGCACGCCTCACAGTTGCGTCACGGCCTGGTCATGGTACCGAAGTAACAGTCGTCATACCGCTCGAATGAGCGCTCCGACAGGGAGTACACACATGAGTGCAAGTATTCGCGTCCTCATTATTGATGACCATCCACTCTTCCGGCAGGGCATCCGCTGGAGCTTAGAGATGGCAGGTGATATGGAAGTAGTTGGTGAGGCCGAGAATGGTCAGGAGGCCATGAAACTGGCCGAACGGCTGTTACCCGATGTTGTACTGATGGATGTGAACCTACCTGGCCTGAATGGGCTTGAGGTGGCGCGGGTGATCAAGCGCCGCGATCCACGCATCGGCATGATTGTGCTGAGTGTGTATGAGGACGACGATCAACTGTTCCAGGCGATCAAGGTTGGTGCCGCCGCCTATTCCTCCAAGGATGTTGATCCGAAAAATCTGGTTCAGATGATCCGCGATGTTGCCCGTGGCCGCTATCTGATCAACGAAAGTGTGCTGGCCAAACCACATGTGGCAACACGGGTGCTGCACCAGTTCCGCGAGCTTGCTTCAAGCGAGGATGAGCGTACCAGTGCCTTGTTTGCACCACTGACATCGCGTGAGATTGAGATTTTGGATTGTATCGCTCGCGGCCTCTCCAATAAAGAGATCGCCAATGAACTCTCGATCAGCGGCCAGACGGTCAAGAACCATATTACCTCGATCCTTTCGAAGCTCCAGGTCAACGACCGCACGATGGCGGTGATCTATGCTATCCAAAAAGGCTGGATCAAAATGGGCTATGAGGGCAACCATGTTCAGGCAGTTGGCTCGCCGGTGCCAACGCGCATCCCTGCTCGCCTGGAAGTGTAACGCTCTCCCCTTCATCCGCAGGCTGAAGCTTGCGGCCAGGGGATGGTTGCCGATAGGGATGGTTGCCGATAGGGATGGTTGCCGATAGGGATGGTTGTCCATAGGGATGGTTGCCGATAGGGATGGTTGTCCATAGCCGCAGGCTTCAGCCTGCGGGGCATGGTAAAGACGAGGTATCACGCCTTGCCTACCTTATGTCAAACAATGACCGCAGCATCCGTTGATACAATTCGATCATGCGCGCCCCGCCACCATCGCGAACGAAGACATCAAACCCTGGCGATGAATTGGCCTCGATCATCCATAAGCGCCCTTGCTCATCCCGTGCAATATCTAGGCCACAAAAGCGCAGCGGCAGGCGCTCAAACAGCGGCGCACATAGAGCATGAATTTCGGCGAGCATCTGCGCGTCATCAACGACAACAGCCCGTGCGCCGTTCCAGTGCAATCGGCTGAGATTGCCAGCGAACGTCGCCTGATCGATATTCTTCTCATAGGCAAATTGCAGCACACCATCCAGGTAGATAACGCGATATTCGCGTTGAATCGAAATATACTGCTGTGCAAGCGCCACATAATCGAACAAACTGCTATTGCGATTAAAGATCTGTTCAAGGCGCTGCTGGATTTCATCAAAGCTATTACAGAAAAAGACATTAATGCCGGTTGTGCCGCGATTCATCTTGACAATCACTGGCGTAGCGAAATGGGCCAGAATATCATTCGCAATTGCTTCAGTCGAATTAAATAACACATATGAGTGATATTTAACAGTACTGGGGTTTACATAGCCAATTGTGGCGGGCATTGGCACAATCGGATGCACAATACGATAGAAGTATTCTTTATCGGTACACAATTTTGCAATGGCATGGCTATTGAATGGCGTCGTCCAGTTGACGAATAGATGCGTTTGGTTTGCATGGCTCACTTCAATCAGGTTACCCGAGCTATGGTAGATCGTATAGCTAATTCCAAGCGTATCGCAGGCCTGGACGAGCTGGGTTAGGTTGGGATTCATTGCGACGCTCCTGTTTCAGAAGCAAAAGACCGCTCGCTGAGCGCAAGCAGCACCCAGAATGTGATCGCCAGATCGGGCACAAAATAGAATTGATCAACCAGCCCATGCGTGAGTGCGGCGGCTAATGCAGCCAATGCCCCGATAAGAAGCGGATCAGCAGCACTGGTACGGCGAATAACGCGAGCTATGAGCCAGCCAACGGCAACCAGGCCAAGTGGCCCCATCCGCAGCCAGATATCGAGCAGCAGATTGTGGGGATGGGCAGCATATTGTTCGCTGGTTCCGATCATACTTGGATCAATCAGGCTACGGCCCGAATCGGGTGCATGATAGGCATAGAACTGATCGAGGCCGATACCAAATGGGTGCTGCACAAGGTAGCCAACTGCCTCACGCCACAGCAACAGCCGCACGCCCTCGCTGCCGCCACCACCACGCAATAGCAATGCCAGGCCGCCAAGCAATGCCAGTGCAATCATACCAGCGAATAAGGCTCGGTAGCTGAGCGATGATCGCCGATGGCTGGCTCCTGATGTTCGACCCACCAGGCCAAACCCCAACACAGCACAGGCTACCACCGCGCCAAGCCACGCTCCGCGTGAGAATGAGACAAACAGCCCACCCAGGCACACGAGTGTGGCCAGCGTATACACAGGAACAACAAGAAGTGGCCCGATCTGGCGCGGTTGAGTCAGCGCATCAATCAGTTGGTTCCATGCTGGCGACTGCGACGCTTCCTGCCTCTTGCCGCGCTTCCCCTCTCCCAGTGCTTTCAAGTGTAGGGTTTTTGCGCGAAGGCGTCCTGATGCGCTTTCCCCCGCGCCCCCTAACCCCCGCTCCCACGCCGGGGCGCGGGGGAATTGACCTCTTGCAAGCCCTTTGCACCCCTCCCCACCGGTGGGGGCGGGGCTGGGAAGCGGGCAATGCGCAACGGTCTGAGAAAACCCTTCACCTGAAAGCTCTCCCACTGGGCGAGGGGCAAGGGGTGAGGGAATAGATTGCGGTGCTTCTGACTCCTGACTCCTGACTCCTGACTCCCGCTGTACGCCCCTCACTAATGCCAGCGCTGCCGCCAGCGGCCAGATCCGCCCAAGAAACAGGCCCAGATTATTGGGATGGCCATACACCGATGCAACTCGCCTGGCGCTGCCAGCATCAACAATATTCTCGCTGAAGCTGCGCTTCTGGCCGATCAATGGTACGAGATCAATGCCAACAAATTGGAACAGCCCGATCATCGCAACCAGCGAACCAGCAATAATCAGTGCTATGGCCGCGCCACGCCGCGCAGATCGCCCGAGTACCAGCAATAATCCATAGAAGATCAGCGGCTCAAGGATCAGCCAGCGAAACTCGCGCAATGCCTCTGCCCGCGCTGTGGGTAGCGCAATCAGCACACCCCATATTCCACACAGCAGGAACAGGATCAGTGGAAGCCAGTGCATCAGTGATTGCTTGATTGCCACTTTTTGGGGCACATCGTCATCACTACCGCCAAGCGTGCTTGTTGATCGGGCATGGGCAATGCGGCGCATCACCAAATGCCAGATCCAACGGCAGCCAAACGCGCCGGTTGTCACCAGCAGGGCAACCTCGTGCAATGGCAGCAGCGTCTCGCCATTGCGTAGCCCGCCGAGTGTTGCGGGAATCAGATACAGCGGCGCAGTTAGTGGCACAAACAGAATCGCCAGATCGGGCCGCAGAAGGGCCAATACCGCAAACAGCAACAATCCGTGGAGCCGGATAAAAAACGGAACCGGAGTCAGGTAGAACAGGGTGAGCCCGATGGCCATTCCAGCCAGTATAAGCGGGCGCCGCCGACTCGCAGAGGGCACAATCGAGTCCTTTCGACAAGTGACGGCGGGCATTATAGCGCAATCCAGAGGAATGAGGATCGCACACTCACAAAAGGGGCAGTGTAAGGTCAGGCGCGGAACATTAAGGAGTTAGTCAAGCAGTAGAATGAGCATTTCAATTAGATATACCAAACTCAAGATCGGCCAATAGACACAGCGATTCATACTCTTCAACTGGCACTAAGTCTTCTGGCTTCTGACTCCTGACTCTTGAATACTTTTCTACAGCAATGTCAGCTGATCGGCGCTGGTATCGCTGCTCCATGTCAGCGGGGTGCGGCGCGGCATCACCGCCACATCAATGCAGGCCACGCCCTCCATCGATAGCACGCCGCGCACCATACGCAGCGCGATTGCCGGTGAGTTGGCTTCCTGCGAGAGATGCGCCAGCCAGGCAGATCGTTTACGCCCATCTACACCGATCCTGGCAAGTAATCGCCCTGCATGCACATTATCGAGGTGGCCGCGAGGGCTGGCAATCCGATCCTTGAGCGAATCGGTATAGGGCGCTGCCCGCAAACGCTCGCGATCATGATTAGCCTCGATCACAATCAGATCGCCATTGGCCAATGCATCCGCAACCTGTGCATCCCAAGTGCCGAGATCGGTTGCAATTGCCACCCGCCACTGTTCGGCTTCGATCACATAGCCAACCGGTTCGGCAGCATCGTGTGAAACAGGGAAGCTGCGTACATGAAATGGGCCAATGGTTAATGAAAAGCCAGTTGGTAGATCAATCAGCTGAACTCCAGCAAGCTCGGTCGTCAGGGCTGCCGCAGTTGGGCGATTGGTGATCAGTGGAATCGCATAGCGCCGAGCCAATGGCCCGGCGCAGAGCATGTGATCGCTGTGTTCGTGGGTCAGCAGGATTGCCTGCAGATCGCGGATTGAACGGCCACCATGGACGAGATGGCGTTCAATGGCACGCTGCGAGAGGCCACAATCGACCAGCAGCGATCCGGTTGTACAATGAACCAGGAGTGCGTTGCCGCTACTGCCCGATGCGAGTGATGTTACAGTGAGCGGCATAGATTCCTATTAGCGATCAGTTGCGCGGCGGCCACCCCAGCGCGAGGTGATCTTGTCGTCGTATTCATCGGCGGTGTTTGCCACAGCCATGATGACCGCCTTCAATGTGGCTTTATCGGCAGTCAGGCCCGCAATCGAGTGCTTGAAGAAGATATCGTTCTCCTGGTCCATGCCAAAGGCTCCGAAGCGCATGGTATTGTTCTCCTGCAACAGAAATTGCATGAGATCCGGCACAAGTTCCGCGCCCGTCACCACCCAGGAGAAGCTCTGGATCGTTGCTTTATCATCACCCCAGGAATACACATTCACGTATGTGAGTGCCGAACCCATCCACACGCTAAACGTCGGGGCGTCGGCATGAGCCTTTGACATCTCACCGAACAGTTCCATCATCCATGTCTTGGTGTTCTCGTAGGCCTGCTTCTGTGCGTCGTTACTGAACTCCACGGGTGCCTCCTTTGGGTGGATTCATGCTTCGTACGGTGTTTTCTGGACGGTTCCATCGAGAAAGCGGACGGTAAGTTCACGGTGTTCGCCAATCGGCGGCAGATCATGAATAAGCTGAGAGTTGACCTGCTCATCAATCAGCCGCTCCCAATCGAGCTGGCTGGCGCTGCTATCCTGCTGTTTGGAAAGCCAATCGATCAGGCTGATATCCCAATGAATGATCAGGCCCTGTGATCGATAGCGCTCCGCCAGATCGGCAAGTAATCGGCCAAGGAAGTGGCGTTGGGCTGCATCAAGAATCGGTAGTGTTGCACAGATCAGATCGGCCAAGCCTGCAATATCATCGCCCAATGCCGCAGCCGCAGCCCGGCGTGTATCACTGCGCTGTGCTGTTTCGGCCTGCCGGAAGCCAATTGATCGATGCTCCTCGATATTCACACTGGCCGTGAGGATAACGATGGTATCGCTGAGATAGATACGCTTGCCACGCGCATCAGTCAGCACACCAGCAGCCAGGGCTTGCAGCAATACTGCCAGCACCTGCGGATGGCATCCCTCGATATGCTCACAGCGTAACACCGACCACGGCATCTGGATGAGCCGATGCAGCGGCAGGCTATCGCTATAGCCAATATATCCGGGCGGCGCACCAAGCAGCATGGTCACATCGGCAGGGTGAACAAAGCGGCTACAATCAATCGTAATGACCCGATCACTGGCTCCGAACAGATTCTCGGCAATCACACTGGCCAGTGCCTCGCTCGCTGCTGCTGCCTGATCAAGCAATAAAATCATGGCATTTGGCCGTGATGAGCGCAGATCGAGGCCGCGCAGAGTTACTTCCAAGCGCCCAATTAACGTAGCAATATTATCATCGTCAAGCAGGGCTTGTTCGGCCAGTTGGGCTCGCAATGGCGTGAGTTGCTGCTCAATGGCAAGCGGCATGCCGATCAAGCGCTGGGCGACCACCTCTGCTTCGGCTAATTCAACCACACGTTTGCCCTGGGTGATCGCATAGGCCACACACTGCTCCAGCAGATCGACGGCTTTATCGGGGAAGTGGCGATTACGCAGATAGCGTTGGGCAAATTCGATCAGCCAGCGTAGAATGGCATTATCAACCTGCACGCCACGCCGTGCGGCCAAAGTATCGCGGAGTGCAACAAGCACCTCAAACGCCTGATCGGGAGTCATCTCCTGGATGCGAATGGGCTGGAAGCGCCGCTCAAGTGCTGCATCCTGTTCGATAAACCGCCGATATTCATCATCGGTGGTTGCCGCGATACAGGCTATCTCACCGCGCGCCAGGGTTGGCTTCAGCAAGCTGGCCATGTCCGAGGAACCGGGCGCACCGCCAGCCCCAATAATTGAATGAACCTCATCGATAAACAGCAGCAGGCCATCCTGGCTGGCCTCACTGAGCAGCCCTTTCATGCGCTTCTCAAGCTCACCGACCATTCCAGCGCCAGCAACGAGCGTTGATGGTTGTAGGGCAAACAGGCGCGAGCCACGCAATGTTTCTGGCACCTCACCACGAACAAGCCGCTGGGCCAACCCTTCCACAATTGCCGTCTTCCCGGAACCAGCAGGGCCAACCAACACCGGATTGCGCTTGGTCGTCCGGCACAGCGTTTCGAGCATCAACTGGACTTCGCCCTCACGCCCGACAACCGGCGGGAGCTTGCCCTCACGCGCCTCACGGGTTAGATCGCGCCCAAACTGTTCGAGCAGTGGCGTTGGCCGGAATGCACGTTGCGGTTCTCCCAATATCTGGGCAGCAACCGTTGTGGTAGTGGCAGAATCCGGCGGTGGCGGTGCAGCATCCGGCCCGGCTTTGCTGGTTGATGCTGGCGCATTATTGGTTGTTGGTGTTGTTGATGTTGGTGACGTTACTGGTGCTGTTGGAATAGAAGCTGTTGGGCCTGTGACAACATAATTTGCTGCAGCAAGGATCGCAGCAGCCATATCACGTTCCATGATCTGCGTTTTGCCACGGGTTGCTGCACGGGCCAGTGCCCTGGCCGTCAGATGGTCGGCAGGAAGCTGCGCTCCATGATTACCTTGGCGGATCTGCTCACCCAGATAGCGTTTAAGTGCAGTTGTGTCGAGATCTTTGGTCAGCGATTCGGCCATTGGCCCATAGCGCTCAAGCAGGACTAACAGCCAATGGTTGATACCTGGTTGTTCTTGATTGTGCTGGCGTTGGATCACGGCGGTCGCATTGATCAGCTCTTGCGCGCCGGGTGCCAACATCTCACTCGATGGCATGCGTACATTCCTCGCAGCAGACGATTTACTTGCAGCCATGTATAGCACAAGATCGGAAAGTTTGCTAGAGTGTTGTCAGGAGTCAGCTTTCAGCGCACCCCCCGCAGGCTGATGGATTGTAACAATATCATCGGGCAGAACGATGGATGCCCTTCCATCCGCAGGCTTCAGCCTGCGGCGTGCTTGGCATCGGTGTATAATACAATGATGAGCGATGAATACCCTCTTTTCCGCGTATCGATCAGTAATGTGACGGCCTGGAGACGCACAATGACCGTCCACACAGCTCTGACAATCGGTTTCACCCGCCATTTTGTTGGTGGTGGCCCATTTTGGACGATTATCGAGCATGGCGCACGCGAACGTGCACGCGAGTTGGGTGCTTCCTTGTTCGTGCGCTACTGCACAAATGATTCCGAATCGACGGGCGGCGGGCGAGCCAGATATTGGAAACCCTGCTGACAGGCATCCAAGACCAACAGGCCGATCTGGCAATTATTGACATCACCGGCGTGAATTTTGTCGATACGCAGGTAGCGCATGCACTCATCCAGGCAGCACGAGCCGTCAAACTGCTGGGCGCACAGGTGGTGCTAACAGGATTGCGGCCAGAAGTGGCGCAGACGCTGGTGAGCCTTGGTGTGGATCTGAGCGATATTGTGACGCGTGGCACCCTCCAGAGTGGCATCGCCTATGGATTGCGCCAGGGCTGAGCTAGGCAAAATCAGACCGAAAACTCGGCGACCAATAGTTCCAAACCAGTTTCAGCTTCCATACGCCCTGTTTTGGTAGCATGATCAAGCATCAGCACGCGATCATGCAGGCGCACCAGTTCCTCATCCGTGAATCCACGCGCCTGATCGAGTGCCTTACGCACAACGAATGGCTTTTGGCCTAATTTCGCTGCAATATCATCTGGGCGCAGCCGCTGGCTGAGCAATTCCTTGACACCGAGCAGAATACGGAGTTGGCGGGCAACCATAAAGATGATATAGGTGGCTGCCTGCCCTTCATCCAGCAATCGCCGCACACTGGCCAATGCTGGCCCGCGCCGCCTGGCGCTCAGTTCATCGATAAAAGCAAACAGGTTTTGCTCCTGCTCATCCTGAACCAGCAGATCAACAACCTGAATGCTAATGCGGCCACCCTGCCCAACATAGCTGGCCAACTTTTCGAGTTCATTGACCAGCGCACGCGTATCGCCACCAACAAATGCAACCAGGCGCTGCGCCGCTTGTGGATCCAGGCGTGCCTTGCGCTCCTGGACACGTTCGGCCAGCCAGCGGGTTAGTTCGGCTGCCTCAAGCTGGGCAAATTCCTGCACCTCAGCTGCCT
The DNA here is from genome assembly GCA_038214135.1 of Chloroflexales bacterium. GTDB lineage: Bacteria > Chloroflexota > Chloroflexia > Chloroflexales > Roseiflexaceae > JANLSE01. Next base: position 22,237 of record JBBQSD010000015.1, on the reverse strand, counting down.
TCTTCAGATAGGTAAAAATCGCATTACGCTTATCGAATTCCTCGCTCTCCACAAAGATCAGATCGCAGGTTGGCGGAATACGTTCGAGATACGCCCGCAGCGCATCCCGATCCGCACCCGCCTTCTGATATTTGAGCAGATCGGCAACAACAACAATCCGTTTTTCGGCAATAAACGGGAATGCCTCACATGCAGCGACCAGCGTATCGAGTTTCAGGCGACGGCCATCGAGCGTTGTGCTATTCAAATCGCGCAGATCGAGCGGAATCGTTGCCCGCAATCTGGCCAACGCCGCACTGCGCCGATATTCATCTGGGCCGTGGAGCAAGAAGATCATCGTGCAATATACTCCTCGCAAGTGAGTGTTGAGCAGTATTATGATTCATCCGCAGATTTCGCAGATTTCGCAGATTCATTCTGATTTCTGACTCCTGACTCCTGGTCTAGTGATCCGCCGTTAGTGGCAGGCTATCGGGTGTGAGTACCTGGGTTGATCCAACATGTTCGGGGAGTTGGGTCACGGCGAGTAGCGCCAGCACCACCAATCCCAGGGTGCCAACGATCAGCCCATTGAAGCCCATACCACTTGCCAACACGCCGCCGATCCCGGCCCCAATCGCATTGCCAAGCCCAAGCAGCAGCGTATACACGCCCATGGTCGATCCGCGTCCCTCGCCTTCATCGGCCAAGGAGGCCAGGTATGCCAATGCTGCTGGTGTGAAGCCACTTGAGATCAGCACCGAGATGGATGTCACCCCAACGATCAGCCACTCAATGGCTGGTGGCCAGACATAGGCATTCAGCGCATACAGGCCAGCGCAGGTTCCCAGCAGCGCAAAGATCGAGATCCGCATGGTCTGCACGCGAGTAACCCGCCCGAGCATGAATGTCCACCCCAATACGCCACTAGCGAACAGAATGGCATACACCAGCAGAATATAGCCGACCTCGGTTGCGCTAAAGCGCCCATTCAGCACCTGTCCATCGATCTTTGGTCCTTTGAGCTGAAAGGCGATATGGGTTAGCCACAGCCCGATCACGGCATTCAGCGCTAACCAGGCCGGTGCGAGCTTCAGCAGTGTTGGGTTGGCCAGTGCATGGCGTAGCCCTTCCAGGGGATGCTCGCTCTTCATGCGATTGGGGATCTGGGCGCCCCACCAGAACAAGGCCGCGATCACAAGATAGAACACCGATAACAAGCTGAAGGCCACCACACCAAATCGATCCCAGAGTGTCCCACCAACCAGGCCACCAAGCGCAAGCCCGGAGAGCAGTGAGAGTTCGTAGAAGCCAATCACCCGATTACGCGCCAGTGGTGAGTTTTTGGTTGCTTCGGTGATCAATGCCAGCAATGGCGGCCCACCAACTACGGCCACAACCCCTTGAATGGCTCGTGCAACAAAGAAGACTGCCACTGCCTGGCTGAGGAAGTACATCAGCGTTGCCAGGCCGCCAAGCAACGCCCCAGCCACCAACACAGATCTGGCCGAGAAGCGATCCGTTGCCAGGCCAACCGGCACTGCGCCAATCAATTCGGCAACATTCAGGATGATACCCAACACGCCAATGATTGCAACATCACTCATACCACTGGTGCTTGCAGTACTGGCCAGATAAAAAGCGATCAATATTCCGCCCGATGATCCAGCAACCCGCAGGAGCGTATTTGCGATTAAGACAATTGTAATGCGGCTTCTCGTTAGTGAATCCATACGATCAGAATGCCTCCTCTACAGGCGAACGTGTCATCCGTTTGTTATGCAAGGGTATCTAAAGCGGATGGATTAAGGCCCCACCCTGTTACTGTGGCAATTTCTGCCGCCCGTGAGGAACACTTCTTGTACAGCGCCCCCGAAGCCCCATGTACCCGCATTTTGCACGCATCCCAGGTTGTGTGGCGCGCAAGCTGCCCGTTGACGAGGCTTAGATAGCGTGGCCCACTCGTGTCTGTTGTGTTAGACGATCCACGGCTCGGAATAGTCGCACTCGTGCGTGCTGGAATTGGTTGGCCATCGGCATAGGATTGTGCGATGCGATCTGCTCGTTCATTTTCGGGATGTCCTGCGTGCCCACGCACATATTCCCATGTTACCCGCGAACCAGCCAAGCGATCAATTTCCTCCCAGAGATCACGATGTTCAACTGGCTTCTCCTCCTTGGTGAGCCACCCTGAACGCTGCCAACCCCGAATCCAACGGGTTGCGCCATTGATCAGGTATTGGCTGTCGGTCACAATCCGAACCGGTTTGTTTGGATCGACCAGCCGAAGCGCTTCGACGGCAGCACGCAATTCCATGCGATTATTGGTTGTGTGGGGCTCACCACCACCAATCTCGCGGGTCGTTGTTCCATCGCTAATAATCGCAGCCCAGCCACCCGGCCCAGGGTTGCCACGGCAGGCTCCATCGGTCACAATCCGAATTTCAGCGAGTTGTGGTACACTACGGCTCGTTGTCATGTGGTTTTTCTCGTTGGAAAGGTACATTCAATGCGGCGCACGTTGTTCAGTCTTGCAGTTCTCGTATTCGCTCTATCCGCCTGTGGCGTCACTGGCGATACCACGGTCACTCTGCCACCCAATGCGACCAAGGTGAGCGAGTCGGTCAATATCAAGGAAATCGACACGCTCATCACACAATGGAAAAAAGTCGCTCCCGAGCAGATGAAAGCCGATGCGGTCAAGCCCGAAACACTTGAGGAAACGGTCTATACTGCCCCAAGCACACTCGCTGATATTCAAACATACTACAATAATCTCGTAACCACAAAGGGCTGGTTTACTGTCAAGAAGATGACCAATCTGCAGAATGATCAGGTCGTGCTACTTGGTTATGAACATGGTACCACGGCCTTGGTTGTTGGCGCAATCGATGCTACGCGCTTTGGTGGCACGGGCGTTGTTGTATATACGCTCAAGGGCACGAAGTAGACCTCACCCCGGCCTGCGGCCACCCCTCTCCGATTCAGAAGTCGCCATTGGAAGCATTCCAATGGCGACTTTTCTGTGTTACCTTACCACACCCGCAGGCTGAAGACTGTGGCAAGGGGTTATATCATTCGCTTCTGGCCGCAGGCTTCAGTCTACGGATTGAGATATATTGTTATTTCCCGATCGCAAGCACCGAATGCTGAACGATGTCGATCACTGGGGTCGGTAGTAAACCAAAGATAATCACTCCAACCACGGCCAACACGAGGCCAATATTCAGTTCTGGCCCAGTCGATAGCACCGTCTCACGCGATGGGTCGCGCATGAACATGTATGCGATGATCCGCAGATAGAAGAACGCCGCGATCACCGATGTCACGACGCCAATGAATGCCAGTAAGCCCTGGCCTGCCTCCCAAGCTGCCGAGAAGACATACAACTTTGCGAAGAACCCAGCTGTGAGTGGCACGCCAGCCAGTGAGAGCATACAGATCGCCATTGCAGATGCCAACCACGGGCGGCGCGTCCATAGCCCAGCCAAATCGGCGATATCCCAGGCTGCTTCGCCTTTTTGTTCGAGAGCAATCAGCACCGCAAACGCGCCAAGGTTGGTCAACGCATAGGAGAGCATATAGAACAGCAGCGCCTCGGTTCCGCGATTGCTGCCGGCCAGCGTTCCAAGCAGCATATAGCCAGCCTGGGCAATACTGGAATAGGCCAGCATGCGTTTGACATTTGTTTGTGCGACTGCCGAAACATTGCCAACAATCATCGTCACCACAGCTAGCGCGCCAACGATTGGCATCCAGATAGCCTGTTGAGTTGGCAGCGCCAAGAGCAAGAAGCGCGTTAGTGCGGCAAAGCCAGCTACTTTGGCACCAACCGACATAAACGCGGTGACCGGCGTTGGCGCACCTTCATAGACATCGGGCGTCCACATATGAAATGGAGCCATCGATATTTTATAGCCGAACCCAACGATCACCAGCGCAGCGCCAGCCATCAGGAATGTGAGCGAATCGGCCTGCATGCCCTGTCCAGTAACAAGTGCGGTATTGATCTCGGCCAGGTTCGAGCTGCCAGTCGCCCCATACAGCAGCGCAATCCCGAACACCAGGAAACCGGCTGCAAAGGCACCGATCAGCAGATATTTCATGGCCGCTTCTTCCGAACTGAGGCGCGGGTAGGCAAAGCCAACCAGAATATACAGACACAGGGAGAGCATTTCTAGGCCCAAAAAGAGCACGATCAAATCGGTTCCCTGGCCCAACAGCATCATCCCGGTTGTCGCAAACAGGATGAGCGGGTAATATTCGCCACGCTCAATCCCATGGCGTGGCAGATAATCAATTGCGATCACAATCGCAATCACCCCGATCAGGGCAAAAATCCAGTTCAACGTGATCGCATAGTTGTCGAGCGCAATCATCCCGCCAAATGTTGAACGCCCGCCATTCCACGATAGCCCGCCTGCGGCGGCTGAGGCGATCAAGCCAGCCACTGCCAGATACGCAGTCCAGCGCTTCTGGCCAACCGGGATGACGATCAGATCGATCAGCAGCAGGGCTGCACCCCAGCCAGCGACGATCAACAACTGCAGGACCACCGAGAAATCGACTATTGGAATTTGTAGTTCGTTCATGAGCGATGCTGCTCCAGATTATGTATTAACGACTCGCTACTGCAAGGCTTAGTGCCTGGGAAATCTGTTGAACAATCGGTTGGATTGGATCAAAGATCAGATTTGGGTAGAACCCGATCACAACGATTGGAATGAGCAACAGAGCTAATGGTAGCATCTGTTCACGCGAGATATCCACACTATTGCTCTGCTCCACACGCAACGAACCCATAAACACATGCTTGAACATCGTCAGCAGATAAACAGCCGCGAGAATGACGCCAATCACGGCAACACCAACAAAACGCCAGCCTAATGCAGATGAGAGCCATGCGCCCTGGATAATGGTGAACTCGCCAATGAACCCGTTTAGGCCGGGAAGCCCAACAGATGCCAGAACGAGAGTCAATGTGACCGCGCCAAATGCTGGCATGACCAGCCACAAACCACCCAGATCGCGTGGCCGCCTGGTGCCAAAGCGCCCTTCGAGCACCGCAACCGCCAGGAACAGCGCGCTCGTGGTGATTCCATAATTGACAAGTTGGATGATTGCGCCCGAAATCCCCTGTGCGTTGAGCGCATAGATCCCTAGCACCACAAAGCTCAGATGGCTGACTGAGGAATAGGCCAGTAGGGCCTTCATATCCTGCTGGGTGTAGGCAACCCAGGCACCATATAGGATGCCAATCACCGCCAGCACGCCAATGGCTGGCGCAGCCCATTGGGCAGCCTGTGGAAACAGCCCAAGCGTGAAACGGATTAGACCATAGCCGCCAATCACTTTAAGCAGCACGGCGCTTATGTCAACTGAACCATCGGCAGGCGTTTGGCTGTGCAATAATGGCATCCAGGTATGAAACGGCCACAGTGCGATCTTGATTGCGAATGCGATGAAGAACCCGCCAAACAGCAGGCGTTCTGCTGCTGGATCGAGTTTGAGCACCGCCCCTGCACCACCGTTTAATGATGCAGCGATAGCAGCATAATCAAAGGTATAGGTTCCGGTTTGCTGTCCATGCACCAGATACAACCCAATGATCGAGAGCAGCATGAACACAGAGCCAGCAAAGGTATACAGGAAGAACTTGGTTGCTGCACGATTACGTTCTGCACCACCCCAGATCCCAAGCAGCAGCGCAGTTGGGATGAGTGTGAACTCAAAGAACGCATAGAACAGGATCAGATCTCTGGCCAGAAATGTGCCAAGAATACCGGTTTCGAGCAACAATAACAGCGCATAATTGGCGTCTGGGCGCTGCTGTGCCTTGGTTGCCGCAATCGCAAATGGCATCATGAAGGCTGTGAGTACAAAGAACCACAAACTGATACCATCTACCGTTAGCGTATAGGTTAAACCCCAGGTCGGAACCCAGCCGATTTGCTCAGTCAGTTGTGGGCCAGTTGCCGCCGCGCTGACATACAAGAATTGAAAGAACAGCACAGCAACCACAAGCGCAGCGACAAGTGCCGCTAGGCTGGCAACCAAGGCCACAAGCCGCTGGGCGCTGCGCTCACGAACAAACAGCATGAGCAGCGCACCAATGGCGGGTAGCCATGTTGCGATTGATAAAAGTGGAATACCAAAAGAGTTCACGACGACTCCCTTCAGGAGCGGAACACAAAGTAACCAAGCACAATCACAACGCCAACCAGAAACATGAGCGCATAGCTGCGGATGAAGCCGCTCTGGGCACCACGCAGCGATTGCGCCATGCGCCCGACAAGACGCCCTGGCCCATCAACGAGCATGCCATCAATACCCTGTTTGTCGAAGACATCACCAAGGAACAGGCTGACCTCGCGATATGGCCGGATGACAATACGCTGATAGAACCAATCGAAGCCCCAGCCGATCTCTGCGCCACGCCATAGATCGCCAAGATACCGTACCAGCGGATCGTCCTTGCCGAGCTTGATCCGCTGTACAAATGTCTTCGCATACAGATACCAGCCAACATATCCAGCTCCACCAACAATCGCAAGGGTGACAACAGCGAGTGCAACCTGCCCGATAATCCGGCCTGTATCATACACAACCTCGCGCTCTTCGAGCACTGGGTTCAGATAGGTTGCCAGGAAATGCAGGCCAGGGATATTCAACAACCCACCAATGATGGTTAGCCCAGCGAGTATCAGTAATGGGTTACGCATGGTGCTATCGGGCTCGTGGGCATGGTAGGTATTATCGCGCTGCTTGCCATAGAACACGAGCGCAATCTGCCTTCCAACATAAAACGCTGTGACGCCAGATGTCAGCATGAGCAGGATGGCCGCTCCTGGGTTCTGCGCGCCAAACCAGGCGTGCGAAATAATCTCATCCTTACTCCAGAAGCCAGCCAGCGGGAAAATTCCAGCCAGTGCCAGGGCACCAATCAGATACACACGAAAGGTAGTTGGCATCGTATCCTTCAGGCCACCCATCTTGCGCATATCCTGGCTTTCGCGCGTTCCATGAATAATCGCTCCAGCAGCAAGAAACAGCAGCGCCTTGAACAGGCCGTGGGTCAGCAGATGGAACATACCGGCCACATAGCCACCCAGGCCAACAGCAACCACCATATAGCCAAGCTGCGAGACGGTTGAGAAGGCCAGCACACGCTTGATATCCCACTGTGTCGCTGCTGCCGTCGCCGCCAGAAAGGCCGTCAGCAGGCCGATGGCAACAATCCAGCCGCTGGTGCCGCCAGCATTTGCGAACAGGGTGTGGTTACGCGCAATCAGATACACACCAGCCGTGACCATGGTTGCCGCGTGGATGAGTGCCGATACTGGTGTTGGGCCAGCCATTGCATCTGGCAACCAGATATACAATGGCACCTGTGCCGATTTACCAGTGACGGCAATCAGCATCAGGAAGGTGATCGCCGAGATCAGGCCGATTGCGCCAAAGGTACCCAGATCCAGGTTGGTAAAGGCCAGTTCACCAGCCCGTTCAAGGTAGCCAGGCACACCAAGTTGCTGATTGGGAAAGAAGTTCAGCGAGCCCATGCGCGAGAAGATCGCAGCCATTGCCAGTAACAGCGCCGCATCACCAACCCGATTAACCACAAATGCCTTCACCGCAGCATCGGCTGGCACGATCCCTGGTGGCACGGAATGGCGCTCGAACCAGTGACCAATCAGCAGGAATGAACACAGCCCGACCCCTTCCCAGCCAAGGAACAGCAGCAGCAAATTATCGGCCATCACCAGGATGAGCATTGCAGCAACAAACAGGTTCAGGTAGGCGAAATAGCGCACTGGCCGAATATCGCCGCGCATATAGCTGATCGAGTAGAGATGGATCAGGCCGCCAACGCCGGTGATCAGCAGCGCCATCACGGCAGTGAGTTGATCGAACACAAACCCGAATGACACCCGAAATGAGCCGATCCGAATCCATTCCCACAGCATCACACTCAGGCGCGGCTGGCCGGTGAGTGGGCTTGCTAGAATGACCATCGACGCAATCGTCACAACAAACGAAAGCGCGACCATCACCGATGCAACGAGGCCTGCCTGTCGTTCATTGCGGATCAGAAACGCATTCAGCAAGAAACCAAGCAGCGGGAAGAACGGAATAAGAGCAATAATCCAGGTCAATTGCGGCATGTAGATATCCTGATGATAATCAAACGAGCGCGTTGTGTCGCGAGCATCTTCAACCCCGCAGCGTACTGATCTCATCAATATTGGTCGTACGCTTGGTATGGAAGATCGCAACCAAGAGTGCCAGGCCAACAGCAACTTCAGCAGCGGCAACAACAATAACAAAGAACACAAGCACCTGGCCGCCAACATCCTGGCGTGCCTGTGCAAACGCAACCAGCGCAAGATTAGCCGAGTTCAGCATCAGCTCAATCGACATGAACACAACCAGCGCATTGCGGCGGATGAGCACACCAACCACGCCAATCGTGAACAGCACCGCACTCAGCATCACAAAATAGGTCGTCGGAATCATGCCATCTCCGTCTCAGGCCTGGCTACTCGTCTGTTGCGATTGCATATGCAGTACAACAACCCCAGCGACTGCGGCCAGCAGAATAAAGCCGGTAATCTCAAAGGGCAACAGGTATTTGGTAAACAGCGCCGCTGCAATCTTTTCTGGCTCGGCAAACAGATCATCAGATGTTGGCGACATAACCGCCAGCGTGCGGCTGCGAAACAGCACATAGCCTGCTTCAACAACCAGCGCAGCCGCAAGGCCCAATGCCAGCGGACGCTGCCAGTTCGCCAATAGATCGTGATCATCTTCTGACCGTTCGGCACCCAGGAGCATCACAACAAACAGGAACAGCACAATAATTGCGCCGGCGTACACAATCAGCTGAACCGCGAACAGAAATGGTGCCCGCAATAACAAGTACAGCACCGCAATTGCAGCAAAATTGAGCAAGAGAAACAGCGCACTATGCACGGCATTCTTGCTCAACAGCATCGCAATCGCACCCGTGATGGCAATTACTGCGGTAATGATGAAGACAACTAGTTCCATAGATATGAGCTTTCAGCTTTCAGCTTTCAGCTTTCAGTGTTCAACGATCAGTGATGCTTGCAACTGAGAGCTGACGGCTGAGAGCTGACGGCTTCTTACAGGTCAATCTGCGCTGGCGGGCTTGGCCGACGGTTGAGTTGCTGCAGCACCGGCGGAATATCGCCATAGCCTTTATCGGCTGCAACCAGCAACATATCCTTGGTATAGATTGATGATTTGCGATCATAGAACGACAGCTCATACTGATGCTCAAGCACGATCGCATTGGTCGGACAGGCATCCTCACAATAGCCACAGTAGATGCAGCGTAGCATATTGATCTCATAGGTTGCCGCATAGCGCTCGCCTGGTGAATTTGGCCGCTGTGGGTTATTCTCTGCCGGAACCACCAGGATCGCATCGGCGGGACAGGCGGCGGCACACAACGAACAGCCAATGCAGCGTTCCATGCCATTGGCGAAGCGCTTGAGCTGATGGCGACCACGAAAGCGCTCGCGCACAGGCCGCTTTACTTCCGGGTATTGAACCGTGACTGGTTTTTTGAACAGGTACTTGAACGTCGTCCCAAGCCCTTTGAAAATCTGACCGAGCATTCTTTTTCTCCGTTTCTGGTGAGGTTTAGCTTTGCTAAACCTCACCAGAAAGAGTACTACTCGGGGGCCTGCGGCCCCCAAACCCCGCTGGATAATGTGCTCCTGAAGATCACCACGCCGCATCACACCCGAAGGAGTATTACTTGGGAGCTACGCCCCAAACCCCGCTGGATAATGTGCTACTCGAAGATCGCTAGCGGAATGCGTGTTACGGAGGGCTACCTACCCAACCCCCTTTATCAACACATTCTGTCTCCTGAATACTGACTCCTGAATACTAATCTAGGGCACCGGTTTCTTGACCAATGTGACATTACCAGCCGTTGATGTTTGCCGCCCATTACGTGCAGCCGTGATGGCAATGATAATGATCCCGATCACCAGGCCAAGAATGGCATTCAGGGTGCGATCCGGAACCAGTACGCCTAATACCGCTGTGACAGCCACCTGGATCAATGCCAATGGCAGCAGAATCTTCCAGCCCAGACTCATCAGTTGATCATAGCGCACCCGTGGCACGGTTGCACGTACCCATACGGAAAGGAACGAGAGTGCTGTGACTTTCAAGAGGAATGAGCCAAGCGAGAGCAAGCCAAACACGGCATTGGCAACCGGTTCGCCAGCAGAACTGAGCAGCGCGGTGCGTAATGTCTCCAGGCCAGGGAAGGTCCAGCCACCAAGAAAGAGTGTGACTGCAATCGCATTCATGGCGACCAGCTTGATATATTCGGACATGAAGAACAGCGCGAATTTCATCGAGCCATATTCGGTGTTATACCCGCCAACCAATTCCTGCTCGGCCTCGACCAGATCGAAGGGCGAGCGCACAACCTCTGCTGTTGATGCAACCAGAAACAGGAAGAACGCCAGGAACTGCGGCACGATATTCCACATGCCATTCTGCTTGAGTACGATTTCGCCGGTGCTGAAGCTCTGCGCCTGCATGACAACACACAACACCGCCAGCCCAAGTGCCAGTTCGTATGAAATAACCTGAGCCGATGCACGAATACCGCCAAGCATCGAGTACTTATTATTCGAGGCCCAGCCAGCAATCGCGATCCCATACACGCCAAGCGATGTGATTGCTAACAGATACAGGATGCCGACATTGACTTCCGCAACCTGTAGAATATTGCCACCCTGCCCATCTGGCCAGAACCCTAATGGAATTGTGGCCCAGATAATCAGTGCCGGGATGACGGCAAAACCAGGCGCGATCAGATAGACCCACTTATCGGCCATGATCGGGGTTACATCTTCTTTAAAGAACAGCTTGACCGCATCAGCAAGCGGCTGAAACATCCCGCCGAACAATTTTCCGCCGCCTGGCAATGGGATATAACCAGCCCGATTGGGGCCGATGCGGTTCTGGAAACGTGCCAGCAGTGTGCGTTCGAACAGCGTAAAATAGGCAAATAGCGTTGTGGCAGCCAATGCCAGCACAATGCATTTGACGATCAGGATCAGAATCCCGACGAAATCCATAATGTTTCCTCAGCGTACAACCGTCACAACCGTTATTGCGCCCGTCGCCACCCCGGCCATCCCAGAACCACGAACCAATGGTGCCAACGCCAGGCCACTCACCAACCCAGAATCGATCTGGGCAGGTAGGGTAATCTCGCCCGCCGTTGAGCGTAGTGTTATTTGGTCACCGATGGCAACCCCGAGTTTCTGTGCATCGGCAACACTGAGGATGACGTGTGCCGGAACCATACGTGGTGCCAGTTTCGATCCACGGCCCCAATCGCCATTATCGTAGGCGCGTGGTGCAGCAATCAATGCCAGCGTTCCATCGGCAAATTCGGCTGCTTGTGGAACCCGCACTGTGATGCTGATTGGGCTCTTTGGATCATCGATTGTGGTCGGCAGTTGAATGCCAATACCTTCGACATTCTCATAGGAAGTGCCATCGTAATACACCTGTTCGCTCGATTGGCGGCCCCAGGTTCCGCTATTGGCCGAGAGCTGCGCGAGTGTTGCATTGGCATAGCCGCGCACATTGGCGGCAATCGCCTCACTCACATCCTCACCCACCACATAATCCCAGGTGGCAGCGCTATTTGGCTTACCATTCAGAACTTTGCCATTTGCGCTTGCACCAACCAGTGCGCCCTCAGCAACCATCAGCGCCAGTTGCTGGGCCACCTGCCAGAGTGCGCGAACATCGGCGCTATTGCGCTGGGCCTGTCGGAAGCGCTGAACACGCCGCTCCGCATTTGTAACAGTGCCTTCACGTTCGGCAACCGCCGCGAGTGGTAGCACAACATCAGCAAGTTTGGCCGTCTCCGTCAGGAATAGATCCTGCACAACCAGGAAATCGAGTGCATCAAGCGCCTGAGCAGCAGCAGCATTCTCGGCAGCTGGGTCAATTCCAGCAACAAACAATGCCTTCAGCGAACCATTGTTGGCAGCTGCCAGCATCTCGCGGGCACTCAGCCCTGCTTTGGCTCCATCTGGCCGCACACCAAGATCGATGGCTGCACGAGCATTCTGTTCGACCAGGCCAATCAGGCCGTTATTGGCACGGCCAACTTTGCCAGCCACAACCGCCAACGCTGCAATTGCATCGGTCAGTGCCGAACCAACGCTCAGTGCCAATCGGCCAAACAGGATGATGCCATTATCGGCGGCAGCAAAGGCACGCGCCGCAGCCCGCACCGTATCGGCGGAAACGCCAGCCGTGGAACACAACCCCTCAACCGTCTCATTTGCCAGCGTTCTGGTCAGTTCGTCCAATCCACGCAACCGATTGCCATACCCATCGACCTTGGCCAGCTTTTCGTCCAGAATAGTCTTCAATACTGCCAGCACAACATGGGGGCCGGTTCCTGGTTTGGGAGCGATACTACGATTCGCCGATTTGCCCAGTTTGGTTGGGTATGGGTTAATGACGGTTAGATCGCCGCCACGGCTCTGGATGGCCCGCACACGCAGTGTGTAGAGTGGCGCTTCTTCCTCTGGATCGGCACCAACAATCAGGATGGATGTGCCCTTGCCAAGCGTCATCAGGTTTGTTCCCAGGCCAACACCAAACGCAGCACTCCATGTATCGATTGCTGGGTCGTTGGCGGCCCCTGGGCGATAATCCAGATTATTGGAACCGAGTGTTTCGCGGAACAAGCGCGCGAACAGGAATAGATCCTCATTTGGCAGGCTTGGGCCAGCAATCCCACCGATTGCTGCGCCACCAGCACTTGCCAGTTTATCGGCGACGAGTGCCAGGGCATCATCCCAGGATGCCGGAACGAGCTGACCATTACGGCGGATGAGCGGTGTGGTCAGGCGATCACTGCTTGCCATTGCGCGCATGCCAAAGCGGCCCTTATCACACAGCCAGATCTCATTCACGAAATCGTTCTCGCGTGGCATTACCCGTTTCAGCTCATTATGGCGCATATCGAGCGTCAGGTTGCAGCCAACCGAACAGTGCGTACACACACTCGGCACCGGCTGGAGTTCCCAGACACGCGCCTTGAAGCGGAAATCGGCGGTTGTCAGTGCGCCAACCGGGCATATATCGGTGGTATTACCGGAGAATTTGCTATCGAAGGCCGGTTCACCCTTGGCGATAATCTCCCACGAACGGCCACGATTATCGAAACCAAGCACCTCATCGCCGGCCAGATCATCCTCGAAACGCACACAGCGCGAACACAGGATGCAGCGCTCACGATCAAGATAGATCAGATCGCCAAGCGGGATGGGCTTCTCGAAATGAACCTTATCCTCATAATCGAAGCGCGAAAGCCCAGGCCCCCATTGCATCGTCAGGTTCTGCAATGGGCACTCGCCACCCTTATCGCACACCGGGCAATCCAATGGATGCGAAGTCAGCAGGAATTCGAGCATGCCCTTCTGGGTGAACTTGACTTTATCGGTGCCGGTGCGAACCTCCATGCCATCGCTAACAGGCGTGACACAGCCGGGTTGCAGCTTGCCCATCATCAATGCCAGCACCGGTTTGCCATCCTCGCCGATCACGACCTGACGGGTAGCTGGATCGATCTTGGGTGTCCAGACTTCGACCATGCACATGCGGCACATGCCAACTGGCTTCATCTTCGGATGGTAACAGAACACCGGCACGGCCACGCTGGTTGCGCGGGCCGCATCAACGATATTCGTGCCCGCCGGAACGGTAACGGTCTGGCCGTCGATCACAAGGGTAACATCAGCCATAGACGTATATCACAATCCTGCTAGTACGCTGAAGCGTAAATGTTGCGCTATCGCGCATCGCTTTGTAACGGGCTAAAGCCCTTCTGCGGTAGCGTTTCGACAATATCAGTTGTCCAGCGGGTTATTGTCGTCATCGTCTTTACTCGAAAATCCGTGCAACCACACAACGAAATCCCGGCAGATGCGGCGAGGTCAACTCTTCTTCGGCAATCAGGGTGGTGACAAGCCGCAGCAATCCTTGTTCGCGGCGATAGACCTCGACCTGGCGGCGCTGCCAATCCACAATCCAATACTCAAGCACAGCCCGTTGCGTATACAGTTTCAGCTTTGTCTGCCGATCCCGGCGCTCGTTAGTTATTCCGGGCGAAAGTGCTTCAACAACCAATTCGGGAGCGGCATGCAGTTTGCCATCTGGCGACAGAGCCGTCGCAAGGCGCTCATTACTTATCCAGACGACATCTGGTGCAACGTCCTCATCTTCATCGAAGATTACACTGGGTGCAGTGTTGGTAACACCCAAACCTGACTGAACATCCCAGGTAATCAAGAAATACGCAAGTTTTGTGCATGCACGTTGATGAAACCAATTTGGTTGTTTTGACACAAGCAATTCTCCGTCAACGATCTCATAGCGCTTGCCATCATCGGGAAACGTTTCGAGATCTGCTGATGTCCAGCGGGTTATTGTTGTCATTGCAACCTCCAGCCTACCGATTGCCTGATTGCCTGATTGCCGGTCTTATTCGAGCATACATTGATGACGAAAAAAGCCTTTAATCTTGGCTATCGGCATGTTCATGCTAGCGAACCAGCAACGGAATCGTGTTAGCGCCATTGCCCGCTGCAGCGCCTTTGGCAATTGCATCATCGAATTCCTGTGGGAACAGCCGCAGCGCACTCTTGATCGGCATGACCGCACTTTCGCCAAGCAGACAGAAGCAGTTACCGGCCATCTGATTATAGACATCGGTGAGCAGCGGAATATCGCCCTTACGCCCGTGACCATGCGTCATGCGATGCAGCGTCTTGACCAGGAAGTGGGTGCCTTCGCGGCATGGCGTGCATTTCCCACACGATTCATGCTTGAAGAATTCATCCATTTTGTAGGCCAATTCAACGGCGCTGACGGTCTCGTCCAGGATGATCACGGCACCCGAGCCGAGCATGGTGCCTGCCGCGCCAAGCGCCTCGTAATCAAGAGTCACATCCAGTTTATCGCCGGTCAGCCAGGCTGCCGATGCGCCACCCGGAATGATAATCTTCGGCTGGCGATCTCCGCGCATGCCGCCACCATAATCGGCGCTATACACCAGTTCGCGCAGTGGTGTGCCAAACGGTAGTTCATAATTGCCTGGTTTATTCACATGGCCAGAAAGTGAGAAGACTTTCGTACCGGGGCTTTTTTCGGTACCGAACTGGCGATACCAGGCCACACCTTTATTGAGAATCACCGGCACGTTGGCGAGTGTCTCAACATTATTGATAATTGTTGGTTTGCCATATAACCCGGCAACTGCTGGAAACGGCGGCTTCAGGCGTGGCTGGCCGATCTTGCCCTCCAGCGATTCCATCAGCGCCGTTTCTTCGCCGCAGATATAGGCTCCAGCGCCACGATGAATAACGATATCGAGATCATAGCCAGTGCCGAAGATGTTCTTACCAAGAAAGCCCTTGGCATATGCTTGATCAACGCCCTGCTGAAGCCGACGCGCAGCGGCAGCAAATTCGCCTCGGCAGTAGATGAAGGCGATGTGCGCCTCAATCGCATAGGCCGAAATTGCGACACCTTCGATCAATTGATGTGGATTGCGATCAATGATCTGGTGGTTATTAAATGTGCCTGGTTCGCTCTCATCGCAGTTGCACAGCAAGTAGCGTGGGTACAGGCCCTTGGGCAAGAAACCCCACTTCACACCGGCAGGAAAGCCAGCGCCACCACGGCCACGCAACCCAGCCGCCTTGACCGTCTCAACAATATCGTTGGCAGTCTTCTCTGTGATGGCAACACGCAGAGCCTCGTAGCCACCATGCTGCAGATAGACATCAAAATCCGCAATATTGGGAATGTCGAGGTCTCGCAGCACAACATGTTCGCTCAGGGGAGCCATTGGCCACCTGCTCTCTAGTCGGGCGATTCAGTCAAATAGTTCGATCTACACAGTTCGGCGATACTCTACCACTGCGCTGTCTTCGTGTCAAATAGCACAATGTTGGAATATATGCTAACCCGTACAGACGTATATCAGGCTGGAGAGCGAATAAGTAGAGTTCAGTTCGCGATATGGGAATAATCTGATAGTTTGTGGGACATTCCATGCCAGTCGATATTGCTCTCAGTATCACTGCTGAAAACACTGGGTTGATCAACGCGGCACGAATTTCGGCTCGCGCCCACCTGACGAGCGGCATAGTTTTAGAGACGACAAATGCCTCAATGGAAATAAGATAGTCCCAATTGAAGTGCTTCGCATCGCCAGTGGACAGGTGATCCCTGTTAAAATACGTTACCAAATGGGCGATGGATTAGCTTCTTTACGCATAATAACTCTGAAGGAGTAGATGATTGTCATTCATGTCTGCCGAACAGCTGAAATTGTTGATATTGCTTGTTGGCATTACACTGGTTTCAGGAATAGCAGACGCACAGGGCTTCATTCACGCTGCGAAAATCTGGCAAACCGGAAGGTTAGCCTGGGATGAACTTGGGAAATCCGCTGCAGGATTTAGCGTTGGTATTCTGCTGTACTGGTTTGCGCTCAAATACATGAATATGTTCGGGATTGTCACGCCTGAAATCCAAACAGTGAGTTGGTTCACGGTGACACTTGTGGGCGTGGCACGTATCACTGGAACTTTTTTTCGCTGACACACCCTGGATCAGGTCATTGCGATCCTGGTTCTAATCGGCATCGGTTGGCTTTTATATCACACGAGTGGCTGATCGGTGAGTATCCTGTGCGTGTTGCAGAACGAGTTGGGAATCGTGTGTTGATCCAGCGCTATCGTGGCGATCTGGCCGATGCCATGTATTTCCTTGGCGATCTGTACGACGCACGGCAGCTCTTCGAGGATATCCTCACACAGACATCACCGGAAGATGATCTGGTGGCCTCCTGGGAAACACAGCTACGGATTGCACGGATTGAGATAGAAGAGGGCCGCTATGATGCAGCACAACAACTGATGCTACCGGCAAACGAGGCCGTCCAGCAGATGAATATCAGCTATGGAACGACCCTTGTGCTGCGCCAGCAGGGCTACCTGGCCATGCTGCGTAACAATGCCCCAGCGGCACGCCAGTTGCTCGAAACATGTTGCCAGCGTGCAATCAGCAGCTTCTTTATTGAGGAACTGGCCGCATCCCTGATCGGGCTAGCCAAGATTGCGCTCCCTGGCGATCCCACGCAGGCTGCGCGCCACTGTGGTGCCTACGAAGGGCTGATCGAACGGGTTTCCAGTGCGGATTGATCGAATCACTGCATCATTCCACCAAACGGTACGCAATGATCTTCCTCCAGCAATGCAGGAACTCGCCGATACCGCTGCACATATTGTTCAGGAGCGCATCACACGCGTGGATTTCCCCAATGGCCACGCCGCCCACGATACACTGCGCCTGGATCTGGTGCTGGCCGCAGCGCTACGGGTACGGTAGGTAGGCCAGGAGTCAGGAGTCAGGAGTCAGGAGAAGGGTTCCGCTCAGAGGCGCAAGAAGCGTTGAAATCGGCCCATTCTGGCTTCTGACTCCTGACTTCTAAATACTATAAGCATGGTACAATCGCCTCCGCATCCATCAAGCTTTATGGTCATTTATACTCTTGTTCGCTTGTTCAAAGGCACAATAGATGGTTCCCACCGAACTCTATCGGCTGCTGCAATGCCCAACCTGCGGTTCACGCGATCTGCTCGTGACGGATGCGGGCGTGTGCTGTGTGGCCTGTAGCAATACGTACCCATACGGGCCGGGCTATATCGATCTGATGCCACGCGGCATCGATTTCGACTACACCTCAAAATATGTTTCCGATGAGGAGCAACTCTCCGAAGAACTGGACTATCGTGATCTTGCGCCGCCACTCCTGGCGGCTGGCGTCCGGGATCGCGCACTCGCACGGCTGCTCGAACTTGGCCCAAACGATACTGTGCTCGATAGTGGCTGTGGAACCGCCAAACATGCCGTCTGGAACGCATCACGGGTACGCCTGATGGTTGGTGCGGATCCAGCAACACTGTTTGCCGATCAGGCGCTCGAAAAGGTCGCGCTGGCCAAGGCCGATGCCCGCCGCTTGCCATTCATGGATGGTGGCTTCGATAAAGTCTTCTGCATCGATGTACTCGAACATTTCCCCCTGGATGTGATCGATGCCTACATGGCCGAGACGGCTCGCGTTCTACGGCCAGGCGGGCGCTTTCTGGCCTTCTCGAACACCCGTGATCGATCATCGCTCCAGCCACTCGTCGATCTGAGCCGCTGGATCGGGCGGCAATTTGTGCGAGCTGGTGTCTATGATTTCGAACGCGAGGCGCTACGTAAATCGGATCACGTCAAGGCCTTGGCAACCTGGGAAGATGTGCTGGCAGCCATGGATCGCGCCGGCCTACGGGTCGTCAAAGTTGTCTTCTGGAATAGTGTGTTTACCTCATTCGTTGAGCATGTGCTGATGAAATTAGGCGAAGCAGTGCTGGGGCGGCAGGAGTCAGGAGTCAGGAGTCAGGAGTCAGAACAACGTCAAGCGAACCAGGAAACAAGAACCAAGAACCAAGACAATAGCAGTCAGGGTAGAGACGCTCCGGTGGAGCGTCTAGGTAGCGCAACAAAACATATTTCGGATGGGACGGTGCGGGAGATTGCGGCGCGGCGGCGGATGCGCGGCTTTTTGGAACGGCGTGGGCCGGTGTACTATGGGCTTATGGCGGTCACGCTCATCATGGAACTGGATCTGTGGCTGTTTGGGTCGCTCCGTTCTGGTTCCTATTTTATTGTGGTGGAAAAACCATGACAACACCGACGACACTCAGCTACCGTGGTATTGACGAGAGCGATTATGCTCGCTATATCGCCATTATCGGACAAGCCTATGGTAACGAGCCTGCGATTGTCCGCCGTTGGCTGGAATTTGAGCGGCCAGGCGAACTGCGCGGGGTATTCGCCGATGGGCGGCTGGTGACGCAGATGGAATTGTACCCGCTGACGCTGCTGGCCGGGCGGGCGACACTTGCAGTTGCGGGGATTGGCTCGGTGGCTACCCCACCAGAAGAGCGCCGCCGTGGCTATGTGGCCTACCTGTTGCAAGAAGCCTGTGCCGAGATGCGCGAGCGTGGCATGCACCTGGCATTGCTTGGGGCATTCAAGGATTCATTCTATGGCCGTTATGGCTGGGCGACCATTTCCGAACGGCGCAACTACCGTGGATCGCCCGAGCAGTTTGACCATTTTCGTGGAAAAAGCGGCCAGTGTGTATCGGTTGGCCCCGATTCCATTGCAGAACTCGATGCCATCTATCGTGGGGCCTTGCGCGGGCGAATAGGCCCATTTGCACGCACAGAATCCTGGTGGCGCAATTTCGTTCTCGGCGATGCCTATTGGCAATCCCGCAATCAGGCCTTTGTGTGGCGTGATGAAACTGGGCAGGCACGGGCCTATGTTATCTACCGAATTAAACAAGATGGCGAACAGCGTGTGCTGCGCTGCCGTGAAATTGTGGCGCTCGATCCACAGGCACGCCAGCAAATCCTTGGATTTCTCTCCAATTTCGATTCGCAGGTTCAGCAGATTTCGTTCAGCGCTCCTACCGATGCACCCGTGAATCTGCTGTTCCCAAATCCACTGGAATGTACGGTTGAACCCTGGTTTTTGGCGCGTGTGATCGACGTTGCAGCGCTGCTATCGGCCTACCCGTACCCCAAAGAATGCCGTGGCCGATTAACGCTGGCGATTACCGATAGTTGGCTCGCCTATAATCAGGGCGTGTTTGCCCTGGAAGTCGCCGATGGGGTTGGTTCCTGTACCAAGCTCGCAGATGATCAGACGGCTGGGCTGCACTGTGATATACGAGTTCTTGGGCAACTTATCAGCCGCCATGTACGGCCACGGGTTGCAGCAGCATTTGGACTACTCAACGCGCCAGATCGAACCACACTCGCATTCGCCGATGAACTATTTGCCGGATTAGCACCGTTTCTTTCGGATGATTTCTGATTATGCGCCCTTTATATATTTCACCGATTGGCCGCGGTGGTGTCGATTTCGGTATTCAAAATATTGCGCGCTCCGTTCGACGGCATGGTGCGCCGCGGGCCGAATTATTACGCCTGCCAGAAGTGTATAACTTTGCGCCGATGCTGATTCAACGCGGGCTGCCACAGGGCTGGCATCATGGCTTTGATATCATTCAGGGCCGTTCGCGGGTCGGCTTTGCGCTGCGGGTGCCTGGCAAACCGTTAGTCACCACTGTGCATCATCTGACAACCGATCCAGCGCTGCAACCATATAGTTCGTTGGCCCAGCGCCTATTCTACAAGCTGATCGAGAGCCGCTACGATGAACTTTCGATCCGCGAAGCAGATGCCGTCGTGTGTGTGTCACGCTATGTTCAGCAGCAGGTGGCACAGGCCTATGGCGTTACAGATACAGTCCTGATCTTCGATGGCATCGATATTGATCTGTTTGTACCAACACCCGATTTTGTGCGCCGCGATGATGGCTTACCCGCATCCAATGCGCGAATACGCCTGTTGTTCATTGGCAATAACACACGCAGGAAGGGCTTCGATCTGCTGCCGGCGATTATGGATGCGCTGCCCGATGAGTATGTTCTGTACTACAACAATGGATTTCAACAAGCAGATGCTGCTCCACCACATGCTCGTATGATCCCAATCGGCTCACCAGATCGCAACAGGCTGTTGGCCGCCTACCAATCTGCCGATATTCTGCTGTTCCCATCGCGTCTCGAAGGCTTTGGGATTGTTGCGGCAGAAGCATTGGCCTGCGGGCGACCAGTCGTCACAACCAACATATCGGCACTACCAGAAGTTGTTGATCACGGCCAGAATGGCTTTTTGTGCCAGCGTGATGATGTCCAGGCCTATGCAGCCCGTGTGCGCGAGCTGGGTGAGGATGCAGCCATGCGGCGGCGATTTGGCGAACATGGCCGCGATAAAGTTGTTCGTTCGTTTGGTTATGATCAGCTTGGCAAGGGCTTTGTGGAATTATATCAACGATTACAGGGCTAAGGCATCGTCATTTGATCCATTGATGCATCAGTCGTATACTCTCGCTTCGTCCCGCTATAGAAAGGCAGTGTTATGGAAGTTCTTCGTGAAATGGCCCCGTTTGCCGTTGGCCTGGTTCTCCCTCCGGTGCTGTTTGTGATCATTCCGCGTAACTGGCAGGGAGCACTGCGATTTTGGGCAGTCTATGCATCTGCCTTGATCCTGGGTGTGCTGATCAGCTTCTTTATGGGCGAGTTGCTGGTCGATCTGCCAGAGGCGATTGTCGCCATTGTGCTCGACTCATCGCTGGTGTTTGCTGCGTCACAGGTCGGGTACCGGCTGTTCTGGAAGGGCCTGATCGAAAGCCGCTTGGCGAAAACAAACGTGTCAACAGCCAAGTAAGGGCGCATTGCATGCATATGCAACGATAGCCTATTGAATACGCTGCAATCCATCGGTGCTGGTGGCTGATCGTGGCTCCCCTCTCCCGGTGTGGGAGAGGGGCTGGGGGTGAGGGCAATTCTCGGTTCTCGTCTTCTGACTCCTGACTCCTGACTCCTCGCCCCTACACCGCCTGTAGCAGCAGCACCCAATCACCTGTCCCAGGCCGATTGAACGATTGTGTGCCACTGCCCGCCACCAACCCGCCATCCGTGCGCTCGCCGGTGCTGGGGTTGATCCAGGTGACGCGCAGCGTGCCCGCCAACCCATCCAGGTTGATCTGGATCATGGCATTATCGGGCAGATAGGCCATGGCCACGCGTCCATCGGGCGTGCTGGCCAGCGCCATCGTCTGCGCGCCGCTGGCCGGGTTGGCAATCCGCGCATGGGTCGGTACGAGGTTCCACCAGGCCACGCTCCTGAAGATGCTGTGCAGCACCCCCATCTGGGTGGCCGAGGGGAATTGCAGCCCGCGTGCCCAATAGTTGGCCGCGTTCGGGTCGCGCTCCCAGCCCCACACCCCAAAGGCGCCATAGGTGTAGCCGCTGGCGCCCGAGAGCAGGCTCAGGTAGCCCGCCGCCCGCGCATCCAGCGCCGTCCCCGAACGATAGCCACCCAAGCCTGCCCCGGTGCCATTCGCATCATAGAACGCTTCTAGGTTCAGCACCGGGCGGATCGGGCGGGCATTCCAGAGGCTCAGGTTCCAGGCCACCGCCTGGCCATACACCAGCGCCCGATCCCCACCATTATGGCCGGTCTGGTTGCCGTACACACTC
>JBBQSD010000014.1:0-72109 GCA_038214135.1 Chloroflexales bacterium | reverse complement strand
AATGAATACTGCCCCTGCTTTGGCACATGCGCGCTGTGCATCGCCACACCAGTGCGCGGGTTATACCAATAGGCGATCAGTGTGTTGCCAGATAATCGCTCAAGATCGATGGTGATTGCGGTATAGAATGGCAGATAGATCAGCGCATAGCTGCCTGATTGATCGCGGGTGGCACGCACATGGCGCGATTGATCGCTCTCATCGGAAATAATCAGCGCTTGATCGGGGATTCTGCTGAGGAATGGCCGCGAGCGCAGCAGGCTGCGTGCATGGCGAACATGCCCAGCGCCGGGGAGTTGCAGCGCCTCACGCCATTCGCGGCGAGCAAAACCCGCAGGCCGGTAGCGCGGCGACCAGAACTGCCAGATTGGGTGGCAGCCATAGGTATGGCCATGGGCACCGGCAAATAATGCCCAGTACAGCGCCTTGCGAACATCATACTCATCGAGGTAGCCATTATCGAGCTTGAAATCGGCTGGATGATCCTCATAGCCCGGTTCGGCATCCATGCATGGTTTGGTTGGCAGCATCTGGTAATCGTTCGTGATCATCCGCCAGTTATCGCGGTTACGGGTATGGCCGCTCTGCAGCATATTGAAATCGAGCCAATCCTGCTCGTGAAAGTATTCTGATGAAGTATGTTGGCCCTGGGGATGGAAGGTGATCAGGTGGGTGCCACCATCGCCCTCACGCAACCCTGCGGCCATGGCTGCAATCACTTCCCGATGTGCATCGCTCTCGATCAGCCGATCTCCACCAAGAATCCAGATAATTGGCGCATCGGCATAGCGCTGGCCAAGCCATAACCCATAGGCATAGGCATTTTCTGGTGTGAAGATTTCCGGACCAACACCCCACTTCCGATTCCATTTATCGCCCCAGGTTGGCAACAGCCCAATATACAAACCCAGGCTTTCGGCACGGCCAATGATCTCGTCCATGTGTTCAAAATAGGCCTCGTTTGGCCTGGTTGGGTCATCATCGAACAATGGCAGATCGCCCACCGCATTCGGCACATGCAGGCCATCATACTCGGCCAGTGCAACCGCCTGGATCACGGTGAACCCTTTTGCCGCACGGTCGTGCAGATACACATCCGCATCCTCCAGGCTCAGGCGGTGAAACAGCTCCCAGGCCGTATCGGCAAGGTAGAAGAAGGGCGTTCCATCATTGTGAACCAAAAAACGGCGATTAGCACTTATCTTGAGCATTGAATACTCCTAACCATTGATATTCACGAACACCGAAATCGGCTGCCACGAACCCAACCCGTTCATACACCCGTTTGCCTATGTTGGATGACCAAACCCATGCCTTTGTGTAGCCGTGTGCATATGCCTCTGTATGGATCTGCACATCGGTGCCAAACCCTACACTCGATATCTGTTTCCATGTATCGAGCATAGCGTAATCATGCACCTGTTGCATGTGGAAGCGAGCTGGTATTGGGAATGAATTTGGCTGAACGGGCAGATCGATTGCCATCCATGTTCCAGCAAGCCCGCCAACCATTCCGCGTGCTTCCAGGCGTACCCCGAGATCCGCTGGTTGGCAATTAGGAAAGACCATCCAATCAATATGATCTGTATATTGGCCGATCTGCGTTAGAATCGCATCAATCTGCTGATCAAGATGCTCGCTGGTAAGCTGAGTTCGCAACACCTGATTACCTGGTTCCCCACATGTACTGATCAGCCAGAATACCTGATCAGCATCGACACATGTGATTCCTGGCAGGCCATCAAACAGGCGAAAATAGGCCAGCATGTTTTCCTGCATCTGATCAACGATATTTACCATATGTACCTCAGTCTTCAGCATTATTAGCTCTCAGCCGTCAGCTTTTTGGTGCAAATCAACGTTCTTGCTGTCCCTGGCAATGTCTGTTGTTCATACAAACATCCATTGTATGAGAGCTGCTATTCACCACTGGCTGCCAACAGTAAAGCCGCCATCGACGTAGATCGACTGACCGGTGATATAATCCGAGGCGGAAGAGGCCAGCACAAGCAGCATTCCAACAAGATCCGCAGGCTGGCCAGCTCGCTTCATGGGAATACGATCAAGCATCCAACGGTTCCGGGTTGGATCATTCCATAACGGCGCGGTCAGCTCGGTGGCGATAAATCCGGGGCACAGGCAGTTGACCTGGATATTTGCGAGTGCCCACTCAACTGCCATCGTTTTGGTTAATTGTGCCAGTGCGCTCTTACTCATGCCATAGATCGACACATGCTGAAGCGCGAGGCTGGAGGTGAGTGAGCCAATATTGATAATCTTCCCGCCACCATTGGCCGCAATGTGTGGTGCAATCGCCTGAGTTAGGAAGAACACACTACGCAGATTGGTTGTCATAATCGTGTCATACACAGCGGGAGTAACCTCGCCGATTGGCATGCGCCGGTTCATACCAACACAATTGACCAGAATATCAACTCGTTTGTAGTGCGTCAGCACATCCCCAGCCAATCGTGCCGGTGCATCGGGTTCGCCCATGTCCGAGGGAAAGCACGATGCCGTACCATTGGAGCGTGTAATCTCATCGGCCAGCGTATGTAGCTTGCCGACATCACGGCCACTGATCGCCACATGGGCACCAGCCTCGGCCAACCCACGAGCCAATGCTGAACCGATCCCGCCGCTTGCTCCCGTGATCAGCGCCACACGGCCATCCAAGGAAAAGCGTTCCAGCAGTGCCGTTGTGTTCATACGTACCTCTCGTGCGCCTTCATCTACGATATGATGCAGTAGCCATCCAGAATGGTATCATAGCGTACTATCAGTGAGGCGGCAATTCAATGCTATCGGGCTCATATGGATATGCACGAAT
Source organism: Chloroflexales bacterium (assembly GCA_038214135.1). Taxonomy (GTDB): domain Bacteria; phylum Chloroflexota; class Chloroflexia; order Chloroflexales; family Roseiflexaceae; genus JANLSE01. The sequence goes on along the minus strand of JBBQSD010000014.1, from coordinate 69,279 downwards.
TTCTGGTGTTGCTGCGTTTGCTGAGGATGATAAGTATGCGTGCAGGATAATCAACAGTACCGAAATAACCAGCTACAATATTTGACTACGTATATGGCTTGCGCAATCCACATCTGTACGAGCGACTACCTCCCCAATTAAAATGGAAAGATTCCAATAGCCGCAGGCTTCAGCCTGCGGATCGCGGATGAAGGAGACGATACCATGACATTTGCCGATGATCTGCTGGAGCTACCAGATGGCGCCAATAGCCCACGCAGTTTGCATGATTTTGTGTTGCCACAACGCCAGCATTATTTCCCATCGCCGATTGATTGGCGCGATGAAGTACTCTATTTTCTGCTGCCGGATCGGTTCAGCGATGCACAGGAAGCCAGCCGCCCGCTGCTGGATCGGCAGAACCTTGGTGCAGCACGGCCAGCATTGCCAAATGGTGAGGCGTGGCGCTGGGATCGCTGGGCACAATCGGGGGCGGAGCGCTTTCAGGGTGGCACGATTCGTGGGATCATCTCAAAACTTGAGTATCTGAAAGGGCTTGGCGCAACGACAATCTGGATCGGGCCGGTGTTTAAGCAGCGCACCCGCCTCAACACATATCATGGCTATGGCGTTCAGGATTTCCTTGATGTTGATCGGCGTTTTGGCACCCGTAGCGATCTTGTTGATCTTGTGACAGCCGCACATGCCATTGGCCTGCGGATCATTCTGGATGTGATCTTCAACCATTCGGGCAGTAACTGGCTGTACCCCCAGGCAACGCCAAACAGGTATCAGCCGCCCTACACGCCTGGCCGCTACCCATTTGGTGGCTGGCGCAATGCGGCAAATGATGACCGAACACTCCTGGCCGCCGATGCGATTCATTCGCGCGATGATGCAGTATGGCCTGTTGAATTGCAAGATCCCGAGCATTATACACGTGCTGGTGCTGGCAATTTAGGCGCTGGTTCGATTGATGACCCGCATGCGGAACATAAACGCTCTGATTTTTTTGATCTGCGTGATTTTCAGCTCGAAAACCCGAACACCCTGAATGATCTGGCGCGCTGCTACAAATATTGGATCGCACTGACGGATTGTGATGGCTTTCGGATCGATACGCTCAAGCATGTTTCGTTTGATGATGCCCGCACTTTTTGTGGTGCGATCAAAGAATATGCGACCAACCTGGGCAAGCGTGATTTCTTCCTGGTTGGCGAGATTGCTGGTGGCGATTATGCCGAAGATCGCTATCTGGATGTGATCGACATGAATCTGAATGCGGCCCTCGATATTGGCGAAATGCGACCGACCCTGAATAGTGTTGCCAAGGGATGGGCACATCCATCGGCCTATTTCAATGGCTTCGATCCCGGCAAAGCGGTGATGGGCACGCATCGCAACCTCGGACGGCGGCATGTCTCTATTCTGGATGATCACGACCATGTGTTTGGTGAGAAGCTGCGTTTTTCAAGTGAGGCTGCATCAGATCACCAGGTGGTTGCTGGCGTGGCGCTGCAACTGTTTACCCTTGGCATCCCCTGCATCTATTATGGCACAGAGCAGGCCTTGGCCGGGCCAGAGCCAGCGGCACACGGATTCCTGCCAGAATGGAAAGGCTCAGATCGCTACCTGCGCGAAGCCATGTTTGGCCCGAGTCACCCACGTGCCGATGCATCGAATGGCGGAGCCCCAGCACCCGACCCGAATTTGCCTGGGTTTGGCCCATTTGGAACGGCTGGGCAGCACTGCTTCGATCCCCAGCATCCGGCCTATGTACGGATCGCGGCATTGATCGCACTCCGAACGCACATCCCAGCATTGCGGGTTGGCCGCCAATATGTACGCCCGATTGCATTCCTTGGCAATCCATTTGCGGTGTATGGGCCTGGCGAGATCATCGCTTGGTCGCGGATTCTGGATGAGGATGAAATTGTCTGTGTTCTGAATGGGCACGGCACCCAACAGCGTGGTGCCGATGTGCTTGTTGACCCAAACCTCAACCAGATTGGCAGCAGAATGACCATCCTGCTCAACACGGCGCAGGCAGCCAATCTAGCCTATGCTGGCCCATATCCAGTTGGATCAACAGTGGCAGTGCAACGAACACCTGACGGGATCGCCTTCGTTGCAATTCGGGATCTTGGCGCTTCTGAGGTTGTGGTGTTGGGGAATCATTAGTCGTCAGGAGTCAGGAGTCAGGAGTTTGCGCTTGGCTATAGAAGTAATGAAATCAGCCCATTCTGGCTTCTGACTCCTGACTCCTGAATTCTCTGTTAGAACAGTGCCACCTGCCGCTGAACCAGTTGGATCGTCACATGCCATGGATCGCGCAAAAATGCCAGCCGATCACCAGCCGGTGTCGTCTCGATTGGCCCGGCAGCCGTTGCGCCAGCGGCGATCAGCCGCGCGGCATCGGCCTCAATATCACTAACGGCGAAGGCGAAGTGCAATACCAGCGGCGCAATGGTACGATAGTCGGGCACAGGTGCCGCTGGGTTCTGGTAGATTTCGATCACACTACTGCCTGCCGAATCGGCCAGAAAATGGGTTCGATTGGGAACCGGCGTGTGACGCACAATCTGCATGCCCAAATGGGTGACATACCAGTGTGCCATTGCATCTGGATCGGGCACATTAATGGCGACATGCTCTAAGCGCATGGATTTCTCCTACTCAATCGTGATCTCGCGGCCCGCCCGTTGGCTACGATAGATACCATCCAGGATCTGCATCACAATCAGCGATTGTTCTGGCGGCACCGGTGATGGCGCACCATCGGCAACTGCCCGCGCAAATTCAACACATTCCAGCGCATGCGGCTCCAGGGAATCATCGGTCAGCTTGAGTTGGCGATTATACAGCTGCCGGGTTTCGTAGTTGGTCGAGAGGAATTCGGCCTTCGGCCAGTGGCAACCACCCTCGCTGCCATATAACCAGATCTGCATATCCTCGCCATCGGTATCGTGGTGCAGCAGCCAACTGACCTCGATCACCAGTGTGGCTCCATTCTCGAAGCGCACGAATGCCGCAGCAAAATCCTCGACATCGAAATTGGCCGGGAATGGTGCCGGATGCCAGACCGAGAAGGCCCCAGGGCGATGGGCGAGTTCAGCCCGTGCGACGCCAGTGACGGCAACTGGCTTGGGGTGGCCCATCAGCCACAGCGTGAGATCGAGCACATGCACGCCGATATCGATACACGGCCCGCCACCACTGAGTTCTTTACGCACAAAGCCTGCTGTTGGAATCAGGGCATTGCGGCGCAGCATCCAGCTTCGCGCATGGTAGATATTGCCAAGCGCACCAGTGCCGATCTCTTTTTTCATGGCCTGCGACACGCCAGCAAACCGAAAGTGCTGGGCGGTCATCAGCAGTTTACCCGAGCGATCACGGGCGGCGATCATCTTCTGAACATCATCTGGCGTTGGCGCAAGTGGTTTCTCACAGATCACATGCTTGCCCGCTGCTAGGGCCGCAATCGCCAATGGCGCGTGATGCATATTTGGGACACAGATATCGATAATATCAATATCGGGATTTCGCAAGAGTTCATCGGTTGTGTTATACAACTGGGTAACGCTATATTCCTTGCCCCAGTTCTGCAGCACAGTTGGGTTGATATCGGCACCAGCAACCACTTCGGCGTGTTTCGATTCCTGCCATCCTGGCATGTGCGTATGCGCGATTCCGCCAACACCAATAACGGCAACCTTGAGTGGCGTAGCCATAGATACCCTCTCCTTCATTGAGCTGGTTCTGTTCAGGATGAATCGACGCTATTGTAGCATAGGGCAATAGGGGCATTGTCGATCCAAGAAGGGCGACCCCAAGGACGGGCGAACCCGAGGTTCGCCCCAACGCAATGATGAACAACGGGCGAACCTTGTGTTCGCCCTCAATGAACAACGGGTAGGGGTGCAGAGGGTTCGCAATGGGCAATTCCCCCTCTCCCTGGCGTGGGAAAGGGGGCAGGAAAATCAATGAGCAGCCGCCATCGGTTCATCGCTATTACTGCTGCGTAGCGGGATCTCGGGTAACATCAGGGTGATCAGGAAGCCCAGAACCATCACTCCAGTAACATAGGCATAGATCGTTGTGACACTATTGGCAAACGCCAGCCGGACGGCAGCGCGCAACTGATCGGCAGTTGCGGGCAGAATGTCCGCAGGAAATGTTAGTTCCGATGAAGCGCCTGTCGCGTTAGAACTGCCATTGCGTAGTTTATCTAGGTTTAATTCCTGTTGTTGGGCGGCGGGCAGTGCGTATGCGATGGGCTCGACACGTGTGCTGAACTGGCTGAGCAGCAGTGCCGAGAAGAGTGCCCCAAAGATCACGGTACCAAGCACGCCACCCATCTGTGAACTGAACTGGATCGTCGATGAGGCGCTGCCCGTCGAGCGATAGGGCAGTGCGTTCTGGGCAATCAGGCTCCACAGTGGTACTACACAGCCAAGCCCCAGGCCAAGGACGATCACTCGCCCAATCACATCCAGTGTGGTTGTGTGAACATCCATCAGGGCTAGTAGGCCATACCCAAGGGTGGTCAGCACCAGGCCAACCACAACTGTGGGCTTATAGCGCCCGGTGCGCTGGACAATATTGCCGCTGATGATCGCCATCGCAACCACCGCCAGCGTCTGTGGAATCAGCGCTGTCCCAGCAACCGTCACTGAAACACCAGCGACATTCACGAGGAACAATGGCAGGAACAGTACGGCAGGTAGGAATGCTCCCCCTGTGAGGAACGCCAGTAATGCGGTGATTGCGAATGTACGGGTGCGGAATAATGCTAGATCGAGGATTGGTGCTGGCGCTCGCCGTTCGGCCCACAACAATGCTACACTCGCCACAATGCCTATAACCAGAAGCCCTACTATAAGCGGAGAACCCCAGGCATAGCGCGTTTTATCCAGCGAAAGTGCCAGCAAGAGTGGGATCACGGCCAGCAGTAGCAAGCCAGTTCCGCGCCAATCGATTGGCTCACGGCGATCACTGCCCAGGCGTGGCATACGCCACAGAATGACACCAAGTGCAATCAGGCCGAATGGAATATTCACAAAAAAGACCCAGCGCCACGAGAGGTTATCCGTCAGAAACCCGCCAACAAATGGCCCAAGAATGCTGGCCGTGCCAAACGCTGCACCAATCAACCCTGTTGCTTTGGCTCGCTCAGCAGGTGGGTAGAGATCGGCAGGAATGGCAAACGCTGTCGAGACAATGGCTGCCGCGCCCATGCCCTGGATACAGCGAAAGATCACCAGCAGCAACATACTACTCGCCGCACCACATAGCATCGAACCAAGCAGAAACACAACGATGCCAAACATAATGATCGCCCGCCGCCCAAGGACATCCGAAAGCTTGCCATAGATCGGCACCAGTGCCGTACTCGCCAGCAGATAGCCAGTCGAAACCCAGGCCAGCAGATCGATACCCTGAAACTGGACAACGATGGCTGGTAATGCGGTTGCGACGATCGTCTGATCCAGAGCCTCGAGAAACAGCCCAAGCACCACACTTGCCATAATCAACTGCTTGGCACGGTCGCTCAGGGTCGCCGCGTAATCAATCCGCTCAACAGCGGCCTCAGTAGGTGCCATAAACGCCTTCGGCTCCTATTCGTTTTTATTCCAGGAGATAGTATTATTTTACCATGGGTTAGGGTGATATGTGCGTACATATGAGCTAATATGTATGCCGCTGCGCACGGCAGGCGACCTCACCCCGCCCTGGACCCATAATGGATGTGGTTGGCTGCCCAATGCGGGCGAACCTCGTGTTCGCCCGCTACACGATGGTTGGGTACGGGCGTATCGCATACGCCCAACTATGCGGTTATATAATATATACACTATCGACGCAATTTATTATCTTGTCTGCTGCATCCTATATATGCTATAGTTTATATGCTATAGTTGCAAAGAAATAATAATCCTGGAACCCTATATGATCATGCGCTAAGCCACGAAGCATCGCAGATTATGGTGGACAACGATGCTGCACATGACTAAGCTGAGTAACAATTTTAAGATTACCCATAGTAGAAACTCCCTGATCGTTGCCCCACACAACACTATCGCAGTGGTAGTCACGCCCATAAATACGGCACTCAGTAGCGATCACGCATTGTTTCCGGCTATTTACAACCTTGGGCTATTCTGGGCATTAGTCAATGAGCTGCTACCAAAAAGGCCATGAACTATGGATGAACCATTACATGTTCTGTTGATTGAGGACTCTGAGGAAGACGCCCTCCTCGTAACTCGTGTACTACAGCGCGGCGGATTTATCCCCCATGTCGAGCGTGTTCAGACGGCCCAAGCACTGCTTGCCGCTCTGCCGCAACATCCCTGGGATGTGATTATCGCCGATTACCATCTGCCATCGTTCAATGCACCTACTGCACTAGAGATCTTAAAGCGAAGTGGGCGCGATATTCCGTTTCTGATCATATCTGGTACCGTTGGCGAGCAAGCCGCAGTAGAAATGATGCGCGCCGGTGCCTGCGATTATGTGATGAAGGATAACCTGGAGCGTTTGCCAGAGGCTGTGCGGCGTGAACTGCGTGAATCGCAGGTACGGGCCGAACGCACACAAACTGAAGCAGCCATCCAAAGCCTGATTGAAGGAACCGCTTCTGTTACCGGGATCGATTTCTTTCATGCGCTTGTCAAACAGATCGGGATTTCGCTGCATGTCGATTATGTACTCGTCAATGAGTTGGTTGGCACGACCCTGCATAGTTTGGCGTATTGGGCGAATGGCTCACTGCAACCCGAAACAAACTACTCAATATTACAGACGCCATGCGAAATTGTATTGCGGGAAGGCCGTTACGTATGCCTGAACATGATTCAGGAGATATTCCCGGATGATCCCGATCTGGCAGTAATGCGCGCCAATAGCTATCTTGGAATCGCGCTGTGTGATGCAAATGGCCGCGCAATTGGGAATCTGTGTATCCTCAACATGGGCAACCTGCGGTCGCCCGAACGGACCGAGGCGATTCTGCAGATCTTTGCCAATCGTGCTGGAGCCGAGATCGAGCGGCAACGGGCCATCCTAGCATTGCAGCAGGTTAATCAGAAATTAGAAACCATTGTGGAACAGCGAACAGCGGAACTACTCATGATCAATGATCAGCTGATGATCACAAATGTGGATCTGGCTCGCGCAACTCGCCTGAAAGACGAATTCCTGGCGAATATGAGCCACGAACTTCGTACGCCCCTTAACGCAATATTGGGCTTATCTGAATCGCTGCAAGAACAGATCTATGGTTCGCTGAATGCCAATCAGTATAACGCAATCGTGACGATAGAGAGTAGTGGGCGCCATTTGCTCAGCCTGATCAACGATATTCTTGATCTCTCGAAGATCGCCTCTGGCAAACTTGAGCTGCGCAAAGAACCAGTTGATATCTGGTATCTCTCCGAAAATAGCATCCTGTTCGTCAAAGAACAAGCTGTTCGCAAGCAAATTCAGTTGAGTAGCGTCATGCCCGAAGCACTTCAGAATAGCGAAATTGTTGTTGATGAGTTGCGGGTTCGGCAGGCATTGATTAACTTACTGGCCAATGCGGTTAAATTCACCCCAGATGGCGGGAGCGTCTCGCTAGAGATCACAGTGGCCGATCAATTATACGTTCCACTCACACCAAATAATCAACAAGCGGCCCTGCTCCCTCAAACGATGTTTCTCCTGTTCCATGTGATTGACACCGGGATTGGTATTGATCAGATGGATATCGAGCGGTTATTCCATCCGTTTGTGCAAATCGATAGCAATCTCAACCGTCAGCGTGAGGGAACTGGCCTTGGCCTCGCGCTCGTGAAACAGATCGCAGAATTGCACGGTGGCATGGTTTCTGTCGAAAGCCAACTCGGCGTTGGTAGCCATTTCACACTCGCGCTGCCATATGCCATAACCGAGTCCTCGCTATCGCTGCCTATCGAACAGCATATGGCACCATTTGCGCCATCAGCTAAACTCTCCTCCATGATGCCGATGCTGCCAATAATGCCGATCACACCGATTATTGCAATGCCGGTGATACTGATTGCCGAAGATAACGAGATGAATATTAGTACCTTCTCGGATTATCTAACCATGCAAAACTTTCGGCTTTTGGTGGCAAAGAATGGATTTGAAGCCATTGAAATCGCCCAGTCATACATCCCCGATCTGATCCTGATGGACGTGCAGATGCCTGGCATGGATGGCCTCGAAGCCATGCGTGCAATTCGCGCCGATTCGCAGATATCCCATATTCCAATTATTGCCCTGACCGCATTGGCGATGCCAGGTGATGAGGCCAATTGCCTGGAAGCTGGTGCAAATGCCTATCTCGCAAAACCAATACGCCTCAAACAACTCACAGAGCTGATTCGACAGTTACTTGTGAAGTAACACTCAACGCCCAGGCCAGCCGCAATGCCTTAATCCATAGCCAGGCCAGCACAACGCCCTGCTCAAGCAGGATGGTCATTGGGAAACCGGTGATCCGATTGGTAAGCGTGCTATACAGCAGTGCAACGCCAATATGGAGTGCCAGGCCAATCAACGCCAGGCTGAGTGTGCCCGCTCGGTTACGCAGAACAATGCGTATCGCACTGCCAAGCAGCAGCAACGGATTACGCCGATTCTGGGTCACTGCTGCGGCGCGGGCATATTCGCCAAACAGGTTCACCAACTGCGCCAATATGATGGCGGTAATCGACCCGGCTGTTAGACCAAATGCCACTCCAATACCAGCACCGATGGCGATGGCGATCACTAGCAGGAAGCCCAGAATGAACCCAAGGCCCATAAAACTCAGGAAGAAGTAGCGGCTACCAGCCCAGAAGGATCGTGTGCCAGCCCAGGCGCTTAACATGCCACCCGAGAACAGGTTATAGATAGCTCCAACCAGCAATGTGAGCAGCAGTGTTAGGCCACTCCATGCCGCCGCCGTGCTGGCCGCTGCATCTGGCGCATTCGTTACCAGATCAACAAACACATCGGCGGTATGGTCGGCAAGCGCGCCAAGCACCGGGTTGTACAGCGCTGTATTGCCGAATAATGGCCAGATCTGGATGAGGCTCAACAGTAGAACGCCAAGATATAATGGCAGCACAAGCCTAAATCGGCTGGCATTCTTGAGTCCACCAACAATTGCGGCAAGTATATTCAACAGTTCTCCCCATATTTCTGATCTTACCCAAATAGTCCAATTAATTGTGCAATACTCTGGAACACAAACATCAACCGCCCGCCAAGCTGTGCCGCCGGGCCAAGCAGTGGCTCCACACTTACCCCATTATCGCTGATGATTCGTTCGGCCTGGAGCTTGCGTTCGGGATCAATCTCGACGCGCACAATCCGTTGACCATTCGGTGCGGGCATGCTTGTCGTTTCATTCTGCCCATCCCACACACTGGTTGTCACGGCACCGCTGGCCAGTGTTAGGCGCAGATCAACGGGCACACGAACGCTACCCTTGCGTATAATCGTTACGCGATCTCCATTTGGGTTGAGGTCGCCAATTGCGTAATCAATTTCGCCACCAGTAACATACTCATCAAAGAACCAGGGTTGTGGCCCAAGTGAGCGTTCGAGCGTTGCTCGAAAATCTGCTGCACGGGGATGTTTGAAGCGATAGACCGTGAGATATTCGGCCATGGCCTTGTGGAAGCGCTCGGTGCCAACAGTTCGTTCGAGCGTCCATAGCCCAAGAGCAGTCTTGGCATAGATCAGCGCGCCATAGCCGCCACTGGAATAGTTCCAGGATGGTTGATTGAGTGGTTTGCCGAGTGGAGCGCTCATATAATTGAGTCGCTCAAAGGTTGCCGGGCCGATGGCGAATGGGCCAAAGCCAAGCGTATCGCCAGCATCGGCATTATAGCGCGCACCGCTATATTCGGTCAGCCCTTCGTCCAGCCATGGTTCAGTAGCCTCATTGGTGGCGGTTTGCATCGGCCACCACTGATGGCCAATCTCGTGTGCGGTGACATATGCGACGAAGCCGGAGCCATCTGGGAGGCCGCCCGTGCCTCCAGTGATCAGCGTTGGGTATTCCATGCCACCAGCGCCCTCGGCATCATTTGGTACATCAATAATCGTCAGGCGCGGGTGCGGATACTGACCAAACCAGCGACTGAGCGTGGTGATCGTCCCAACGCCAGCATCAAGATATTCCTGCACGGATGCGGCATGTTCTGGCAAATAGTACAGGATGATCTCGACATTCCCTGCCCTGGCGCTTCTGGTTTGAAAATCGGGCGAGGCGGCAAATGCAAAATCGGTGACATCATCGGCAGTGTAGTGAGAAACTGAGCGCCCATCACGCTCTTGCGGCGGGTTGGTTGGCATACCAACCCCGGCAACAACATAGCCAGATGGCACACTGATCGTCACATCATAGGCTCCAAAGTCGTTAAAGAACTCTGCATTGGCGTGCCAGGGTTCGGTATCCCACTGCCCTCGATCATAGACAGCCAGCTTTGGGTACCACTGGCCAACCATAAAGAAGGTGTCGTTCTTGCCGCCATAGCCAGTTCGCGCAAAGGCCCGTGGCAGCTTACTCGTCCAGCTCACATCCAATTCGATCTGCTGGCCAGCGGCAAGCGGGCGCGGCAGTGGCACGCGCATCAGCGTATCGCTGAGCGTTGTTGTTGCCAGCAAATCCGTTCCATCGGCCAATGTGAGTGTGTGAACCGTGATATCGCCCAGTTCATCTGGTTTGATCGGAAACCCACGGCTCACCCCGCCCGACTCACGCATCCAGGTTGTGTTCAGATCGCGAAAGGCGCGTAAATACAGGCGCAGATACAGCTCATTGAGCGTATCTTTGGATGGATTGGTATAGGTGATATGCTCAGTGCCGCTAACGGTTTTAGCCACCGGATCAAGCTGCACATCCATCTTGTATGAAGCAATCACTGGTGCCTGAGCGCCCTGCTGGTGCGGTGCAGCATGAGTCGGGGTGGGTTGCGAACGAACGCAGAGTGCCAGAATCAGTGCAATAATAAGAGCATGAGTGAGACGGGTATGGATCATTGTTCTCTCCAGTAGCGCTTCAATGATATTGGAAACGTTCACTAGGCTACTCCTTGTGCATGATACCGTATATTAGAACTATGATCTGAATCGACACACCCGCTGCAGGCATACGCCTGGAGCAGGTGCGTCGAGGAGCGCTGATAATACTGATGTTCAGTGTGGGTGTGACAGCGAGATGCTACTGGCTATTTCGTCGAGCCTGGAGAACGGATGTAATGGCTTCTTGCACATGGGCGGCTATATGCACATGCTCAAATCTTACTCCCAGGTGCGTGATAGCCTGGGATACCTGTGCATTAATACCAGTGACAATTGTGTGCGTACCCAATAGATTGGCCGCTGCAGTAAACTGTTCCAGAGCATGTGTAACGCTTGTGTCGAGCATGGAGATTCCGCTGAGATCCAGAATGATGGTTCGGGTGTGTTGAGCATGGATGATCTTCAAAGTATGTTCCTGGATGAGCAGCATGCGTCGTGTATCAAAATGACCGACCAGTGGGATTAACAACACATGATCGATCAACGGGATCGCTGGGATTTCCAAATCCCGTACCATATCCAATAACGCGCGTAATTGCTCGTTCTGCTGCTGGACCAGCGCGCTCTGGTCCAATTCAATAAGCTGTTGGCTGATCCGTTGGGCCATCTGGTTGAAGCTGTTGGCCAGCGATCCGATTTCATCCGTTCGCACCAGATCCGCACGGGCGCTCAATTCTCCATGGGTAAACCGCTGCGTAACCTGCTGAAGCGCAGCGATCGGTTTGAGCAGCCGGCTGGGAAACAGGATACTCCAGCCGATGGTGAGTGCAAGGGCGATAATGCCTAGCCCGATAAGGATTTGAAAGAACTGATCGGTGATCGTCGTCAAGCGAACATTCGCTTGTTGGAGAACCAGGCCATCGTCATCAGCCTGCTTCTGGGCCGAATCTGTCAATTTGCGGATGGAGTCTTTAAATGGCGTCAGCGCAGCATTCGCATCTGGGGATGTTGTCAACGTGCCATTCGCAATAGCCTGTTCAACATCAAGTACTGCTCGCCGGTATGTGCTACTCTCATTGCGCCATAGCTCAACCTGTTGTTGTTCTGCATCCGAACTTGCAAGTACGGCATACTGCTCAATTGTTTGCTGAAGATCAGTATAGGCTGCTTGCCACTGTTTCAGATAGGTTGCACGAACCGATGGCTGATTAACATTGAGCAGTATATCTTTTTCGTAGCGGCGGCAGAGCAGCGTTGCAATCGCCACATCATCAGCGAGCTGGCTTTTCACGCCCACCACGGCAATAGCATGCTGGGTTTCTGTCCGCAGGTATGCCAAGCCAGTCAAGGCCAGCGCCAATATACCAGTCAGAATAGCGCAGATCAACGCAGAAGCGAGCATGAGTTGGATGCGTATGCTAGGATGCCAATGGCGCGGAATAGGAGATGATAACAGCATCGTTATACGCCAATCTAATACAATACCGGAAATGTGTATGTACACCGCTGCAAATGTAGCATAATTTAATAGTGAGAACATAATCAGGAGTGCAGCAGATACACAGCAATGCAATGATACGCTACCTGCGCTCGTATACGCGCCAGCGCTGCAAGATTTCAATCGCTGAAGAGATGTGTTGAAGAGCTGTGAGGCACAATCATGCAGAATCAAGCAACTCATCCGGCAGGGCATGGATCGGAACGTGTCTTCGATCTGGAGCAACCACGTACCAGCATCATGCCGATTCACCCAGCACACCAGCCTGGCTATCAGTATGTGCTCTATCGTCGCCATCAGGATAGCTTCGGCCAGGATGGCCCACGTTCTGGCTCATCTGGCATGATCGTCTGCATGGAGCATAGTGGCACCCATATTGATGCACTATGCCACCAGGCAAGCGATATGATGCTCTGTGGCGGGATTGCCGTCGATTCGCAAACCCAGACGCCATATGGCTTTACGAAGCATGGAGTCGAGACCATCGCGCCAATGGTGGCTCCTGGTGTGCTGCTTGATCTGGCGGCATACCACAATCTGCCCGCACTCCCACCTGGTTATGCTGTCTCTGCTGCCGAACTGGAGGCATGTTGTGCAATGCAGCATCTGGTGATCGAACCAGGCAATGTCGTGCTTGTGTATACGGGGAATGAACAGAACTGGAGCGATACAACGGCGTATCTGGCTGGCCCAGGCATGGCCGCTGATGCATCGCGCTGGCTGGCCAAGCACAAGGTTCTGGCCGTTGGGGCAGATACCATGGCCTGGGATGTGCTCGGATTGCGTGACCCAGAACTTGGCTGCACCCTGCCTGGCCATGTCATCCTACTGGTTCAGCATGGCATCTATATTATCGAGAATCTGCGGCTCAGTGAGCTTGCCATAGCACAGGCATATCGGTTTACGTTTGTCTGCACACCGCTCAAATTTGTTGGCGCGACTGGTTCGCCCGTGCGGCCGATTGCAATAGTGCGCTGAGGCTGAACAGCGTTCGTGCATCACTTGATTGACAAGCAGCATAATCGCGTACTATAATCGAGCCTCTCCTCGCCAGTGACATCTAGTGAACCCCTGTTCCCATGTTTCCTGCTCGTATTCGCCAATGAAGGAAAGCGAGATAGGTCATGAAATTTGGCGCGTCGGTCTGGCCGTTCAAGTGGGATACCCCGTACGATGCTGGTATCAAGCGGATTGCCGCATTAGGCTTCAAGGCAGTTGAGCTGATTGCCTGGAATCGCAACGCCCTCGATGAATACTACACGCCCCAAACTATTACGCATCTCAAAGGCCTGCTTAATGATCAAGGGTTGATTCTCTCCGAATTTGTCTCGACCCCAAAAGGCATGGCCAGCCCCAACAAGAGTGATCGTGATGCAGCAGTTGAACACTTTAAGCGCGCAGTCGAGGTCGCCGTCGAGCTTGGTACTGGTATCATGAATTCGGTTTCCAGCTATCCATTTGAAATTCCGGCCCCACATATTACGGTTCTGCCGCATGTGCAGGTATTTCAGGTGGATTACCCTGCTGGCCTTAATTGGCAGCAGAACTGGCACGATTATGTGCATGTTATTCGGCGCTGTTGCACGATCTGCGAGGATGCCGGTATCAAATTTGCGCTCGAACCACATCCGCATCGCTATATGACCAGTGCCGCCAGTATGTTACGCCTGATCGAACATGTGCAATCACCAGCGCTTGGTATGAACCTCGATCCAAGCCATCTGTTCCCGCTCGGTGAGCTATCGCACGCCGTCGTGTATCAACTCGGCAGCCGCATTTTCCATTGCCACTTCTCCGATAATGATGGCCTGACCAATGTGCATTGGCGGCCAGGCAAGGGCAAGATCGATTGGGAAGCGCTGATGCGCGCACTCAAAGAGGTTGGCTTCGACGGGGTGATCTCGATAGAATTGGAAGATGTGCCTGGTGTCTCACGTGGCCTGGCTGCATCGCATGGCGGCTATAGCCATACCGTCGTTGCGACGGATGCCTTTGATCAAGAGAATGCGGCAAGTGTCGCATATATTCGCGATATCTGTACGAAGCTGGGTATTTCGATTGAATAGCACGATGCTGCTGTGTGAGGAACACATGAAACTGCATGGTATCCACCATTATTCGCTGCTTGTCAGCGATATGGAACGGGCGATTGCCTTCTACAAAGAGGTGCTGGGCTTGCAGGAGATCGGCATTCCCGCCACGTTTCCACCAGCTGGCGCACGGGTGCGCTGGTTCCAGATCGGCGATCAGCATATTCATCTGATGCCAGCCGCCCAATCAGATCCGGTCAGCCCACGCCATATTGCGCTAGCAATTGAAGATGCCCTGGTTGGTCGCGAATATTTCAAAGCCAAGGGTATCGCTACTCGCGAAGATATTCCAATACCTGGAGCAGATCGCTTTATTATCTCCGATCCCGATGGCAATAATATCGAGTTGATCGAATGGAAAGAGACGTATCAAATCGTCCCGATCAACTAAAACTAAATGCAGGCGCAACCGCAATATCGAGGGCCGTAGAGCTACAAAAGCTTGTGCCTCTATAGCCCATCCTTCAGTCGCAAGAAGTAGCTTATGCCATTTATGGGACCGATCCCAAATCCGCTCCAAGAATGAGTGAGAATTGCTTGTGTCGCGTGATATGATACCTCAGTAGGATCGTTGGCGTCCCACGTTTCGATAGCACACTCGCCCTTCTGGAGATTGCAATGCCGCAGCGTTCTCAGCCCACTAATGCCCCTGAGCCAGTGGCACAGCAGCCAACGATTGACTCGACACAATCACCATCGGCTGAGGCGGTTGATGCTCAGATTGCTCCATCGACTTCCCTCTTGCGTACTGCCTCGCAAACATCGCCGCGCCAGCGCCGCCAAATGACAGCGGCGATCAGCAGGGTGCAGGGTAATCAACACCTCCAGCGTATGATCGCCGCGCTTCAGCGCCATACATCCGAAGGGATCGAAGAGCCGGAAAACGCCATCCAGCGCTCGGTCATCCAACGCCATACATCCGAGGGGATCGAAGAGCCAGAAAATGCCATCCAGCGGCTGTTCATTCAGCGTAATCTTGCCGACGATCTGACCCGTGCGATGGATGGAATCGGCACCGATGAGGATGCGATCTGGAATGCGATAGATGCCAATCCCGGCGAGCGCCAGGGGATTATGGATGATGCACGGATCATGGCCAGGCTGCGCGATGAACTTGATCGCGAGGATATGGCCAAGACACTGCAAAAGCTCGGTGCGCCGCTTGCCGATCAGATCAATAATGCGATCAGTGGCGCTGGCACCGATGATACGGCACTCTGGGCGGCCATTGGTGGCGCTGCCGCCGATCAAAAACAGATGGTGTTACGCAATGCGGCGCTGATGCGAAGTCTGCGCGATGATCTCAGCCAGGAGGATGCCGGGCGGGCGATGCGTGAACTGGGTGCCTCGCTCACCGAACAGATCTATGCGGCAATCGAAGGGGCTGGCACCGAAGAGCAGGAAATCTATGATGCGATTAGTGTCGCTCCAGCCGACCAGAAACAGGCTGCGTTGCGTAACCGAGCGCTCATGGAAGCCCTCAGCGATGACATGAATCAGGCGGAGATGCTGCGGGCACTCGAACTGCTTGGTGCATCACTGGCCGACAGATTGAATATGGCCATGGATGGAATCGGCACCGATGAGGATTCAATCTTTGCCATTACTGCGGCGGCTACCGAAGCGCAACGCCTTGAAGTTCGCAGTAATACCACGCTCATGGTGCGCCTGCGCGATGAACTCGACCAAGCTGATATGCTGCGGGTGATGCGCTCGCTGGCTTCCTCGGTTGCCGACCGGATCGATGTTGCACTCGATGGATGGGGTGCCGATGATCCCGCCATCCTTGCGCTGCTAACCGATGCGACTGATGCTGAGCAACTCCAGATCAAGGAAAATACGGCACTGGTTGCCCGTATGCAAAATGAAATGGGCGAACCAACCTATGCCCAGGTCTGTTCGCTGATTGGCCTGCCAGTGCCAGGAGCCACCCCAGATGCCGGCGCGACTCCCGCTGCGGGTGCTCCCCCAGATGCGGGTGTTGCGCCCGATGGCGGTGCAGCACCAGCTGCGACCCCTGCCGAACCACAGACGCTGATCGGCAAGGTGACAGCAGCACTCGATGCCAGCCCGCCCAACCCTGCCGCTGCAATTGCTGCGATCACTACGGCAACTCCCGCCGACCGCGCTACTGTTCGTGAGGCCAGTGCGCTGCGCGACCGGCTGTATGCTGCACTCAGCCAGGCCGAAGTGCTGAATGTGATGACGCTGCTGGAGGTGCCGATTGGCACACGGCTTGGCACGCTGCTGGACCGCAGTGCAACAAGCGCCGATATTCGTGCACATATCACTGCTGCCACTCCTGTAGAAAAACAGGCAGTGCTTGGCGATAGCGTCCTGCTTAATCGGCTGATCGAAGCCGCTGGAGCCGCAGATCGCGATGCGTTGATGATCGCACTTGGCGATACACTCAATAATCGGATCGACCAGGCGCTGCTTGATACGCCGACCACTGCCGCAGTCTGGGCGCTTATTCGTGCCGCCGATGCCGCTGCCCGTGCATCGGTTGTGACCAATAGCACGCTGATGGGCCGCATCGATGCTGCCTTCGATAACCATTCCTACTGGCAGACCCGCCTGCTGCTTGAATATGGCACCGAGGGTGCATTCCCTGCTGCCGCAACAACGCTGGTAACGGCGCTGGCTGGAACTCCAACCTATGCCAGTATTCGGGCGACACTCTCGGCACTCAGCGATGCCGACCTGACGATTGCCAAGACTCTGGTTGGGTTGCGCGATTTGCTAGTTACATTCGTCACTGCCGAAGAGATGCAGACGATCAGCCGCATGCTCGATCAAGGGCTGATCGATGAGGAAACGCTTGATGAAGACTGGAATGAGACGCTTGAGGTCGACAAAGACGAGGGACCAGGGTTTAATTTCGAATCGCGGACCTTTACGGGTAATCGTGGCTTTGATGTCGCCTATTACCGCGATCATGTGCAGGTTGTGGTACGGATTGCGTTCACCTATCCATTCTGGGATCGTCAGGCTGCTGCCGATAAACCCCGACTGGTGACCAACTGGAAGACCAATATCGAAGCAGGTTGGGATAATATCAAGAGCCTGCGTAATGCCCAGCGCAATCTTCCGATCCGCATCAGTATGATCGCCGATGCTGGCAGCCCGCACCATACCGTCAACATCGATTCGCGGCTTGATGCGAAATGGCCAGAGTACAATACGGGCAACTGGTGCTATCGTGCGACGGCCTACGCGGGTGTTCAGAACACTGCGCCGCTGCACGAATTTGGCCATATGCTTGGCAATCCGGATGAATATAACCTCTCAGCGGTCAATTACCAGGCCACCGTCGGCACGAATGCAGCCACTGATCCAACTGCCACAGTCGTTGGCACCGATCCAGCAGGCGTGACAGCCTATACATCGAACAGTCTCATGGGTGGTGGCGGAACCATCGAGCCGCGCCATCTGAACTATTTTGTGAACTGGATCAATCGCCATCGGCGGGCGGGCGAACCAGCCTATGCACTTGTGTAAAATGATAGGCCGCAAATCTCGTACAATCCGAATTTCCGGGTATCTCAGCAATGGTAAGAAATGGATCGCAATGAGCAAGCAGAGATCCACACGACAGTACCAGCGCCTGTGGTTGCTTGCCTGCTATATGCTGGTGCTGATTGGCTGTGGTACATCCCAATCGGCAAGCCCGGCATCTGAAACGAAGACAGGGAGTGGCGTTATGCCTCAACAACTTGAAATCTCGTACCGGGCCAGTGGCGGGCGAATGCCGGTCGATATCGATCTACAACTGCGGCCAGATGGACAGGCCGAACTGTTCGTTGGCAGTTCCTGGTCGCTCCCATCCAAGAGCCTCACTCGGGTTGGATTCTTCGGCGGCAGCGCACCTGCTACCGAACTCGCTGCGTTGCGTAGCTTCCTGGCCGATAATAATCTGCATGCACATGCTGGTAGCTATGGCCAACCATCGCCCGATGCGATCAACCGGGCACTGAAGATAGTGGCCGATGGCCAAGCAACCGAGATTACCATAAAGGGCACACTTACCGACCAAACTGTCAACCAGTTTGAAGATTTGCTATTGGCATTGGCTCTCAAACTCACCGATCAGCCGTTACGCGCGGCGGAGGCGAAGCTCGATGCACAGCGAACCAATGATCAGTTTGTTGGCCATGTGACACTGACAACACTTGGCACGCAGCCCTGGATGCTTCTACTCGTTGATTCGACAAACCCCGCAACGATTATGCGCTCCCAGCTGGAGCTTTCTAAGAAGGTGCCGCAGGTTGGCGGCGGCTATGCCGCGATCCCCTTCAAAACAGCGGTACTGCCACTCGATCAGATCAGTGCGCTGGTGACATCTGGCGTGCTTCCCGGAGGTGCCACCAGCATTCAGCCAGGAACAAGCTTTCAGATTCCGCTGCCCGACCCAACATTGCCCACTGGCACAGCACTTGTTGCCGCCGCACGCCTGACCTTCTGGTATCCAGATGGCAACAACCGCCGCCAACTGATTGTGCTGACACCCGAGATACAACTCCCCTGAATCCGCAGGCTGAAGCCTGCGGCTAGAGGTTCGTTTTCCCTTTGCCACAGGCTTCAGCCTGCGGATGGATGCGCCATGCTCTATCCCCGATTCATTGATCAATCTTCATCAGCCTGCGGATGGAGGAACGATTCCACCTGCCAATGATTTCGTCAATTTCCATGAGTCCGCAGTGTGCTGAATACTGATGGATGACAGCTGAATGCTGAAAGCTAAAAGCTTCTACCAGGCATATGCTTCGGGTGCTGCGCCGCCAGGGCCAGGCCAGATCGTATCAAGCCGCTTCAGTGTCTCCTGCGAGAGGGTGATCTCTAAAGCACGCAGATTGCCAGTGAGTTGTTCCTGGGTGCGCGGCCCGACAATTGGCGCTGTGACGATTGTTTGATGTAGGAGCCATGCCAACCCGACATCGGCGGGCTGTTCGCCAAGTTCTTTGCACAGCTGCTCATAGGCTTCCAGCTGTGGCCGATAGCGCTCGATCTGCTGTTGCTGTCGGGCATCGGAGCGCCGGCCCTCGGTGGCCTTCTGCAGCACACCACCCAATAGCCCACCACCAAGCGGGCTCCAGGGAATCAGGCCTAGCCCGTAGTGGCGGCAGGCGGGGATCACTTCTAGTTCAATCATTCGTGCATTGAGGTTATACAGGCTCTGCTCCGAAACCAGCCCCATAAAGTGACGAGTAATCGCACTACTCTGGGCTGTGGCAATATCCCAGCCAGCGAAATTACTGGAACCGACATAGATAACCTTGCCCTCACGGACGAGTTGCTCCATTGCCTGCCAGATCTCCTCCCATGGCGTGCTGCGCTCAATATGGTGCATCTGATACAGATCGATATGATCCGTCTGCATACGCCGCAGGCTATCCTCGCAGGCCTTACGAATATGGTAGGCCGAGAGGCCGCGCTGATTCGGGCCTTCGCCCATTTTGTTATACACCTTGGTTGCCAGCACGATTGCATCGCGCCGCCCGCCACCCTGGGCCAACCAGCGCCCGATGATCTGCTCGGTGATACCCTCACCAATCTTCCCTCCATAGACATCTGCGGTATCGAAGAAGTTGATGCCCTGCTCCAGCGCCTGGTCCATAATCGCAAAACTATCGGCCTCACTCGTCTGTGGGCCAAAGTTCATCGTACCAAGGCACAGGCGGCTAACGCTCAGGCCGGTGCGTCCGAGATGGGTATACTGCATGGGATTCGCGCTCACTTTCTTGATTGCCATTGTACCCAGCTATTGTACTGCTGAATCAGCCATGCTGCGGCTTTGATCCGATGTCATATCGTCACTGGCTACCCTCGACATGCGCTATAGCATCAACAGGTGGTAGCTGATCAGAAATAACCATAAAAATACCGGGCAGATAGCGATCCATCGTCTGTACATTGGCAGCGATAACGCGTCGTAGTGCGCCAGATGTAAGCGGTGCCTCAGTTGCGTCAATGCTCGTTTTATAGCGTAGCTCACCATCATTCAGATACAGTTCAAAGTTGCCAATAATCAGGCCATAGTTCGCTCGGGTGATGAACTCAGCTAGTGTTGCTCGGCGGTTTGCTGGCACGCGTATCGGGCAAATTGAGTAGAAGGTAAGCTGGCGTTGCTCCTCGCGCACACGAGCGAAGCATGTCCATGTTGCATGTGTGCCCTGATAGGCGAGCTGGAGAGCGGATTGCCCTTCCAGTGGCAGGTAGGGCCAATGCTCGCTCTTCAGGTAGATAACAAGCTGATCGATGAGTGCTGGGAGTTCTGCAATCGGTGAAGTTGGCATAGCATCACGGGCCGTGCCAAACGTACCAAGCAGATCAATGATCGCGCCAATACGCCCATCGGCGAGATCGCGGGCCAACCTGCTTGGAGCAAACTCCGCCCACACTGTTGTGTAGCTATTTGCACCATCATCCGAATGTATCCTGATAGCCAACCAGTTGTTGGTAGCAAACAGGGCATCATCAGGTTGAATGCGATTCCAGCGCAGCAGCAGGTCGGCGGCATCGGCAGCACTTCGGCAGCCGCTCAATCGTACCAGCATCCCGCTACTAAGGATCAGATCAAGTAGTACGGAAACATCAGGCGGCAGTTCGGTCCCTTTTGGGTGGCGAGCATTCATGTGCAACCCGAAGAGCGCATCTGCACTGATTCGCGCATAGAGCGCTGCATCGACCTTGACTTGGAGACGGGCCTCGATTGGCTCACCGCCAAGAGTGGTAAGTTCAAGGGTTAGGGCGTGAAGTATAAGTGTGGAACTATGCGTCAAATCGAAAAGAATGAGCGTGCTGTCGAGCGTATGTGTTTCTGAATGAATAGAGCTGTTCATCGTTCTTATTCATCTTCCAGTGTATAGAGCAGCAATTGATCGACCATTGATCCGCTTTCCGGCGTACAAAGCACTGCTAGTGTTACTGTGTTGTTATGAGTTGCGAGCGTGTCAAGATCGAAGCAACGATAACCAGTTGGGGCAGCATAAATCGCCTCAAGTGCGCCATCGCGGTTCCACTGTTGAACTTCACTCTCTTGAAGAACGAACAACGACTGACTGCTGCTTGCGAGACGAAACACCGTATCCGGTGCAGGGATCGACCAATCTTCAGATTGGTTACGCCAACTAATAATGCCGATCCGAGCGAGTTGTTCGGTGTATTCATAGTACAACATGCGCTGTGTATCGGCCTCTTGCCGTAATATTGTACAGGCTTGCGGTAGGCGGTCAAGCGCGCGACGCCAAATAGGTTCCTGGATGCGTACATCAAGGCTCGTTGATGGAATGAGTGTTGGCTGCCCATCCGACCAGACCAGCCTCAGAAATGATTGTGATTTGTCCGTAATTAGCAGTGTGTCATCTTCCCAAAGGCAGCGTACATGCAATGGGTTATATGCAGCAGGGAACATAAATGCCTGCCCAGCGTGTGGATCGGTGAGCGACAATGGCATCCATGCTGCAATGTGGCTTTCCGCATTAAGCACGAGTGCAGCTTGACCATCGGCACGAAAACACCATACATGCACAATACCAGTGCTGTCATATCCATCAGGAAACGCAGCTTGTATGTTATTGCTGGCCGACCATGGATCGAATACGCGCAAACCCTGGTAGTTGTCATTGAGAATAAGTTGTGCTGTGCCAGGCCGACGCTGTATGCGATAGACATCGCCCGGCAACGACAATTGTTGAGTTGGATGTGGAGTTTGCCGTTCCATAGAACCTCTAGTACGCTAAAGCGTCCATGATGCGCTATCGCGCACCGCACTGTGGTGGGCCAAAGCCCTTCCAAACATAGATTATTATATGAACAAAGATCCAGCTTTTGCTACCGATTACATGCCATGGTCTAGCATTCAGCCTGCCAGGCAAGTATCGGATGCGACGCCGAACAGCATACCCTAATCTGCCAGCATGCGAATTGATATTAATTGATATTAGAGGTAGCGATCAAGGGATCGGCCCTTGACTGGGCCTCCGATAACTTCGCCAGTAATTGGATTCATGGTTCCCAGATGCGTTGAGCCAGTAGCATTATAGAACTCGATCTCAGCAGTGCTGCCCGTATGGAGAGTGTCAATATGATAATATCTACCATCTGCACCACGATAAATTGTTGCACCCTTAATTGATTTACCAGTGGATGTGAAACGGCCCGCGTCGGCAAGGAATGTTTCTGATCGGAGCGGCACGCGGTTTTCACGAACGAAGGCTGGCACTTCGGGTACTGGTGCGGTTGGCACATCTGGCGCAGCCTGGCGCATCTGTGCCTCAAGCTCCTGGGCCTGCCGCTCCAGGCTACGCAGTTCCTCCTCAACCAGTGGCCGCATCTGCGCGCCGTCCTTACCCAGTACCACATTGGAGGCCTTCTCGATCTCGTCCTCGATGTTCTTCAGTTGTCCCTTGAACTGACCAAGCTCAGGATTGCGCTCAAGCAAATCTCGGCAGGACTGCACAGGCCGCCGTGCTGGAGTAGTTAATTGCACCAGCACCTCGCGTTCTGCAATCGCAGTTTGACGTTCAAGCGCTCCAGCTCGCTCTAAAAGTGCCTGCTCTTGTGCAGCTCGCTCTGCATCAGAGAGTGCCGTATTTGCTTTTAGCGCTCGCGCCTCACTGGCGATCTGCTGGGCCTCAGCAACAAGCGGCTGACTTTCTGCAGGGAGGTGTGCTGCACGTTCAGCAATGCTCTCTGCCAGCTCTATGCACCTATCGCTGCAGCGGATGAGGCGGCCATCGGCGAGTAGCGTGATCTCGTGCGTCTCGTGCATTGCCGTATCGGCGACCCGAACCTCGCGAGCGGCACCGCGCTCAGTGGCTGCTGCACCATGCTCACCTGCCCGTTCCGCAGCACCAGCCGGGCCACCAGCGCCATAGGAGAAGCGCAGGAATTTGATCAGCAGTGCGAAGACCTCTTCAATCGCTTCTAGCAGCGGTGCTATGGCACGATTGTTCTGTGCAAACCTGCGGAAGCCCGATAGTGCCGCACGCACAGGGCCAATCGCTTCCCAGGCCTGTGCGCCAGCCTCGATCAACCGTGTGACAACTTTCAGGCCCTGCAGGCTCTCCTTCAGCACCGTATAACCACCCTCGGTGAGCACCAGCAACAGCACCTCGAATGTGATTGTGCCACTGAGCCAGCCAAGTCCCTCGCCAAGCTCACGATCTGGTCGGTTCAGGAAGCGCAGCAGCGCATCGGAGAGCGAGGCACCAAGCGATTCGACCTGACGAAGTGCGGCATTAACAAGTTGCTCGATCAGATCCATAATTGCCTGCGGGTTGTTGCGCCCACCCATCAATTGGCCAACAACCTGGGCGATTCGTGGACCAATCCGATCAAGCGCTGCCTGAACCTGCTGGCCGAACTGCGCCCGTGTCTCGCTATGCAGCAGGCGCGATAGGAAGCGCATTTGGGCTGCCTGAATCTCATAGCCGATCTTGATCAGATCCCAGAGCAACACGAATGGTCCGGTGAGCCCATCCCACAGCCCAACCACCAACCCTTTGAGAAAACCTATTGAGAAATCCATGCTGGGGTTGAGAACGATGCGAGCCATACGATCAGCAATACGCACCTTCATGCCCATAGGATAGCTCAGCGCACGCTCCAGGAAGCCAATTGCAGCATGCTGCAAAATCGTACCGATCGGCAAACCAGGCAGGCTTGGAACATTCATCGAACGCGCAACCATCAGGCATGCCTGTAGAATTTGATCAATAATTGGACCCTTCAAGGCTTCTGGGATCTGCTCCCAGGCAATCGCTGCCAGCACAATCGGAAGTTGTGACGGATTGACTAATACACTCGCCGCAAGGCGCATGGCCTGTGCCACAGCAGGGCCAGCCTCAGTGACGGTGTTCCAGGCATTGGTTAGCACATTTCGTTGCACAAGGCTACGCTGGAGCGGTCGTATGTCTTTATTTGTGTTGGTGCTGAGGGGCAATGCCAGTGGAACCGCTGTGAAACCCGATGCAGAAGCAGCAAACTTGGGTGATGGATCGCGGTTGAGGAGATGGCTATCGGTAATCGTAGGGAAGCGCTGTAGCTGGAGCGTTTGCTTGTTCTCGCCACTCATCCGATCCGCCTGGCGTTGCCGTTCGCAGGAAGGACAAAGTGGGCCGCCTGTGTTGGCAGCTTGTTCACATTGGGCACAACGGCGCTGTAGACGAAATGGCGCAACAGGCAATGGTGGCGGTGTTATCTGGCGTGATACCGTAGGGTGGATCAGCCGTTCGACTGCGTGGTTGCCAATCGTTCGTTGCAGGCCAAGCATGCTACTCGAGTGCAGCCGAGGTGGGAGGGACACATGTGGAGCAACCACGGGCCAATTGAGCGCCAATCCAGGCGCTGCCTCGCCTGATTGATGCTCCAAAGAGGGAGCATGCATCTTTGTCGTTGACTCTTTGTTGGCCACATGATCCAAAGAAGAGCCCATGGTTCCTCCCGAAAGGTAATGCAGAATAGTATTGTAGATGTGAAAAAGGCAGTATGCAAGAGCAATATTTGAAGAACACAGCAGCCATCTTGGGTACCCATGCGCGGGTAAACGCGCCCTTGAGGTTCAGGCCGCCAACACGCATGGTTCCCTGCACCGCAGCAAAATCGGCAAAATTTCAGATCTGCATGTCAGCCCCAGTAGCGGTTTAAGCAGATGACATCGCATTGCTCCTCCATGCATTCGGCCCGCCCAGCACAGCGGCAAGCGTGACGAGCCGGATTCTGGATCGGGTCGAGCATCTCATTCTCCTCTGCGGCATCGTCGCCAATCGAATCCATCGTTCTGAGGTATGCAGATAGGCTCTACCATACTACTACCAAATATGCGCCTACAATCGACAGTTACGGGCAGCACTAACCATATTTATGAATTGGCTAGATGCGCTCATAGGTGAATGTGCAGCCATCAGGTGCCACGAAATGCACCTGTGTTTTGGCGAGGCGCATTGTGTAGGCGATCAATTCGTCGGTTGCTGTCGAGAGTGTCGCAGTGCCATCTGGGTTGATCCGATATGAGCCTGCATCCCAGGTAATAAAGCGCTGTTGCGGCCCTTTGTGCGCCAGAAACGTGCTCTCGAAGAATTCGATCTCGGCAGGGTAGAGTTCGGCACATGCCGCCGATGTCACCCTGCGCCATCGCCCAACCAACTGATCGCGCCGATTACCTGAGCTACTGCTTGGGCCTGCGCTGTTACGATGGGAGCAGGCTGTTCCAAGTACAATCAGTAGCATGCCATACAAGCCGAACTGATATGAGGCAACGAACCGCAAGAGCCTGTGTCTTCGATGTGTGATCATGCTAGTCCATCCCTGTCTATTCCCTTCCAAGGAATCAAGCACGTTGCGTGCCATCAATTCTGTAATGCTAACCCACACCGGGGCGAGAGGGGCAGGCCCCATGATGAACCCTCCCAACCCCTTCCCACTGGTGGGGGAGGGGTTGGGAGGGGGATCAGGAACCGCTGGTTTGTGGTTTAGGATGGCAAGATGCCATCAAATCCACGCAGCGCCTTTGGCCGATTTTCGGTATCTCCAAGTGTTGCACCGGAGCCTGTCAGCGATTGCAATCGCGTAACCGCATCAGTCAGGTGGTTGGCACCGCCAAGCGCCACATACATACCCACCTGTGGATCGAGCAGCACCGGTGCGGCGTCGTTATCCTGCGTGCTCTGCGGGAAGTTGACCCACACTTCTGTGTTGGCTTCCACACCAAGTGGTGTCCCATTATACGTCCATGTGATCCGTGCTGCGATATTGTGTTTGCCGGGTGATTCAAATGCGAAGCCGTTGGTACTCCAGAACAGCCGTGTCTCGGCCTCAAGCGTATCGCCAGGCTGAAGCAAGCGCATTTCGACATGCTCGCACTCGATCACAAAGGTTGGCATGAGCTTGGCCGTGCCATGCGGATTCGTGACCGAGATAAAGGTGTTATGCGTCTCGATCCGAATATCCGATGGTGCTGGAATCGGCGATGCGGATGTGTTGGTCAGCGACCAGCGCAATGGCAATGGCTCACCAAGTTCGATCTGTGTTTGGGCTGGTGTGAGGCTCAGTTGTAGTTCGCCCTCGCCAAAGAAGTGCCGATCTGTGCCAGCAATTGCCCCATGCCCTGATCCAAAAGTCATGCCACCCGGTCGCACGGCAATATCTGGGAAATGGATCAGGTGATGCCGACATGTATTATTGAAGCCAAGGTTGATATTATTCGGGAAGACCCCAGGCAGGCCACTAGCCGGGCCGCCAAGCACATTGGCAACATTCGGTGTGGTTGTCATAATCGAATTATCCGAGCCAAGTTCCTGTTCCTGATGGACCTGGTTGAACCCATGGCCAACCTCATGGCTGGCGCTGCGCAGAAAGGCGCGTGGAGTATCGCGCTGCTTCTTGTTCGCAGCCGCACCAAAGTTCGCCGAATCGCTTGTTGGGTAGCCATCATCGCTGAACGATGCGACGCCCTCACGCGGTACGCCGATCTGATCGTACATAATGCCACGGCTGCAGCCCATCTTGGCTGGTATGACGACAAGATGCATATGCCATTCTTTATCCAGGTTTGTGGTTAGCTTGCGCACGGAAAGCATCAATTCGTGCAACTTGGCGTTTGGCCAGCAGTCATTGGGATTCACACCAACTGGTGGATCAAGGCTCACCTGATCATAGACGACGTTCAGATCCCAGCCAACCGACGTGAACACACTCTTAAAATCCTCGATACCGCCGCCCGAGAGCGCTGGAACGGGCTGGGGTGCAACCGCATTCTTCAGGGTGTCGATCTCAAGTGTTGCACGGCGGAAGGAATCCGAGACCCAGCCAAGCGAGATGGTGCCCTTCTCGGTGACGCCCTCAAAGAGCTTGCCCTCAAAATAGCTACTTGTGAAGCCAGCTGGCGCAGCTTTTGGTTCGAGCACCATCTGGATAGTGCGTGTGCCTGGAGCGTTTGGAAATGTGCCATTGAACGAGCCAGCCGGTGGCTGTGTATACACATACTCCTGGGCAGTTAGCTTCAGTTGGCATGGGCCGCTGGTGATCACGGGACTCTGCTGTATCGCGGTGACTTTCAGATACGAATAGTACTGATTACGCGCATAGATCGGAATATTGAATGGCCGAATCGGGATTGGCGTAACTATCGGGGGCGTAATCACGATATTGAAAAAACGGTAGAGATCGCCACTGATCGTCGTACTGCCGCTGGACTTATCGACGCGCAGTGTCCCCTGAAAGAATTGCGCTCCCGTCTTTGGGCGAAATATGATCCGGTAGCAGCCTGCCTTTAGATTAATGATACAGAGCTTGGGAGCCACAATCGGTGCTGGTATCGGCTGGATTGGTTGTGGCACTATCAGATCGAGCTGCTCATCGGCCATATCATCAGGGAGGCCGATGATCACTGGCAGCGGATCGGCTAATGGCACTCCTGGTGGATTGAATGCGCCGGATGAGGCGCTGCTCTCGTGTGGTGCTGTTACTTTCTGTCGTCGTCGCGGTGACATATCGTTGCTCCTTTGTCAGGTTATTCCAAGATCACGAGCGATCATATCGTAGATCGCCTGATCAATCTGGTTGCGGCTTGTCTGGAACAGCCAACGTTCCAGTTCACGGTTTGAGTCGGCATACGTTCGTCTGCTTCCGCCCTGTTCCACGATCACGATCCCACGCGAGATCGTGATCTGGCGCATCGTGCCGTTTCCGTTTGTTGGAGTGATCGCCTGAACAATGATCCCCCAATACCCAAGGCCATCATCCGCTTCACCATCGCGGATCTCAGCCAGTGCTTGAAGGCGTGTGCTGAATTGCTCGATCTGAGCCTGGGTGAGATTCCAGGTTGGGTTCGGGCGGCCACTGAAGAGTTGCAGTTCTGCGCGCATCGTTCCTTCTCCTTGTGCTGTTGGTTCTGCCATACCACAACCGGCAAGCAGTATCATCAGCATGACCTGGATCATACCGCGAAGAGCAACGCTACGCACAGTGCAATGCTGGTTAATTGATCCTCTGGCTCTTGCAGGTGTAGAAGTAGCCACAGAAGCGCGTGTATGGCCCACGGTTACAGGTCTCCGGGTTCAGAATGAGAACATTGCTATTGTCCACATTGCGAACCTTGGTGCCGCCAGGCTTATGGCTCCAGAAGCCTTCGGTGTTCTTGCGATACCAGTGGAAATCGATAAAGCCTGGCCCTGGTGCCACAACCAGCGCTACCAGATAGCGGGGTGCCTGGGTTGTTGGGAAGCAAACATAGCGATGATGCAGGCCATCCGAGAGCGCTGCGGCTGTGACTGCCGGGCATGTGATCGCGGTATAGATATGGCCAGAGCCACGGCCGGGCTGTGCGAACGTATCGGTGCGCTTATTGCTGGCATAGTTGTAGCAATTGTTGCGCGAAAGAATGGTCGCATTGTTGTTCCAGAAGTTCGGGTTATAGGCGGCATACTCAATATAACATGTGACAGCCGCATCATCCTCGGTTCCAGCAGCTTCCGTCGCCTCTGGTGCGATATTGCTATCTGGCCCTGATGTACGACTACTGCTGATCAACTGATCGAGCAGAAACTGCTGTAGCGCCGCATCCAATGGCAGCGCATCATGGGCCACCTGTGTGTCTGCTGTTGCCTGCGTGATCTGCCCAATCAGCCGTTCCGCAATCTCATTGCTCTGTGAACTGCTCGCAGATGATCCAACAGGAACATAGAACTGAGTCGATTGATCGGCATCATATGTTAGGTCATCAGTCAATGACTCGACGAGTAGGCCGCGAAATCCCAGCCCGCCCTCGGCCTGCGCAGTATCGGTGGTTGCGTTGCTATCGCGGCTGATTGCGCGCAGCGTCGCCTGGGCCTCACGCTCATCGGTAATGATCCAGGCTGGATTAGAACGCCCTGAAAAGACATCAGCAGTTACTCGTAACATAGAAGGTTCCTCCATCAAAGAGACTATTGATCGGCCACAAGAGGACTATAGCAGTTGAGCAATCAAGGAGTGTACAGAACATAGTTGAGCTCACGACTAGCCTGTACAATTGCAAGGTTTGCATGTCCTCACGTATTCAACACCATTGACGCTGCTCTGCTTGCCTATTCAGAAAACGGAGATAGCCTCTTTTTTGAGTATCCGCGATCAACACAAAAACTACAGGCGCTCATTGTCGAGCTATTTGCTTGAAGATGAACGGCTCGACATCTTGCTGATCCATACAGATTGAGCAGAAACAGGTTGTGCGAATGAATTACGCCCGTTCCTGCAACCATTTCGATATATCCATACAATTTCAGCACTGCTTCCACGGGTGGCTGTAGTTTGGCAGTATTCTGTCACTTAATTGTCACTGCCGATTGCAGAGGGTAAGGCTATACTTTTAGGGCACTTGTGAAGTATATTTTTCCATTTCATACTCTGCGTATTCGGCTCTGCTCAACGAAAGAGGTTTATTCTATGCAACATCGTGCTCGTGTTATCTCATTGATCATGGTCTTCGCCCTTGGGCTTGTCGCGCTGCTTGGCCCAGGACAATCGGCATTGGCGCTGACTGGTGGCCCTGATGCTGGCGGCTATACCTTCATCGACGATACCGAAGTCGGTGGCCCAACCTTCGCATACCAGGATATTAGCGCAACTGGCACGGCTATCCTCGTGGCAGAAGATGACACGGTTGCACCTAATATCCCAATTGGCTTTTCGTTCAAGTTCTATGGCACGAACTATAGCACGCTGACTGTTAGTTCGAATGGGAATGTCCAGTTCGCGAGTTCGTCTACTTCGCTCGATAATAGCCCCGTGCCGACAAACGACTTCGGGCCGGCGATTCTGCCATTCTGGGATGATCTTAAAGCCAATCCCGATGTGCGCTACCAGACGCTTGGTGTGGCCCCCAACCGCAAGTTCGTCGTCCAATGGATCTCAGATTGGGTCGGAGTTGCTCCATTCGGCACCACGCCGTTTGATTTCGAGATCATTCTCTCGGAGAGTAGCAACACGATCCTGATGCAGTATTCCAATGTAATCGGCACGAGTGCTGGCGATCTCGGTGGCAGTGCGACGGTTGGCATCCAGAGCAGCAACGCCGGGCCAGCGTTGCCATACTCATTCAACGCAAACGCGCTCGCAACTGGGCGTGCCATTCTCTTCCAGCCATCAACGCTATTGAATCCCGATCCGACAACGGTATTGGCTGGGGCTACTGCACCAATGACGGTGAGCATTCCAACGCTGCAGGGAACCGATACGACCGTCTCACTGGCTTCATCCGATGGAACTATCGCCACCGTTCCGGCGAGCGTGATCATTCTGGCCGGACAGACCAGCGCACAATTCAATGTTACTGGTGTCTCTGTCGGTGGCCCGGTTACGATCACGGCCACACCACCACCCGCTGTTGGTATTCCAGCCACCGCGAGCGTGAATGTCGTGCTTGGCATTACACTCACGCCAGCAAGTAGTTCGATCAAGGTTGGCGGCACGCAAACGCTGACGGCTGCCATCTCTCAGGCCCAGGCAACCAACACGATTGTGACACTTGCTTCGGCCACTCCCGCGACTGTTTCGGTTCCAGCATCGGTGACAATTCTGACCGGCCAGACCAGCGCAACCTTTAGTGCAACTGGCGTTGCTGTTGGCGGGCCAATCGACATTACTGCGACACTACCCGTCGCATATGCGAGCCGAACTGCCACAGCCACTGTGACAGTCACTGCCGTTGGTGTAGCACTCACGCCGCCAAGCAGTACGATCAAAGTCGGTGGCACACAAACTCTGACGGCTACTATCGATCAGATCCAGGCAACCGATACAACCGTCACGCTCGTTTCTGCCACACCTGCCACCGTCTCAGTTCCAGCATCGGTGACAATTCTGACCGGCCAGACCAGCGCAACCTTTAGTGCAACTGGCGTTGCTGTTGGTGGGCCAATCGTGATTATTGCCAGCCTGCCAGCCGGATTGGGCAATGGCACCGGCACCGCCAATGTGAATGTTCAGGCAGTTGGCATAACGCTGAACCCTCCAAGCAGCACAATCATTATTGCTGGCACGCAAACGATGACAATTGCTATCGATCAGATCCAGGCAACCGACACGACCGTCACACTCGTTTCCGCTACACCTGCCACCGTCTCGGTTCCAGCGACGGCCACCATTCTGGCTGGCCAAACGAGCGTAACATTTGATGCAACCGGTGTTGCAATTGGTGGGCCAATCGCCATTACTGCCAGCCTGCCTGCCGGATTGGGCGGTAATAGCGCCAACGCCAACGTGACCGTTGCACAGGTTGGTGTGACGCTCACACCTCCAAACAGTACAATCAAGGTTGGTGGCACACAAACCCTGACGGTTGTGATCAATCCGGTTCAGGGAAGCAACACAACGGTGACACTCAGTTCGGCCACCCCGGCTACCGTTTCCGTACCGGCATCGGTCGTCGTTCTGGCTGGCCAAACAAGTGCGACATTTAATGCGACAGGTGCTGGTGTTGGTGGACCAATCGCGATTACGGCCACACTCCCCGCCCCACTTGGTGGTGGTAGCGCCAGTGCCAATGTGACCGTCCAGGCCGTTGGTGTCACGCTGACTCCTGCCAGTAGCACGATCACCGCTGGTACTACGCAAACCCTGACGGTTGCGATCAATCAGGTTCAGGCAAGCAACACAACTGTAACACTCGTTTCGGCTACACCAGCTACCGTCTCGGTTCCGGCGTCTGTCGTTATTCTGGCTGGACAGACGAGCGCAACATTTAGTGCGACCGGCAGTGCTGCTGGTGGCCCGGTGGCGATTACGGCCAGCCTGCCTGCCGGATTGGGCGGCAGCAGCAGCAGCGCCAATGTGACGGTGACAAGCGCGCCGACAACCATTACGTTGACGACGCCAACAAACACCATCCGTGTTGGCGGCACACAAACGCTGACGGTTGGCATTGGCCAGGTTCAGGCAACCAACACAATCATAACACTCAGCTCGGCCACACCAAGTATCGTCTCGGTTCCGGTGTCGGTTACCATTCCGGCAGGGCAAACCAGCGCAACATTTAATGCGACTGGCGTTGCCGCTGGTGGCCCGGTGTCGATTACAGCCACACTTCCGGTTGGCCTTGGCGGCGGTAATGCCAGTGTACAGTTGACCAGCCGCTACCAGACCTTCCTACCACTTGTCATTCGTGCGTAACGAAGGGACGGGAATTGGGTTAACGGGGTGCGCGATGAGCCAAGCTCATCGCGCACCTGTTTTTGTGCAATGCCACTCACCACATCCGAAAGCCTTCGTAGCCCTTTGCAACAACCTGCTCACAGATTTTGCCATATACCCCGACGCCACCAACATATGGCATGAAGATCCGGGGCTTGTCTGGGATATTCGCCCCCAGAAACCAGGAATTGGCCAGTGGATACAGGGTTCTGTTTGCGGCCTCATTCACATGCTGAATCCAGGCTTCTTCCGCTGCAACATCTGGCTCAATGGTGTTGAAGCCGTGTTCGTGCATAGAAGCAAGGCAATCGGCGATCCATTCGACATGTTGCTCGATGGCAACCGGCACATTACTCAGCACGGAGGGGCTGCCAGGGCCGGTGATGATGAACAGGTTTGGGAAGGCTGCGGTCATCAGCCCAAGATAGGTACGCGGCCCATCGGCCCATTTCTGCTTCAAGGCCAGATCGTTACGCCCGCGGATATCGATATTAAACAGTGCGCCGGTCATGGCATCGAAGCCGGTGGCGAACACAAGCACATCGATCTCATATGCGCCAGCGCTTGTCTGCACACTGGTTGCGGTGATCTGCTGGATTGGATCGCTTCTGATATCAATGAGCGTGACATTATCGCGGTTGTAGGTCTCGAAGTAGCCAGTATCGACACATGGCCGCTTGCTGCCAAGTGGATGATCGCGTGGCAATAAACGCTCGGCCACTGCTGGGTCGTGGACAATCTCACGAATCTTGGCACGCACAAAATCGGCCAGATAGGTATTGGCCTCCAGGCTGGTCATCGTATCGGTGAAGGATGCGGTTGCCGAAAACCCGCCAAGTTGCCATGCCTGTTCGAGCAGGCGCTGGCGCTCCGCTGGTGTTGCTTCAAGCAGCGCCCGCGGCTGCTCTGGCAGATCATATGTTGCACCACTCGATGACTCACGGGCAGCCTTGCGCAGTTCGCGGTAGTTGGCCTTGGTGCGCGCCAGTTCCTCGGCAGAGAGTGGGCGGTTGCGGGCTGGCAGGCTATAGTTCGGGGTGCGCTGGAATACAAACAGATGATCCGCTTGTTTGGCAATCTGCGGGATGGACTGAATGCCGGTTGAGCCGGTGCCAATGATGCCAACCCGCTTGCCACTGAAATCGACCCCCTCGTGCGGCCAGCGGCTGGTATGGTAGATCTGGCCAGCAAACTGCTCAAGGCCAGTGATCTTGGGGATGTTTGGCGCAGAAAGGCAGCCAACCGCCATAATGCAATAGGTTGCCATCACTCGCTCGCCGGTATCGGTGGTGATCGCCCAGCGATTAGTTGCAGAATCATAGTGTGCGCTCGTCACGCTGGTATGGAACTGAATGTTGCGGCGTAGATCAAACCGATCAGCAACATGATTCAGATAGCGCAATATCTCTGGCTGCGATGGATAACGCTCTGCCCAGACCCATTCCTGCTCCAGTTCTGGCGAGAATGAATAGGAATAATGAATACTCTCGCTATCGCAGCGCGCACCAGGATAACGGTTCCAATACCACGTCCCGCCGACATTATCGCCGGCTTCATAGACCTGCGCGGACATGCCAATTGCTCGCAGTCGGTAGAGCATGTACATCCCCGAGAACCCAGCACCAATCACAACTGCATCGAGCGAGCGGACTGATTCCGCAGCCGACAAAGAACTATTCTGCTGATGATTATCCATTATTCCCTGCTCCATTATTGCATGCTCCATGAGCCAGCATATGGCTGACGATTATACTCCTCGCATCCGAGTATTGGCCCGTAGCGTGCTTCATCCGCAGATTGCGCAGATTGATCGCAAGCGCTCGTGACCATATGAAATTGAGATTGTGTTTGGGGGTATTTTGCACTATAGCAATCACCTGCACTCTTGTCAAGCGGCTGATTCCCCTCACCCCAACCCCTCTCCCACATGGGGCAGAGGGGCTAAGAAGGTACTCGATTTGTACACTATGTCTAAAGGTGTATTACGGAATTTGTATAAACAGTTTGTTGATAAACTTGACAAATGGTTAGATCGCATGGTAGGATGATCGTATCCAATGGAGTACAAAGCCTATCCCATTATTGCAGGCCGAACACGGTGCTACAAGGCATCGCTATAGATTGTGTATTATATCCAATGCCTGAAGCAGGAGAAGGTTGATTGGCATCTGGAAATGAGATTCGGCCAGCGATGCTTGGCTCGTCGGAGGTTGGCGCGGAGGGGGGCGCTGATCAGCCGCGCGAGCAGGTATTTGCACTGTGTCGGCAGCTCGCACAGGTTGTCGTGCAGACCTTCGGGGATGTCTGTGAGGTGGTGATTCATGATTTTACCGATCTTGAGCATTCGATTGTCTCGATTGCCGGGGATGTGACCAATCGGCGGGTTGGCGATGCGCCAACAAACCTCTTGCTTCAGGCCATCCGTGAGGGGCGCACCGACGAAGATTTGTATGGCTATATTGGCCACACGCTGGACAACAAGACATTACGTTCATCATCTGCGTTTCTTCGCGATCCAGATGGCACGGTGTATGGCGCGTTCTGTATCAATGTGGACACAACCAGCCTGGCGCAGCTCGATTCGTGGCTGAATCAGATGTTGCGCAACACCCGCACCGAAGTTTCGGAATTATTCACCAGCAATCTGGCCGAGGCGCTTGAGGTACTGATGGCCGAGGCAGCGCAGGAGATGGGGGTAGCTGTGATGCAAATGAACCGCGCACAGAAGATCCGCTTTGTGCATGCACTCCAGGAAAAAGGGGCATTCAAGATCAAACGGGCCGTGATTGTGATCGCCGAACGACTGAATGTCTCGCGCTTTACGATCTATAACTACCTGAATATGCCAGTTGGCGATTAAGAGACGAGTATTCAGGAGTCAGAATAAGCCACAAGCCAGGGAACAAGAACTAAATGAACACAATCCGGCTTGTCATCAAGCACAAAGGTATTCTAACTTCTGACTCCTGACTTCTGATAACGGAGCTAGTATGGCACACGATTCCGATGATCTGTATGTGATCAAGGCACCAAAAACGCTCTATGAGATGACCAGTGCCGAGGTTGCTGCTGCACTTGTACACACAAAAACGGTGCTGATTCCGGTTGGTGCCACAGAAGATCACGGCGCGCATCTGCCGCTTGGTACCGATCTGTTCGAGGCCCGTGAAATCTGCCGCCGCACGGCAGTAGCCTTGGAAGCACTGCATTGCCCAGTTGTGATTGGGCCAACCATTCCGTTTGGCGTTTCGACATTCCATATGGGCTTTCCTGGCACCGTCACGCTGACCTCAAGCACGCTCATTCTGGTGCTCAAAGAAGTGATGCACAGCCTGTACCATCATGGCTTTCGTAATCTATTGCTTGTGCATGGTCACGATGGCAACCTGCCACAGATGATGGTCGCCGCCCAGGATGTGGTCAATGAGACACCAGATTCGACGGTAGTCGTGATGAACTGGATGGTCGAACTGGCCAAGGCCTATGCCAAGGGCGATATGCTCCGCAGCAAAAAGGGCGAATCGCACGGCGGTGAGGGTGAAACGGCCCGTATCCTGGTGACGCACCCAGAGCTAGTTGATCTCTCCAAGGCGCAGGAGTTCTATCTTCAGCCGCACGAGCTGCGTAAGATCCAGAGCCCCGAGCATATGAAGACCGGTGGAGGGTTATTCTACCCAACGCGCAGCTACGCAGCACTAACGCCGGTTGGGTCGATTGGCAACCCTGCGCTGGCACTTGCGGAGACTGGCGAGAAGGGCTATGACGCAATTGTGCAATGGCTGACGATGGTGATCCAGCGTGATTTCTTTGGCCTGGAGGGGTAAACCATGGCACGGCTTGAACATAAAGTAGCAGTGGTGACGGGGGCGGCGGCAGGTAATGGGCGCGCAATTGCGCTGCGCTTCGCCAGCGAAGGGTGCGATCTGGCGATCTCGGATATCAATCTGGAAGGCGTGATGGCAACCGCCGAAGCGGCGCACGCATATGGTGTTCGCACCAGTGTAACGCGCACGGATGTGACAAATCGTGGTGATGTTCAGGCGATGGTCGATCAGGCGATCAGTACCCTTGGCCCACTCGATATTCTGGTCAATAACGCCGGAATATTTTTCAACGCCAGTGTGGACGAGATGACCGATGATCAGTGGCATCGTATGCTCAATACCAATCTGACCAGCGTGTTCCTGGTGAGCCAGGCGGTGATCCGGCATTGGTTAGAACTCCAGCGCCGTGGTTCAATCATTCACCTTGCATCGGTCAGCAGTAGTATCGCCTTTACGAGCTCATCGCACTATTGCGCGGCCAAATCGGGTGTGACGGCATTTTCGCGCTGTATTGCACTCGAATATGGCCCACGCGGCATTCGCTCCAACTGCCTCGCACCAGGCATCATTGAAACAGCTATGACGCGCCCGGCACTCTCTGATCCGGCGACCGTCGAGGATTGGATGCGGCGCATTCCGCTGCGCAGCCTCGGCCAGCCAGAGGATGTCGCCAATGCCGCATTGTTCCTGGCCTCAGATGAATCGCGCTATATCACCGGCGATATGCTGTATGTCGATGGCGGCTGGATGACAGAGTAGTTGACCTTATCCGCCCTGTGCTGCTCCTGTCCCTGGCCCTCTCCCACGCCGGGGACAGGGGAATGAGCGGCGTATATGTATTGGAGCAGGAAGCCATGGCACGCCTAGAAGTCATTCTTACCGATGCGGCACCAATCCCCAGCAGCGGCTATAGTCAGGCATTGCGTGTTGGGAATCTGGTATTTACCTCTGGGTATCTTGGCACAGCACTCGATGGCAGTGGTGTCGTGCGTGGCGGGTTCGAGGCCGAGGTGCGCCAGGCATTGAATAATATCAAGGCTGTTCTTGAGGCTGCCGATTGCCCACTCAGCCGTGTGGTGCGTATCAATGTCTCACTGACTGATGTTGGCCGCTTTGCGGAGATGGACACGATCTATCGCGAGTATTTTGCGGCACCCTATCCGACCCGCAACACCATTGAGGTCAAGGCGTTGTGGGGCGGCGCGCAGGTCGGCTTCGATGCATGGGCGGTGCTGCCTGAGAGCTGAGAACCGAGTATTCAGGAGTCAGGAGTCAGGAGTCAGAATTGCCACGGGTAGAGACGCTCCGCTGGAGCGTCTGGTTTCAGACCAAGAACCACCCTCACCCCGGCCCCTCTCCCAGTGGGAGAGGGGAGACGCAGCAGGGGTAAGGGAAAACAGCCACAATCATTCAGTTCCCGCGAAAGAAAGCTGTACTAGAGCAAAGAGCAACAATCGTGATTCAGCATCTACCAATAACCGATACTGAACCAATTGCGTTGGCGCAGCAGCTGATCCGCATTCCCTCGTTCCTCTGGCACGAGAGCGAGGTTGGCCGTTTTATTGCCGATTGGATGCTGGAACGTGGCTTCGAGGTCGAGTTCCAGGCGGTGCCACTCCACAATGGTGGAATCACGCACCAGGCAATCGGGCGGCTGCGTGGCGATGGTAGCGGGCCAAGCTTGATGCTGTGTGGCCATACCGACACAAGCGATTGGGGTGGGCGTCCGTTCCGCGAACACGAATGGACCCACGATCCATTTGCTGGCGATATTGCGGATGGCTTCCTCTATGGGCTTGGCGCGATCAACATGAAAGCCGGAGTGGCTGCGATTCTGATGGCGGCTGAGGCAGTCCGCCGAACGGGACGTCCGCTGCGTGGCGATCTGGTGGTGGCCTGTGTGGTTGCAGAAACCGGCGGCGGTGTCGGAGCACAACATGTGATTTCTACTGGGCTGCGCACCGATTATTGCATCGTCACCGAGGCCAGCAATCTGGATGTTGGGGTGATCTCGGTTGGCTATGTGCAGGGCAAGGTGCGCGTGCTGGGCGAGTTCAAGCATCGTGTGCCATATATCAACCCAATCGAGAAGATCACCAAGGTAATCAATGCCTTTGGCCCATCGTATCGCCCGATTCCAGTTGGAGGCTGGCTGCGCTACACGCCCCATCCACTCATTCCAGGGTTTCCGTCGATGGCAGTTCGCAATATTGAGCACTTCCAGGATGCCACCACACTCATGTTCGATCTGCGGATTGTGCCGGGGATGACGGAGGCGAGTGTGTGCGAGGATCTGCTTGGGTTGCTGAATGGCAGTGCCGCCGATGATCCTGAGTTCCGTTATGAATTGATTGTGCCGCAGAGCCAGCAGCAGCCAAATATGCCAGCTCGCGAGGCCACTCCTCTTGAGCTACCGGTGGTTGATCGATTGATCGCCAACCACACCAGCATCGTCGGTAGCGCGCCGGTGGTTGGTGCAGGGCATCGCATTGGCGCAACCGCCGACACATGTCATTTCAAGGGTGTTGGTATTGCCTGTGTAGAATATGGGCCGGGCTTCATCCCGATCTGGCCGATGGTCGATGAGCGTATTGAGGTTGCGCAGATCACGTTAGCTACCCAGGTTTTGGCTCGAACGGCGCTGGATTTGTGTACGTAACCCTAGCCGCAGGCTGAAGCCTGCGGGGCACGATGTTGTATTCATGCAGTGTTGCATATGTCGCAGTGTTGCGTGATATCGGCAGATGCTTCGTCAAAAGGGGAGAACGATGTCAGGCAACGATCCACAGCAGAAACTCACACGCCGCCATTTCTTGCGAACCATGGCTCTGGGTGCCTCCACTGCACTGCTTGCCGCGTGTGCTGGTGCACCAGCCGCACCAACGAGCGGGCCAACCGCAGCGCCAGCCGCCACAGCCGTACCGCCAACATTGGCACCAACCGTCACTCCTGCCGCCGCACCAACGCCACTTCCAGCCGTCGCCGCTGCACCAACCGCTGTACCGATTGCCGCTCCAGCACAGGGCACGCTTGTGTTTGCCGCCGAGGCAGTTGGCGATTCACTTGAGCCAGGGCTATGGAATGGCTTTGGCTGCTCGAACGTGATCGACAACATCTACGACAAGCTCACCCGGCCTGGTGATAACTGGAGCGATCCGCCGCGCGGGGCACTGGCCGAATCCTGGGAGATTAGCGCGGATCAACTGACCTATACCTTCAAGTTGCGTTCTGGCGTCACCTTCCATGATGGTACGGAACTCAAATCGGACTCTATCGTCCGCAGCCTGACGCGGGTTGTCAATGAACAGGAGCCAAGCTACGTCAAGGGCATGTATATGAATGCCGAGTTTGGCCAGGCAAACTGGGAGAAGATCGAGGCCGTTGACGACATGACCGTCAAACTGGTGTTGAAAAGCCCCGACGCTGCCCAGTTGTACCGGCTGTTCCACCCGGCGGCGGGAATCATGAGCGCGGCCTCGCTGGATAAGTACAAGGCCGATGTTGGGCTGAATCCGGTTGGCGCAGGGCCATTCAAGCTCAGTAAGTTTACCCCTGGCCAGGAGGCAACACTAGCAGCATTCGATGGCTATTGGGATGGTGGATCGCCACCGCTCAAGCAGGTGGTGGTGCGTGGCTACCCAGATGAAGCATCCATGATCGCAGCAATCGAGGCCAGCGAGGTCAACTTCGCGCCATACCCGCCATCATCGGCAATCGAGCGCCTGAGCAAGGATGCCCGCTTTGTGGTTGAACCCGGCCCACCACTCGTCAGCACCTTCCTTGGCCTCAACCGGCTGCAGAAACCGATGGACAACAAGGATGTACGGCTGGCGATCAACTATGCAATCGACCGTCAGAATCTGATCGATGGCGCGCTGTATGGTTTGGGCGAATTGCCTGGCACAATCCTTGGCCCGACAGAGTTCGGCTTCGATCCATCGACCCGTGATGTCAGCAAGCAGGATATTGAGAAGGCCAAGGAGCATGTGGCCAAATCTGGCCTGCCAACACCGATTGAGATCACCTTTTCGTTTGAGAATAACCGCTTCTGGCCACTCATGGCCGAACTGATCAAGGCCGATTTGGAGGCGGTCGGCTTCAAGATCACCCTCGAAAAGATGGAGGCGGGAGCCTATAGCAACAAGGTCTATGCTGGCAAAACCCAGATCAACATGACCCAGCGCTCGCTGTGGGTGCCGGACCCGGATAACAAAGTGCGGCTGCTGCATAAATCCCAGGGCCAAGCACAGTTTGAAACCGGGATCGCCGATACCCCGTTTGGCGAGGAGATCAGTGTGCTGATCGACGCAGGCCGCGCCGAATCGGATCTGCCCAAGCGAGCCGAGATCTACAA
The DNA here is from genome assembly GCA_038214135.1 of Chloroflexales bacterium. Classification (GTDB taxonomy): domain Bacteria; phylum Chloroflexota; class Chloroflexia; order Chloroflexales; family Roseiflexaceae; genus JANLSE01. The sequence goes on along the minus strand of JBBQSD010000014.1, from coordinate 28,341 downwards.
GCAGATCCAGAAGATGATGCTCGATGAAATGCCATATGTCACACTGGCCTACTACAAAAAGCCAATCGTGGTCGCCAAGGATGTGAAGGTGGCCCCGGCATCGGCGGTATCGTCGGAGCGCATCTTCCTGCATCGTGTGAGCATTGGGTAGGTGTCCCTCCTCAGCGTTACGATGTTTCCATGGTTGTAGGGGCGGTTCGCGAACCGCCTGCTATCCCCGATGATTGTCCATCATTGAGGGCAATTCGCGAATTGCCCCTACAGCCATTCGCCAGATCGATCCCAATCTCCAGGAAGCGCATGACAGAAGATCTGACAACTAATCCAAATCCGCAGATCGTGTCTGTACCCATCCCGCAGCGGGCGCAGGCTGGGCCTGGCGCACGGTTTATCGCTGTGTGGCGCGGCAACGGGCTGGCGTTGGTGGGCGTGGCATTTCTGGCGCTGGTGGTACTGGGCGCTGTGTTCGCGCCAATACTGACGAGCTATAGTCCAACGAAGGTGAATGTGCGCGAACGTCTCAAACCGCCATCACTGACCTACCCAATGGGCACCGATGAGCTTGGGCGCGATATACGCACCCGCATTCTGTATGGCGGTCGCTCGATTCTGATCAGCAGTTCCCTCGCCACACTCCTGGCACTCTTGATTGGAACAGGGCTGGGCGTATTTGCGGCATATCGTGGCGGCTGGTTGGGCGAACTTTTGATGCGCCTGATGGATATTGTGCTGAGCTTTCCAGCGATTCTGCTGGCGATTCTGGTTGTCGCAGCGCTTGGGCCTGGTTTAATCAACCTCGTACTGGCGATTACCGTCGCCATGGTGCCTGTGTTCGCACGGCTCGCACGCGCAATTGTGCTATCAATCGTCGAACAGGATTACGTTATTGCAGCGAAGACGCTGGGGTTGCCGGATCTCGTGATCATTCGTAGCCATGTGCTGCCAAACATGCTGCCACTGGTGCTGGTTCAGGCAACCGGCATGTTGGCGGTTGCCTTTGCGACCTCATCGGCGCTCAACTTCCTTGGGTTGGGCGTGGTTCCGCCAACGCCCGATTGGGGACTGATGGTGGCCGAAAGCCAGCGGCTCGTGTTCGACGCGCCACATGTGCCATTCTTCCCTGGGTTGGTGATAACCCTGACCGTAATGGCGGTGAATGTGCTCGGCGATGGATTGCGTGATCGGCTCGATCCAATGGGGAACACGCGATGAAATACCTGCTGACACGCCTTGTCTGGTTGCCGGTGGTGCTGTGGGCGGTTGTGACACTGACGTTTGTTGTGTTACGGCTGGCACCTGGTAATCCGCTGGATGCGATTGCAGCACGGGCGATTGCCTCCGATCAGATCGAGCGGGTGCGCGCTGAATGGGGTTTGGACCAGCCATTATGGCAGCAGTATCTCGTCTTCCTGGGTGGGCTGCTACGCGGCGATTTTGGTGTAGCACTCAGTTCGGGTGTGCCAGTGATCCGCCTGCTTGGGGATCGCCTGCCACCAACGATTGAGTTAGCGTTAGCAGCTATGATCATTAGTACCGTTGTTGGTGTTGGTGCTGGTGTAATCTCGGCAGTGGCGCGTAATCGCTGGATCGACTATAGCGTACGCTTGCTGGCGATTACTGGGCTCTCGGTGCCCTGGTTCTGGCTGGCAATTGTGCTGATCATCATTTTTTCGGTGCGGCTTGGCTGGACTCCGGTTGGTGGGCGGATCGAGGCCGGTATGGACTACCAGGTTCGTACTGGTTTTATGCTGATCGACACACTGCTGACGGGGAATTGGGTGGCGCTCGGCAGCTTTCTGCGCCATTTGGCCCTGCCAGCATTAGCTATCGGGCTGACCTCGGCTGGCTTTGTTGCGCGGGTCACACGCTCGGCCATGCTTGATGTTCTGCGCGCCGATTATATCCGAACCGCTCGCGCCAAGGGGCTGCGCGATCAGGTTGTGGTTGTTCGCCACGCCCTGCGTAATGCGCTGCTGCCGGTACTGACGCTGCAGGGCTTGCAGTTTGGTGCCTTACTTGGCGGCGCGGTGATCACCGAAGTTGTGTTTGCATGGCCGGGTGTTGGCCGATTACTGTTGGAGAGCATTCAGCGGCGGGATTACCCGGTGGTGCAGGGGGCCGTGATATTTGTGGCGCTCTGCTATGTGCTGGTCAATCTGGCTGTCGATGTGCTCTATCATGTTGTCGATCCACGGCTGCGTCGGGCGTAATGTGGATAAGAGGAGTGGCATGCAAATCACGCTAGAAGGCAAGGTTGCGCTAATAACGGGCGGTGGCTCGGGGATTGGGCGGGCGAGCTGTCTGGCATTTGCTCAAGCAGGCGCGGCGGTGGTGGTGGCTGGCAGAACCGAATCCAAGCTGGCGGCAGTAGCAAGCGAAATCGTGGCAGCAGGTGGGCGAGCAATCGTGGCCGTTGGCGATGTGAGCCGCGGCGAGGATGTGCGTGCAATGATCGCAGCAGCAGTTCAGCATTTTGGTGGACTGGATGTGTTGTTCAATAATGCTGGCATCAGCCCATCTGGCCGTATCACCGACATCAGCGAGGAAGCATGGGATGCCTGTATCGCCGCCGATCTGCGCAGTGTCTTCCTGGGTGCCAAATACGCCATTCCCGAATTGCAGCAGCGTGATGGTGGCGTGATCCTCAACACTGCCGGAACCTTTGGATTGCGTGCTGCACGCGAGAAGGCCGCCTATGCCGCCGCCAAGGCCGGTGTGGTCAACCTCACGCGAGCGATTGCGCTGGATTATGCCCGCGACAACATTCGCTGCAATGTGATCTGCCCTGGCTATGTGGATACGCCATTGAACGATGGCTTTGCACCAGTGCTGCGCGATGCATTCCTCGAACGCTACCAACCGCTGCCTGGCATGGTGCATGCCGATGAGGTAGCAGCGCTCGCATTATTTCTTGCATCCGATTCCGCAAGGATGATCACCGGCCAGGCCTATGTGATCGATGCTGGGCAACAGGCGGGGCTATATTAACCAGGAGTCAGAAGTCAGAAGTCAGAAGCACTTCGAAAGATCCCGTGGGCCTGCACAGAACCAGTGGGCGCGTATGGCTACCCGAGCACTATCAATACCCTGGCTTGAAAGCACCGATGGGTTTCAGGCTAGCTTGGGCCATCACCCGAGCACTATCAATACCCTGGCTGAAAGAGCAGCTTCTGCCTGGATCGTTGCTAACTCCATCATCTACCTTGATGTGTTCTGACTCCTAAATACTCGGTGCTCGGTTTAACATTCTGACTCCTGAATACTTGGTTCTTGGTTCTTGGTTCTCGGTTCGTAAAGGCTACATAATGAGCCAACAGATCATTACTGCTGGGCAAGCTCTCCCAGATGCGCATGCACCCGTTGCAAGTGATGTTGCTGTGTGCATTGCTGGTGATAGGATTGTTGCAACTGGGCCGCGCGCTCAGATCCGTGCTGCATTCCCGGATGTACCCGAGCGCTACGAACCACAGTTGATCATGATCCCGGCGCTGGTCAATAGCCATGATCACGGGCGTGGGCTTGGCACGACAGCGCTTGGCATCCCGGACGACCTGCTGGAGATCTGGTTGCCTGGGTTATGGTCGCAGCCAACGATCAGCCCGTATCTTGCGGCGCTGTACGATGGGCTACGGCTGCTGCGCAGTGGTGTGTGTGCGGTGGCGCATAGCCACAACCCACGCGATTGGCGAGCCATGGGCGATGAGGCCGAGGCGACCATCCGTGGCTATCGTGATGCTGGAATCCGGGTAGCATTTCACCCGCCACTGATTGACCAGAATGCACTTGTGTATGATGACCGTGATGCCTTTTTGGGCAGCCTGCCACCCGATGTGCTATCGGCGGCGCAGCGCTTCCTAACGCCGCCAGCACTCAACCGCGATGAATATCTTGCGCTATGCACCCAATTGCTGCACCGCTTCCACGATCCAGTTGCACACACCGTGCATATTCAGGTTAGCCCTGCTGGCGGCCAGTGGTGCAGCGATGCGTTGATCGGCGCTGCGGTGGATTTCGCTAAAACACATGGCACTCGCGTACAGATGCACCTGCTAGAAACGCAATACCAGCGCACCTATGCCAAACGGCGCTGGGGAACGACATTTCCGCGCCATCTTGAGGAAATCGGTGCCCTTGGCCCCTGGCTAACCCTGGCGCATATGGTCTGGAGCGATCCCGACGATATGGCGCTGCTGGCCGAGCGTGGGGTCGGCATCGCCCACAACCCAAGCAGCAATCTGCGATTACGCAGTGGTGTGGCGCCACTGCCCGAATTGTATGCAGCCGGAGTGGCGCTTGGTATCGGGTTGGATGGCCACGCACTCGATGAGGATCAGGATATGTTGCGCGAATTGCGGCTGGCCTGGACACTAGCCAACCGCCCTGGAGCCGCCGCAGCCAGCCTTTCCGCCCGTGAGTTTCTGCATATCGGCACGGTTGGCAGCGCGGCAATCACATTTGGGGCGGATGCGCCGCTTGGGCGTATTGCACCTGGCTTTCTGGCAGATATTGTGCTGCTTGATCATGGTAGCGGGCTTTTGGATTGGACACTTGGTCTGCATGCGCCATCACCGCAGACGACAGCCGCAGAACGTATTCCAGAATTATTATTGCGCTCAGTCAGCCGCGCCAATGTCCGGCATGTGTTGGTGGGCGGGCGCTGGGTGGTGCTGGATGGCCGTTCGACAACCCAGGACGAGGAGCTTGTGGCAGCTGCACTGCGCGATGAGCTTATGCAACAGGCAAGCGATGATCGCACACACGCCGCGATGGATGCTGCCGCGCTTGGACCGTATGTGAGAAGGTTCTATCGTGGGTGGGATCGGGCCGCGGGCTGAAGCCCGCGGCTAGAGTTCATCATCGCGGCTCGGTTCGCCAACTAGCCGCAGCCGAGATCTGCTACGCGGATAAGGCCGGGAAGTATCAGGTTCATCATCGCGGCTCGGTTCGCCAACTAGCCGCAGGCTTCAGCCTGCGGATCAGGAGATTCCATCATGAATCGCTATGACCCATACCACCCCGATGCGCTGGCATCGCCATACCCGTTCTACCAACGATTGCGTGAATCCGATCCCGTGCATTGGGGCATTTCGGGTGCTGCTGATCGTGAAGGAATCTGGTATGTGTTGCGCTACACCGATGTGATTGCCGCACTCAAGGACCAGCGCCTTGGCCGTGAGGTTGAGCGTGTGCGCCCTTCCACCCCAACCGCCGATAGCCACGAGCACCAGATTCTGAATGATATTGCCCAACATTGGATGATCCTGCGCGACCCGCCGGTGCATACGCGCTTGCGTGGGTTGGTGAACAAGGCATTTACACCACGCATGGCCGAGCAAGCCGAGCCACGGATCGCTGGGATCGCCGATACCCTGGTGGCAGCAACGCTGGAGCGCGGTAGCATCGACATTATTCACGAATTGTCACGGCCATTGCCAGTGCTGGTGATCGCTGAGGTGCTGGGTGTGCCAACCGAGGATCATGCACTGTTCTTGCCGTGGGCATTGGCCTTAGCAGCGACGATTGATCTGCGCCAGACACCCGAGGTGCGCCGCCGTGGGGCCGATGCAATGGCAAATATGGTTGCCTATTTGCGTGGCGTGATTGCAGCGCGGCGGCGCACACCTCGCGATGATCTGTTGAGTGCGCTGTTATCGGTGGAACAGGATGGTAGCGCACTGAGTGAAGATGAGGTGCTTGGCACGATCATCCTGCTACTCACCGCTGGCAATGATCCAGTCACATTTATGATCGGTAATTTTGTTCTGACACTGCTCCAACATCCCGAAGCGCTGGCCCGCCTGCGTTCCGAGCCTGGCCTGATTGAGCGTGCCGCCGATGAACTGCTGCGCTATGACAGTTCGGTGCAGATGACCTTCCGCTATGCGCTTGAGGATGTTTCCTATGGAGGCCGCGCTATTCGGGCTGGTGATCAGCTGGCACTTGTGTTTGGTTCGGCCCTGCGCGACCCCGCCTACACACCTGATCCCGAACGCTTCGATCTGGATCGCCTCAATCACCGCCTGCCATATGGCCTTGGCATCCACTTCTGCCTTGGTTCGGCGCTGGCCCGCAGCCAAGGGCGGATCGCGCTCGAAACGCTGCTGCGCCATCTGCCGAATATGGAACTCGCGACTGAGACGCTCATGTGGCAGCCGGCTGCGGCAGTACGTGGGGTGACGACGCTACCGATTCGGTTTGAAACCAGGTAGCCGTAGAGACGCAAGATGTTGCGTCTCTACGGCGTACTCATACACACAGTAATGGCACCTACTGCCGAAACCGGGGTAAGCCAGGGCTGCAATGCAACTTCTGCAAGATACGGGCCATAGGTGCATAATCGTATCGGGTGCTGCATGGCGATTAACCGTAATCGCTCCAGAACCGCCTGTAGGATTGTTCCTGTAAATGGCGTATACATGTAAAAGATCGTTCCCTCACTAAGATCGGCAGCCCGCACATCGCTGCATACCATTGTGGCAGTGGGTAATGCTAAACGGCGAATGCAGTGTTGGGCTACATCGCATAGCCCCTGATCGATCTCGATCCCAACGGCGCTTGCTTCTGTCAGCAGCGCTACGAGAATTGTAACGTGGCCAAGCCCCGATCCAAGATCATAGAACACATCGGTTGGGCGGATCTGCATCTGCTCAATCAGTTCTAGGATCGCGCGTGCTGGTGTTGGCTGATAGCGAATCATCTCGGGATCGCCCACAGCCTCTTCCGGCTCGGTATGCTGATCGAGTTGCAGGATACCATTGACCAGGACATCGAGTGCATCATACTCTCCACTATCGAATGGCGGAGAATTTGGTGAAATGTAGCGCCGTAGCAGTTGAAGTCGCTGATCTGGCGTGGTTGTTGGTAATGTGATGGTTGTGCAGAGGTGTTGAAAGAGGCGTGTGTTGATTGCACTCAACTCGGCGTGCAGTATCATTGCCCGATGTGTGAGCGCCCGACGTTGATCATCAGCATGAGGAATTGTGCTAGGCTCGATCAGGGTTGCGAGAATCGGGAACTCTAATTGATCCAATGCTTCGGTTCGTTCGACATAACGATCTTCATCATGCAGTGTTGTATCGCCAGCGATGGCATCGAGAATGCGACAGATCTGGACGATATGGGCATTAGTCAAGCGCTACCTCTACTGAATATCCAAAAATGAGTTGCGAGATGCAATAAGTGCATTGTTATACGATTTGTTAGCATATAGGGGGTAGAACAACGATAGTAGCCTATTTGCATAGCCAATGCTGTGTTGAGTCTAGCATACGCCGCAAGTGGTGTGTCAGGCATTTGGTCGTAGGCAGAAGTAGACACAACTGGTATACTAAATATATCCATCGTGGACATCACTGCCTATGTGAGCAACCGCTGAATCAGCTCAAGTCCTTGGGCGCACAGATCGGCTATGTGAATGTAAGATTTCGCAGTATCCAAGCAAATGTGTCGCTTGCTACGATTGAGACGATCGCCTCCGATCCAGCGATCATTTTCATCCAGCCAAAGCAGGAGGTCTACACAACAACCAATACGCAGGTTTCGGCTGGCCTTGCCGCTGCGCCTGCCACAGCCGATGATCCACGGGCGGCGGTAAGCCCTGCCCTACGCTCGCGCCTGCAGCCCGATTTCGCCGAGCGAGCGGCTCGTGTGCGTGCTCAGATCAATTCCGCCCTCAATAGCGCCTCTACTAGCCCACTCCAGCAAGCTACTACCAATGCGGCCCTGAATACCTCGGAGGGCGATGTGACCCACCGAGCTAATCTGGTGCGGCGCGACTACGCTCTCGATGGCACAGGCATCAAGATCGGTGTTATCTCCGATAGTGCCTCAGCCGCACAGTATGCCACGCTCCAGGTTCCGGCGATGACGGTCCTCCCTGGTCAGGCTGGCAGCGCTATTCGCCGATTCGCTGATCAGGCTAGCATCAAACAGCGTGGTCAGTCCATCCAGAACACGTATCTGCGGTTCTTGCTCAGATGGATCGGCACAGACGAGTTCAGCGGCGGTAACCGTCCACCCACCAGCAAAGACAGCCAGCCGCCGCATGAGTGCCTGTTGGTCTGGATCGAGGAGTTGGTAGCTCCAATCGATTGTCGCATGCAGGGTCTGCTGGCGCTCCGGCAGATCACGCGGGCCGCCATTGAGCAGCGGCAGCGGTTGTTCTAGCCGTGCCAGCAGATCATCCAAACTGAGCAACCGTAGGCGTGTGGCAGCGAGTTCAATCGCCAATGGCAGCCCATCCAATCGGCGGCAGATCGCAGCAATTGCCGCAATATCAAGTGCAATTGTTGGCCGCACTGCCTGTGCCCGTTCGATAAACAGCGCCACGGCTGATGAGCCAGGGTTCGTATCGGTCTGATGTGCATCCGGCACACTCAGTGGCCTGAGTTGGTAGCGGCGCTCGTGTGAGATGTGTAGCGCCACTCGGCTTGTTGCAAGGATGGTGAGGTGTGGCGCTTCGGCCAGGAGTTCTGCGACAAAGCTCGCCAGATCGGGCAGCAGATGTTCACAATTATCAAGCAGCAACAGCATATGCTGGCGGGCGAGTACAACATACACCAGTTCATCCAGTGGCCGCGCACTATTCTGCGGAACATCAAGTGCCTGGGTAAGGGCAGCCAACACAAGGGCTGGCTCGCGCACCATGGCAAGCTGCACACAACAGACGCAATCGGCATCTGCGAAGGCGCTCGCCGCCGCCGCAGCAAGCGCCAGGCGGGTCTTGCCAACGCCACCCGGCCCGGTAATTGTGATCAATCGGCTGGTTGAATCGGCCAGAAGTATGGCAAGCGCCGCCAGATCAGCATCACGACCGATCAATCGGGTTGTTGGTTGTGGCAAGGCCGCACGCAGTGGGCGTGCCTGCGTAAGTACTGTGGAAGGGATCTGGCGCTTCACGTCTTCATAGAGTGCAATGGTTGCTGGTTCTGGTTCGATACCCAATTCGGCACGTAGCACACGGCAACAATGCTCGAATTGCACAAGCGCTTGGGTGCGCTGGCCGCTATTCGCGAAGGCGCGAATAAGCCGACGATGTGCCGCTTCATCGAGTGGGTCGAGCATCACCCAGCGGCGAGCATGGTCGCACACACGCGCACTATCGCCCAGCCCAGTCTGCGGGTCGGTCAGCCGCCGCAGTACATCACAGGCCTGCGTTCGCAGTTGTTCACGGTTGATCTGCACCCATTCATCAAAACCAGCGCTATCGCTGATGCTGAACGCCTCCAGAAATTCTCCGCAGTAGAGTGCAATAGCCTGTTCAAGCCGTGCCGTATTGCTACTTGTGCTGGCTGCGAGATTGCGAAATGCCACAACATCAACCCGAATAGTGTATGCTGGGTTGAGGCGCACCGTATCACGGGTTGTCAGCAGCAGTGGGGTATCGAGTTGATCGGGAACGGCGCGGCGCAGATTGAACAGCGCCTGGCTCAGATTATGGCGTGCGGCGGTTGAATCCTGATCGGGCCAGAAGAGATCGGCCAGTGCTGTGCGGCGATGTGGGCGATCTGCCTCGATTGCCAGGTACACAAGCAGCGCCTGTACCTTCTCGTACGCAAAGCTCAGTGACAGATCATCCCAGGCGATTCGCACAGGACCAAGCACATCGATCATGAGCCGTGCTGTGGCGGCCACGTTGAGCGTTTTTTCTACAAGCAGTGTCATTGCTCAGATCCTACCCAATATTGGCATAATTTGCCTGAGTCTTGAGGCTGAATTGATAGTCTGTAGAGAGTGGTACCGTATCCTTGCTCAGTTGTTTGCGTGAAGTTGGCAAACAGGAACAACAAGGAGCGGTATCTATGTTTGGGTGGTTACTTATCGCCAGCATTGTGGCAGTGGTGGCAGTGCTGGTTGGCTATATCGCCATCGTTGGAGTTGCAGCACATCGTCTTACGCAATCGCGCCGAAGGCGGCCATTGTTTGATCCGCGCCAGGAGGGTGGTATTGAGTATGAGGATATTCGCATTCGAGCGCGGGGCGAGGCGCTCACTATTGCTGCCTGGCACATGCCCGCACTAGGAGCCACACGTGCGGTGATCATTGCCCATGGCGTGAATGGGCGTCGAGGTCGGGAGTTCATCGTCAGTTCACGCGAGCTGGTTGAGCAGCTTGTTGCTCATGGCTTCAGCGTGTTGATGATCGACCTACGTGGGCATGGTGAGAGCGCTGCAGCTCGCATGACCTATGGTATCCGTGAGCGGCGCGATGTGCTGGGAGCTGTGGATTGGCTGCTGGCGCGTGGCTATGCTCCTGGCATGATTGGCGTGATTGGCCTCTCGATGGGCGGTGTGGCCGGGATTGGCGCAGCACGCGAAGAGCCAGCCATCGGCGCACTTGTCGTTGATAGTGCCTGCGCCGATTTTCTGGCAATGATGCGAATCCACTTTCAGCGCTTCAGTAAGCTCCCGCTGTTCTTCTTCCCTGGTACATTGCTGCTTGGAGGGCTATTGACGGGGGAGAATCTGGCGCGGCTGCGCCCAGCCGATCTGCTGCGTGGCATTGGCCGTCGGCCAGTGATGATCATCCACGCCAGCGGAGATCGGCTGGTGCCCGTGGATCACGCCCAATCGCTGGCACTCGCCGGTGAGGCCGATCTGTGGATCTCCACAAGCACAAGCCATCTTGGCACCTATAGCGCCAATCCACAAATCTATAGCCAGCGGGTTGCCCAGTTTCTGCGCCGCACACTGGTTTTCCCGCGGAATACGCGCACGTTGGATCGCAATGGACGTGGTATTGGTAGTATTGAACAGCCAGTATTCAATACGATACATACATCACTGAGCGATGAGCGACACCGCAGAAATGGACATAAACGGTCAGTTCACACACTCGCGCACGTCCTGGAGATGCGCTGGTGGAAGACATCACAAGGGCTGCGTCTGCGTTGGATCGCCATTCCTACAGCATCGGCTATTGATCAGCACCAGATCAGCAACAATACAAACGAAAACATGGAGCGGGTTGATGGTATGATCGAGGAACAGGCATCCTAGTAGCCCTCACCCCTGCTGCGCTGCCCCTCCCCACCTGTGGGTGAGGGGTGAGGGAAATCAGCATAGGCCGTAGAGACGCAAAATCTTGCGTCTCTACGGCCCGCCTCCGTATTGGCATTGCGCACTATTTCAGATCGGGGCGCTGCTCACCAGCCTCGATCCGCACAGGCAGCCGGTTCTGCTGGGGTGGCAGTGGGCAGGTCGCAAACTCGGTGAAAGCACACGGCAGGTTCGATGTGCGGTTAAAATCCAGTGTCACCAGGCCACTCACCGGAGCGCTTGTCACCAGAGTCCGCCCACCGCCATAGGTCAGCTTGCCATTGGTTTGATCATGGAAGTGCAGAACCAGGCCACCATCACGCCAGCCGGTCGCATCGAGTTGGTATTGCTGATCGCCAAGGGTGAATGTCACTGCACCAGGGCTGCCCTGCCCACTTGTATCGCCAAGGATATTGGTGATCGATAAGGGCTTCGGTGGGTTGTATGGCGTAAACACAGCATCAACCAGGTATGTTTCATCAACGGCAAACCAGCGCCGCCCACCGAACTTCTGCAGCACCGGGCTGTTGGCATCGCGCAGGCGCAGGATCGTGCGTGGCCCTCGCCGAATGATAAAAAAGGTCAGGCTCCCAAACGTAACGATGTCGGGCGGGCCAGCAGCATCAGAACGTAAATGGACAACCTGCGCGGTTGGTGCGCTATTCACAAACACGGCCACATCGGACGCAAGTGTCAGTGTGACCTCGCCATCCACAAGGGTAATCACGCCAACACTGTCTGGTGCGGAATCAATGGGCAATGCAATTTCACTGGTTGGGTGTGCCCCGATCCGACTCTCCCCCGGTTCCAATTCAAACCGGCCAGCCAGGCTGACCCAATCCCTGCGGAGGGCGACTTCGATTTCTCGGCGCCAGGCCTCGATCTCGGCGATATACCCAATGCTGCTGATTGTCATGAGTGGCTTTCCTTCTGATTTCTATAGAATGGCACGCAGATCGTATGGTAAGCTGCTTCCATGATCAACGATTCACGATTCATGTCAAATAAGTATACGCAAGGCATTCGTAAATGTCAATAAAGTTACGTGATTTACTGGAGAATACGGGTTGCCACAGATAGATACCAGACCGCATGTCGAAGAAAGCCTTGTGAGTAAATCTATGAAACCATGTATAATAGAGCCTATTCAAATGAGATAAACCAATGCCGCTGCATCCACTGACTGTTCATCTGCCGATTGGCCTTCTGCTCGGCAATCTGGTGTTGACGATCCTGGCACTACGTCGTGCTGATCCAACGCTTGAGGTAGCGGCCTACCACTGTTTGTGGTTGGGATTTTTGTTCATTCTTCCGGCGGTTGCTGCCGGAATATGGGATGCTGTTCGGTATCTAACTGGCCCTGTAGCGCATCCAGATGCGTTAGGCTGGATCAATGCCCATGCGGCAAGCGGTATTGCGCTCGCTGTTGTGTACTGGCAGGCATGGCAGATCCGCCGCCGCAATGCCATGGTACTTAGCGATCCACAGGCACGGCGTGGCTATCTGATTCGCTTGGGGATCGGCGCAGCACTTGTGGTTCTGAGTGGTTGGTTGGGTGGTCATCTGGTATATGTTATTGGTGTTGGGGTTCAGCGCTCGTAGTACATCCAGGAGGCCATATGATTGGCGCATTCATGTATTTCTGTATTTGGTTGCCACTCAATATCCTGCGCCGGATCTGGTGGCGTTGGACGGTTATTGGTGCAGAACATCTGCCACCACGCCCGCAAGGGTTTGTTCTCGCGTCTAATCATATCAACTGGACCGATATTCATATCCTTGGGGCAGCGCTGCCACTATCGCACCGCCCCTGGTGGCTGGCCAAGATTGAGTTGTTTAATGGCCGCTTTGCGACATGGTGGCTTCGTGAGATGCAGGTGATTGCCGTTCGGCGTGGGAAGCGCGACATGGCCGCACTGGGAGCATGCGAGAAGGCGCTGCGCGATGGTGCGCCATTGATCATCTTCCCAGAAGGGCATCGCAGCCATACTGGTGGGCTTCAGGAGGCCAAACCAGGCGTTGTACGAATGGCAGCGCGCACTGGTTGCCCAATCGTGCCCGTCGCAATCTATGGCACAGAACATGGGCTTCGTGGGGCTATGCGTCGCAAACAGATCACGGTGGTCTTTGGAAAACCCTACCATCCAGCAGTGGAAAATGCCCAGCATATCCCATCGGCCAAGATGCAGGTATTGACAGAAGAAGTGATGCTGCGGATCGCCGAACAGCTACCCGAGCTATATTGGGGTGTGTATAAAGATCGGGTAGGGCAGTTGGCAGAAATCAAGGAGTAGAGTCAGGAGTCAGGAGTCAGGAGTCAGGAGTCAGGAGTCAGGAGTCAGGAGTCAGGAGTCAGGAGTCAGGAGTTGTGCCGCCAAGTATGCTCAACCACTATTCTGACTTCTGACTTCTGACTTCTTTAGATCAGTTTGCTTCCCTCGGGTGCCGCCCCCAGAATTTTGTCTGTCAGATATTGGGCCAATTGTGCCGCCACAATGCCCAATACCAGGCTTAACAAACCATAGACGATCCTGCGCTGCGTGTCATCGTTCAAGGTCTATCTCCTAGTCACGTCGGCTCATTCCAGAGAGCACCGTTACCCAGTAGAGCAGTTGCATGATCGCCTGTGCAGCACCGGCAACATATGTTAGCGCTGCTGCATTGAGTACCGCCGAGACACCCTGCGACTCTGGGGTGGACATCATACCAGCACGAGCAAGCATCTGCCGCGCACGGGAACTTGCATCAAACTCAACCGGTAGTGTAACGAGGCTAAACACCACTGCCGCACTCATCAACAACACGCCGATCCAGGCAACGGTAAGATTCCCATTGAAGAAGAACGCAATTCCCATGCCAATGAACAGGACAATTGTGCCGAGTTGTGAGCCAATATTCGCAATCCCGACGATCCCTGAGCGTAGTTGCAGCCAGGCATACCCGCTCTTATCCTGAGAAGCATGGCCAAGCTCGTGGGCCACAATCGCCATTGCGGCAACCGAGGAATAGCGCGCCGAACCCTCGGATAGGCGCATGATCTTACCCTGCGGATCGTAGTGGTCGGTCATATTGCCGGGAATAACTTCAATCTGTACGTGATCAAGGCCCTCATTGCGCATAAGCACACGAGCAACATCAGCACCAGTCATCCGTTGATCATTGCTGATCTCAGAATATTTCTTGTACGCCGAGGAAACGCGCCATTGGGCATATAACGCCAGCACTACTGCTGGGATGGTGAACAGAAGATACATCGGGCTGAAGAATAGAAATGGCATTGTTTTTTCCTCTCGTACAAGCCACCGGAGCCACCTTTGGGACGGCAGAAATGTAACGAGGTAGTTCCCAGAGGTGCAACGATGGCAGTTCCATCACTGCCGAATACACGTTTTCAGTATAGCACGCTTTTGTGCTTTTGCACGTTAGAGCTGTGTTAATTCCCTGCCCCCTGTGGATGATACTCGGCCTGCCACGATGCTGATGTGTCGACGCTGTTCGTATTTGGTGGCAATAATCTGCATAATCTGCGGACAATATTTGGGCCTGCCGTATCGCTGCGTTATTTCTTGCTCGGTTCTACAATTTGCGCCATTGCCTGTTCGGCAGATTTGGCTGCCCGTTCCACAAGCGCGGGATCATTGACCGTCAGCAGCAGCCCAGTTGGCGGGCCGGATGTGCGGGCAGCGCTATCTCCAGCCCGAAGCAGTGCCAGGCCAATTGCACCAACCACGGACCCAGCCAGCATCCCCATCTGCAATGGGTCGGTCGCTATCGCATAGGCCTCTTCAATAAGCGTCGGATGATACTCAAAGCGGCGGATATCGGCTGGTGTGCGATTGCGGGTTGCGATCCCCAATATGGCACCGGCAGCCAACGCAATCAGGGCATACATGCGTTTGTTTAATAAACTCATGCTATTCTCCGTTATCAGGTGACAGGGTGACAGCATACCCGAGGCTTCTATTTAACACCTATCATAGCAGCATACGGCGGCATTACCATTGCACGATTGGTGAATGGACTCGCCGAGCGCACGAGCGCCACCAACATTCTTTCAGATAAGATGCTCGAGCGTTGTTCGCACATTTTCTCAGTTCTCGGTTCTTGGCACAGGGTCAATATTCTGCCCTCTGACTCCTGACTCCTGAATACTCGGTTCATTATCAATTGCTGCCCTGAACGTGTCAAGCTCCACATCGGCAGCATGGTTTCCAGCTATAATAACCAGCATGCAAATCAAAATCGAAACAGCGATAGACGACCAGACGGCTGCGGCGATTGTGGCTGCGCTTGAGATTATGCTGCGCGCCGATGGCTCGCATTCTGCTGCACCTGAGCCAGCGCAATCTGCGTGGGCTGCTGCTGGCACTCTGGCTGGCCAGGGGTTGCCCGGCGCAAAAGGCCGTGTTACCTGGTCCACGGCGGATCGTATCGGGCGGGCGGCACGCTGGAGCAATGGAATTCTGGCCTCCTTTCACGAGTGGTGAATACATGTTTGAAACGGTGCTGGTTGCCAATCGTGGCGAGATTGCGCTGCGGGTCATGCGGGCCTGCAAGGAACTCGGCCTGCGGACGGTGGCGGTGTATAGTGAGGCCGACCGTGACGCGCCGCATGTTCGCTATGCCGATGCTGCCTATCTGATTGGGCCTGCATCGGCGGCGCTCAGCTACCTGAATATCGATAGCCTGATTGCAGTTGCCCGCGAATCGGGTGCTGGGGCAGTTCATCCCGGTTATGGCTTTCTGGCCGAGAATCCAGCTTTTGTGCGGGCATGTGTTGCTGCCGGGTTGGTGTTCATCGGGCCTCCCGCAGCGGCAATGGAACGAATGGGCGGCAAGGTTGCTGCGCGCCGTGAGGCCGAACACGCTGGCGTGCCAGTTGTGCCAGGAACGATGCACCCGGTTGGATCGGCGGAAGAAGTGTTATCGCTTGGCCATGAGTATGGCTTCCCGATTGCGATCAAGGCCGTGGCGGGCGGTGGCGGGCGCGGATTCCGGGTGGTGGCGAGTCCGGCAGAGGCGCATGCGGCATTTGAAAGCGCTCGGCGCGAGGCTGAACTTGGCTTTGGTAACCCGGAAGTGTATGTCGAAAAATACCTGACCGACCCACGGCATATTGAGATTCAGGTGTTGGCCGATGCCCATGGCAATGCAATTCATCTTGGCGAACGTGAGTGCTCGATCCAACGCCGCCATCAGAAACTGATCGAAGAATGCCCATCTCCGGCTATTTCAGCGGAATTGCGCGCGGAAATGGGGGCTGCTGCTGTTGCGCTGACCCGTGCGGTTGGCTATGTCAGTGCTGGCACGCTTGAGTTCATGGTTCAGAATGGTAACTTCTACTTTCTGGAAATGAACACGCGCATCCAGGTCGAACACACCGTCACCGAAATGGTCACTGGCGTTGATCTGGTACAGGCCCAACTCCGAATTGCCCGTGGTGAGCAGCTCTGGCTCACACAACATGACATAATATGGCGTGGCCATGCAATCGAGTGCCGGATCAATGCAGAGGATGCTGGTGCGAATTTCCGGCCAGCTCTTGGCACCATTGGCGAGTATGTCGAACCGCAGGGCTTTGGCGTTCGCGTCGATAGTGGCGTGCGGCCTGGTTGGGCCATCCCACAGCACTATGATTCACTGATCGCCAAACTCATCGCCTGGGGTGCCAATCGATCCGAGGCAATCGCTCGTATGCGCCGCGCCCTAGCCGATTATCGGATTAGTGGCCCGATCACAACTATTCCGTTCCACCAGATTGCGCTGGCCCACCCGGCATTCGAGCGCGGCGAAACGACCGTCAACTATATTCCGCGCTTCCTGACGGAACAGCTTGCCGGATTGGCCGCCCACAATCATCAACCACTACTACAAGCTAGCGCAGAACCAGTTTCCGAGCGAGCGCTCACAGTCGAGGTCAATGGCCGCCGGTTCGATGTGAAAGTGTTTGGTGTCGGTGGGCCGGTTGAGCCAGCAGCCCGCAACGCCAATGGTAGCATAGCTCGTTCGGCGCAGAGCCGCAAGAAAACAGCGGCTCTTGCAACCGATGGGGTTGTGAGCGTGTTACAGGGCACCATCTCGGCGGTGATCGCACAGCCGGGCCAAGTGGTGAGCGCTGGCCAGGTATTGTTTGTTGTTGAGGCCATGAAAATGGAGAATGAGATCAGTGCACCGCACGCTGGCACACTCGGCGAAGTGCGGGTACAGGTTGGGCAGGCCGTTGAGGCAGGTTTTGTGCTGGCGACATATCAACGGTAGGAGTCAGGAGTCAGGAGTCAGAATCCGAAGAACTACGTGACAAGTGATTAGATGAAACGGTGACCAGGTGACAACCGAACCACGAACCACGGCAGGGGCGAACCTTGTGTTCGCCTGAACAATGGAAGAAGAAAGCACAGATGGAGCGCGTATAGAGATAGGCCCCAACCGAACACCAACACACATTGCTCGCAGCCGAGGCATAATCAACCAAGATTGGTAAGCCACTATGCTCCATTTGGGATTCGAGGCAAGGTCCCGACCGTGGATTGTCAGGGCGGACGGGACCGCCCTGGCCGCGGGTGCGGGGCGCGTAGCCCCGCCAGAAATGATGAGCCAGCCGCGCAGAGCGGCATGAAGAGTCGAGGGAACTGTTCCCGCAAAGAAGCAACAAAGGCAACAACCAAAGACAAAAGGAGATTGATCATGCCCGAAGTCCATGTCGCACTGATGACCCCATTTACCTCACCATCCGGGCCACCGGATCTGGCCGCCATTCCGCCGCATCTGCGCTGGCTGGAAGCCAATGGCGTCGATGGGATTGTGCCATGTGGCACCACCGGCGAAGGGCCAGCGCTAAGCCTGGAAGAGCGCAAGGTCGTAATCGATACCTGCCTGGCCAATCGTGGCAATCTGTCGGTTATGCCTGGAACCGGTTGTGCCAATCTGCCCGAAACGATTGCGGCAACCCGCTATGCGCTTGAACAGGGTGCCGAGGCGGCGATGGTATTGCCACCATTCTTCTTCAAGAACCTGAGCGATGCTGGCTTACTGGCCTACTATCGGGCCGTCTGCGATGCACTGCCAGCGGGTGGCAAAATCGTGCTCTACCATATCCCGCCCGTTAGCCAGATCCCGATCACAACCGGGGTGATCGATGGCTTGCTCGAAAGCCATCCCGATGCGATCTATGGCCTGAAGGATAGCGGTGGCGATGGGCAGTATACGGCGCTGCTGATCAAACGCTACCCAAGCATGAAGATCTATACCGGTGGTGCGCCATTGTTCACCCGCGCACTCGCCGATGGTGCCGCCGGTGGGATCTTCGCAATCACCAATCTGTTCCCGCGTGAGCTAGTAGCCATTCGCAATGCTGGTGAGGATGCCGCTGCCGCCCAGAACCGCGCAATCGCAATCACGAATATCTTCAAGGATTATGGGGCGGTTTCGGCACTCAAGGCGCTCTTGCCGCATCTCGCCGATCTGCCAGCCTCATCATGCCGGGTGCCACTTGTCAATCTGAGCGAGGCAGCCACCCAGGAACTGCTGGCTAAACTGGCTGAGGCGGCATAATCTGCACCGTGGGCTGTGCGCAAGCCAGGATGCCGCAGCGCAAGCATGGCTTGCGCACTCCACAACCGCATCAACATCGTCAGGTGCCATCTGCCAGATTATTTATTCATCTTCATCAACGGCGCGGCTCTGGTGCATCCCCTTGGCCACATCCCCTGGCCGCAGGCTTCAGCCTGCGGATGGAAAGGCATCCCTTGTTTCCCGATGATTTCCTCAAAATTCATCAGCCTGCGAATTCTGGGCATGCATCGAAGCATGTGCAAAAAGCACATCGGGATGACGTTTACTACACAGGTGTATAAAAACAGGTTAGTATACCGACCGATGTGATTGGAGGACTATGATGAGGCCAAACCCACAACGCCCAACCGCTGCATTTATCGGCGCATCCTGGATTGCACTGTTTGTTGGTGGCATCACATACATGCTTGGCCTGTGGAATGCGCCAATGCCACTGTACGAGAAGGGCTATTACCTGACGGTGATGCTATTTGGTTTGTTCGGCGCGGTATCACTGCAGAAATCCGTTCGGGATCGCCTGGAAGGCATTCCCGTCACCGGCATCTACTTTGGCCTGTGCTGGTTCGCGCTGGGCCTGTCACTCTTGTTGTTGACCGTTGGCTTGTGGAATGCCACGCTCACATCAAGTGAAAAAGGCTTTTATGCAATGTCATTTCTTCTGAGCCTGTTTGCTGCGGTCGCCGTGCAGAAGAATGTGCGCGATCTCGCCCTCATGCGCGATGATGGGCCGTTCCAGGAAACAGCCAGCGAGGCCTGATTTGTTGCAATAATGCGTTCGTCTACCTCTACAGGGCATATCCGAACATATGCTCGTAGTGGCTTGCGTGCGGCAGTGTTTCTTGGTATGATCCTCCCTAGGCATCCTCAGATCAAGCAGGAGTGGATCATGAGCGCACAACCGAGCACCCTTCTCACCACCAGTGAGTATCTCCAGCGCGATCAGGATTCGCCCCACAAACTCGAATACTTTCATGGAACGATTGTGGCTCAAGCGGGGGCGACAGCACGTCATAACATGATTATAAGCAACGTGATTGGCCACCTCTTTCCCCAACTGCGTCGCCAGGGGTGCCGTATCTACCCGAGCGATTTACGGGTGCAAGCGATCACCCAGCTCGTCTATACCTATCCCGATCTCACGATTGTCTGTGGTTCTCCACGGTTTCTCGAACCCAGCGAGCTGACCTTGATCAATCCCACCATTATTATGGAGATTCTCTCACCATCCACTGATGCGAAGGATCGCAACGAAAAGCTGATCTATTATCGCTCAATCGATAGTTTGCGAGAGTATATTCTGATCGATCAAAATGCACCGTATGTGCAACGCTACACCCGTCAAACACCCTACTTTTGGTATGTCCATCTTACGGACACACTCGATGCGGTCATCTCACTGGAGGCAGTCAATGTAAGTTTGCCGATGGCGGCAATCTATGACGGAATCACCTTCACGACCGAATCGTGACCAATGCAGCATCGTATTCCGCATTCCGGTAGCCCAGCATGCCCATGCACCCGACTGCTGAATCAGGACGTTTTTATATCGTTCGTGGCATCTCAAGGCCCTTTCGTCTTTTGGCCACGATCAGCGGGCAAGTGATGGGCCAGCCGTTCGGCGTGTACCCACCAGGAGGAGTACACCTCAGCATGTCAAAGCGAATAGTAATCACCGGTGGCCCTGGCGTAGGGAAGACCACACTCTTGCTGGCGCTGCAGGCTCGTGGTTACAGCATTGTTGGCGATAGCCCGCGCACCATCATCCAGGACCGCCTTAAACGCGGTCTGAGTCCGCGACCGAATGCGTCTGAGTTTGTTCACGAAACGCTGCGAATGGATATTGAGAACTTTGTTGATCACGCTGCGACCCCAGGCCACGTCTTCTTTGATCGCAGCGTCCTCGATGCCCTGTGTGGGCTCGATTACGTTACACCCCTGAGCGAGAGCGAGTTGAGCATGTGGCTCTCGAAGTACCAATACTATTCCAAGGCCTTTGTCCTGCCCCCATGGGAGGCGATCTATGTGAACGATGCCGAACGCGATCACACGTTCGAGCATGCTGAGTTGGTTCATAGCATCACACAGGAGTGGTACCGTCGGTGTCAATATCAGCTGATCGAGGTACCCAAGGTTTCGGTTGCAGAGCGGTGTGCGTATGTGCTCGAAGCGCTACAGGGGCCGTAGCGACGCAAAACGTGGGCGGTAGCGACGCAAAAACGTGGGCCGGTAGCGACGCAAAATCTCGCGTCTCTACCGGCCCTGATTGCATGGACGTTACTTCTTGTTCGGAATTGGCAGCGCTGGCGGGTCATCCGGTTTGCGGAAGGCCTGTAACCCCCACAGAACTAGTGTCGTTGCTGCGGCCTCATCGAGGTTGCCAACAATTGGGATGACGTCTGGAATGAGTTCGAGCAGGCCTGCTGTCGGATTCAGTAAGTATAGCACGCCGATCACAATTCCAATCACCGCGCCAACTCGGGTAAGCGTTCGTTGTTTCACTCTCATGCTTCAAGTGGTTCAGCTGGTGCCTTCGAACTCAATTCGAGTGTTCCTGCTGGCTTCTTCTGGAATGCCAACGCCCCACGCTCATCAACCGTCACAATGACAGTATCACCCGGTTGATAGATGCTCTTGAGCAGATCGCGTGAGAGTGGCGTCTCGATCAGTCGCTGAACCGTCCGGCGCAGCGGGCGGGCACCATACGATGGGTTGTAACCCTCACGCACCAACAGCATCTTGGCGGCCTTGCTGAGTTCCAGGCCAACACCCTGCTCCTGCATACGCTCAACGACCTCGCGCACCTGCAGATCGATAATCTGCGTCAGTTCGTCCTCGGTGAGTGCCGAGAAGACGATGATATCATCGATGCGGTTGAGGAATTCGGGCCGGAAGGCTTCCCGTAATGCCTCCTGCACCCGTTCGCGTGCAGCTGCCTCGGCATTGCGATCATGCCCACGCACAAGGCCAATCGATTGCTGGCGCACATGTTCCGTGCCAACATTCGAGGTCATGATGATCACGGTATTGCGGAAATCAACCGTGTGGCCCTGGCCATCGGTCAGGCGGCCATCATCAAGCAGTTGCAGCAAGGTATTGAACACATCCGGGTGGGCTTTTTCGATCTCATCGAACAGTATGACCTGGTATGGCCTGCGGCGAATACTCTCGGTGAGCTGGCCGGCATCATCATAGCCAACATAGCCGGGAGGCGCACCAATCAGCCGTGAGACGGTATGGCGCTCCTGGAATTCGCTCATATCCACGCGAGTCATGGCTTCTTCGCTATCGAACAGGAACTCGGCCAACGCCTTGGCCAGTTCGGTTTTGCCGACACCAGTTGGCCCGACAAAGATGAACGAACCGATTGGCCGGCGTGGATCTTTCAGGCCACTGCGCGCACGCCGGATGGCATCTGCAAGGGCGGCAATTGCCTCGTGCTGGCCGATCACCCGTTCGTGTAGGTGAGCCTCCATGTCATTCAGCTTCTCGCGTTCGGTCGCCAGCATCCGATTAACCGGCACGCCCGTCCAGCTAGAAACGATTGAGGCAACATCCTCCTCGTCAACGATCTCATCCAGATTGGAGCTTTTGAGCCATTCGCCACGGGCTGTGCCAAACTCCTGCTCGATCAGTAGGAAGCGTGCCCGCAATGTCGCCGCTCGTTCATAATCGCGCCGCGCACCGGCATCCTCTTCTTCTCGGCGCAACTGCTCAAGATCATTCTGCTGCTCACGCAATGGCTTCGGCATCGAATAGATGTCGATCCGCAGCTTGGCGCTGGCCTCATCGATCAGATCGATTGCCTTATCTGGCAGGAACCGATCCGTGATATAGCGGCTAGAAAGCCGCACAGCTGCTTCAATCGCCTCATCGCTGATCGTCAGTTCGTGGTGATCCTCATAGCGCTTGCGCAGCCCACGCAACATCTCAATCGTTGTTGCGGCATCTGGTTCTTCCACAAACACTGGGCTGAATCGCCGCTCGAGCGCAGCGTCCTTTTCGATATGCTTGCGATACTCATCGATTGTTGTTGCACCAACCACCTGCACATCGCCACGCGCCAGGGCCGGCTTGAGCATGTTTGATGCATCGATCGAGCCAACCGCAGCGCCAGCACCAACGACAGTGTGCAGCTCATCAATGAACAGAATCAGCTTGCCCTGCGCCGAGCGTACTTCATCCATCACCGCCTTGAGCCGTTCCTCGAACTCACCACGGAATTTCGAGCCAGCCACCATCCCGGCCAGGTCAAGCGAGAGCAGCTTGCGATCCTTGAGGAGATGCGGCACATCGCCACTGATAATCCGCTGCGCCAAGCCCTCGGCAATTGCCGTCTTGCCAACGCCCGTCTCGCCAACCAGCACTGGGTTATTCTTGGTACGGCGGCACAGAATGCGGATGACGCGGGTGATCTCGGCTTCACGGCCAATCACCGGATCGAGCTTGCCATTCTTGGCTAGTTCAGTCAGATCGGTGCTGTACTTCTGAAGAATCTCATAGCGGCCCTCGGCCCCTGGGTTATCCGAGCGTTGTGCGCCACGGATCTCCATCAGCACCTGATAGATCCGCTCCTGATCGATTCCGAAGCTATTCAGAATGCGAGAGGATGCACCCTCGCGCTCGCCACTGATCGCAATCAGCAGATGTTCGATGCCAACATACTGATCATTGAGCCGAGCGGCTTCCTCCTCGGCCCGTTTGACAAGCCGCTGAGTGCGGGGGGTAATATAAACTTGGTTGCCATAGCCATATTGGCCATAGACCTTTGGTGACTTCTCAAGCTCGCGCTCAACCCGCTGCCCGATCATATCTGGATCAACGGAGAGCCGGGCAATCGAGCGATTCGTGAGCCCATCGCGTTGGCGAAGCATTGCCAGGAAGATATGCTCCACATCGAGCTGCGTGTGATGCTGCTCATGCATAATCTCCTGGGCATCCTGAAAGGCTTCCTGTGCCTTTTCAGTAAATCGTTCAAGTTTCATTTGCAACCCTTTGTGCGCCTTGCACGCCCAATACGAGATGCGTGCAGTATAGCATACCGCTCATTAGAGCGCTTATTAGATAGCTGTTAGATTTCGCGGCGAAAGATCAGAATGAATTGGTGAACCTGATTGGACACAAAGCTGAAGGGGTAGCCAAATGGATACAGATTCTGGCTCATGTCGTGCCAGATCCGGTACCCACGAAAACTCAGCTGTGGGATGTTCAATAATTCGGCGGTGATATCGGCATGCAGCATGTTATGATGCTGGCGGGTTGGCTGGATATCCTTGGTGAACAGAACCAGATAGCCCTTAGGGCGTAATCGTTCGATAGCCGGTGTCAGTATTACCCGCAGCTCGGCCAGGAATTCCTGATACCCCAAATTGCCAAGATCGGCTGGGTTATCGGTGAAGGGCGTTGCCTCACCCTGTCCGCGCTTCTTGCGTTCGCCAGTCTTGGGTTTGGCCATCATCGCCGCATAGGGCGGGTCGGTCAGGATTAGATCAAATGGTTGATCGCCAAGTTCGGGGAAGGTTGCCAACTGGCGTGCATCGCCGACGATCATGGACTGCTCGGCAAGCCCAAGTTCAACGCAGACGGCCCGGTAGATCGTGGCATATTCCGCCGATAGCTCGATCCCGAAACCGACGCGATCCTCGATACTACAGGCCAGCAGCGTTCCGCCAACGCCAGCAAACAGATCCAGCACCCGCCCACCGCGTTTGGTGAAGAAGCGCAGTAGTTCGGCCATGAGCTGGGGGGGTTTTGGTGATGGGTGGCCACGGCGCAAGGCGTGGGCGAATGCTTCTGCACCTTTGGTTGGGTAGCGGGTGGCAATCACCGAACGCAGCGCATAGATCCATTCGCGGCCCGTCAGATCATTGAGCTGGTTGCGTGGATCGATAGCATGTTTGATCGCCGCAGCATCGGTTTCTGGTGTTTCATTGGTTTCGTGCATAGCAATGAGTGTACCATACCCGCAGCAGTAGCAGTATTCAGGAGTCAGAAGTCAGGAGACCAAGGGACGTGTAGGGTGCGGACCTGTGTGTCCGCCCGAACCGAGAACCGCACCCTGACAGAGGAACAAGAAGCGAGTATTCAGGAGTCAGAAGTCAGGAGACCAAGGGACGTGTAGGGTGCGGACCTGTGTGTCCGCCCGAACCGAGAGCCATCAGCCATCAGGAGTTACTTTTCGTATGCAGCCGAGGCAGGAGAAATGGGTGTTGGAGTGCCACCAGCGCTCTTTACAGGTTCAGGGCGTCGCCGGAAATGTCCATCGCATTCCAACGCGGCGTCCGATGCGGGCGAACACGCGCCGTGTGGCGAGGGAATGGTGGTGGTTTGATGCGAAGCGGCTTGGTCTCGCCCCTACGTTCGTGGGATACGATGCCGCCATTGTTCTATCACGGTGGTTGCTATTTACAGCCGAGGCATGACCAATGGACGCTGGTGAGCCATTATGATCCATTCAGGGTTCAGGGACAAGAGTCCCTGGCCGCAGGAGGATCCAGGGAACCTGCGGAACGGTTCCCTGGTGCCAGCCGCGCACAGCGGCAAGAAACCTGCCAGCCGCGCACAGCGGCAAAAGAGGCACAAGCATAGTCCCGCCGGAAGTGAAAGGAATCCCACACATGCGTGAGCCACCAATCGATCTCCCCGAAGAACGTATTCTGGCGTGCCTACACACACACTATGGCCTGATTGTTGAACACCTGGAGTTCCTGCCGCTTGGCCACGATTCATCGGCATGGGTCTATCGAGCGCAGACCCGCGATGGCACCAGTTATTTTGTAAAAGCCCGCCTGAGTCTGACCAACCAGCCAAGCCTGTTGGTGCCACGCTATCTGCATGATCATGGTGTAACACGGGTGATTGCGCCATTGCCAACACAAGCGAATGTACTCTTCGCCACTATCGAGGAAGCTGAGTATGTGCTGCTAGTGTATCCATTTATTGAGGGAACAACCGGCATGGATCACGGGATGTCCGATTCGCAATGGATCGAGTATGGCGCGATTCTGCGGCAGATTCATACAACAGCAATTGCCCCTGAGCTTGCGCAGGTTTTGCGCTTCGAACAGTTCGATTCAACCACATCGGATCTGATCAACACAATCGATCTGCATATTGGCACGCACACGTTTACGGAGCCATCGGCACAGAAACTGGCACACTTCTGGCAGGAACACCGTGGGCAGATCAAGCAATTACAGGAACGGCTCCAACAACTGGCGGCGCAGGTTGCCCAAGCAGGGCTGCCATTGGTGCTGTGCCATGCAGATATTCATACAAATAATGTACTGCTGGATACCGAACAGCGGCTGTGGATTGTGGATTGGGATGAGGTCATGCTGGCCCCGCAGGAGCGCGATCTGATGTTTGTGATCGGCGGCGGTATAAGCCGTGCATTGGTCGGCCTGCACGAAGAGCAATTATTTGTTCAGGGCTATGGCCAGATAGCCATGGATTCTGTTGCCCTGGCCTATTATCGCTATGCCTGGGCGATCAGCGACATTAGCGCCTATGCAGCACAGGTCTTGTTTCGCGATGATCTTGGGGCTGAAACGAAGCGGGCTGGCGTTACCAGCTTTATCAGCCTGTTTCAACCGGGTGAAATCGTTGATCTAGCGTTTACATCCAATCCAACAGATCGGCATGGGTAATAATCCCAATCGGTATCTGCTGCGCTTGCCCATCTGGTGTAACCAAACATACGATCAGATTGGGGCGGCGTAACAGTGCGGCAATCTCGTCGCGTGTCGTATTCGGGCCAACAAACGCCACCCGATCAAGCGCATCGGTTGGTAATGCATCGGCAACCCGCAGCATTGCAAAGGATGGATGTCCCTGTTCTGTTCGGGCCTGCGCAACCACAATATCACGTTCGGTGAGCAGCCCAACAACACGCTGGTTCTCCAGAACGGGCAGCCGGCCATAGCCTTTTTTCAGCATGAGATCGCGAGCCTGACTGAGCAACATATGTGAAGCAATTGTCTGTGGCACTCTGGTCATCAGGTGTTCAGCCGTTAGCGCATCCTCGGCCAGCAGATCGTGGAGAAAATCGATCACCTCGGCGGCAAATTCTGGTGTGGCCTGGATTCCATAGGTATGGGCCAAACAGTTGCGGGCATCGGTATAGATATCGATCCGGGCAAGCAGCGCTTCGTCCAGCACATGCTGCCCGCGCAGAAACATGGTATATCGTCGCAGGCTGCCTTCATCGGCATAGCCATAACTACGGGCCACTTGCTCAAGATATTCTTCTAACAGCTTGAGGCCCTGATCGCCAGCGGCAGGCGCATCTTCCACCAGCATAGCGCGCAGATCGGCGAGCCTGCGCACAAGTGCCTGTGGGGTTGGGTTTGCGGCGTGTTTCTGTGTTTGGCGGCGGCGCGGAACGCGCATAAATACTCACAGGAGTAAGAGAACAAAGGAACATGAGAACAAGAGAACAATAACTTATTCTAGCATAGTTGCGTTATACCATGCGGCATACTTTTCAACGTTCAATGTTTACTTGTTCTCTCTATAAGACGTGCTTCTTGGAACGATCCCGTAACCATATGGTATTGGATCTGAGCGTGTTATCGTGTACGCTATCCCGATGATCATGTGATTTCGCTGGGTAGGGTAGGGCTATGCTTGCAAGTTTGTTTCTGTTTCTGATTTCCGTCATCTGTGCTGCACTGGTTGTGGCATCCTATCAGAATCGGCGTATCCCGGCTGCATTGCCACTCGGGTTGCTGCTGATCGCACTGGCACTCTGGTCGTTTGGCTATGGTATGGAACTGGCCAGCCGCGATCTGGAGGGCAAGTACCTATGGACCAACATCCAGTATATTGGGATTGTTGCCGTTCCAGCCAGTTGGATGGCCTTTGTACTGCAGTATGGCCGCAGCGATAGGCCGCTGCGGCTGCGAACCTGGGCGCTGTTAGCAATCGAGCCGCTGCTTGTGTTGGCGCTGATCTGGACGAACGACCGCCATTATGCGTTCTATCGGGCGATTACATTAATTGCTGATCCAATTCTTGGCCCAACGCTGAAGGTTACCTATGGCCCAGCGTTCTGGCTGCACGCCAGTTATGCATACCTATTGCTGTTGATCAGCGCGATGCTGCTTGTGCGATTGTTGCTGCGCGCACCACATGGGCAGCGCCGCACCATCAGCCTGATGTTGATAGCGACTATTATTCCGTGGATCGGCAACATACTGTACCTCTCTGGCCTGAGCCGGCTCGATCTGACTCCATTTACATTTATGGTATCGGGCCTGATCTTCGCCTGGAGCCTGTTTCGGCTTGGGTTGCTTGATCTTGTGCCAGTTGCGCGAGATTCGCTGATCGAGAGTATGAGCGATGGTGTGCTGGTGCTGGATCATCAGAATCGGGTTGCCGATGTGAACCCGGCAGCGTTGCAGATGATGGGCTACGAACGCCCACAGGTGCTTGGTCAAGAACTACGGATGATTCTTCCCGACCAAGCCACACTGGTCGAACGCTACCAGAATATAAACTGGGCACACGATGAAATCGAGATTGCGCAAGCCGATCAGGCCTCACATTGGTTTGACATCCGCATATCCCCATTGAGTGATGGCAATGATCGGCAGCGTGGCCGTTTGGTGCTTCTGCGCGATATTACCGAGCAACGGGCTGCCGATGTGGCATTACGGGCCGCCAGGGATGCCGCAGAAATGGCCAGCCGCGCAAAGAGCGCGTTTCTGGCGCATGTCAGCCACGAACTACGCAC
>JBBQSD010000013.1:0-72251 GCA_038214135.1 Chloroflexales bacterium | reverse complement strand
GATCTCCACATCCTCTTGAACAAATCCTCCGGGCGGTTCGCGATACGCTCCTACGCGATCACCACATCTTCTTCAACAAATCCTCCGGGCGGTTCGCGAACCGCCCCTGTATCTTTGACCAATAACCAACTTTTGATTTCTGCTGCTGTTCCATTTCGAACACTCTGGATCACAAACGCAAAACTTGATCCACCGCCGATCCCCTGTGCGCCAACACGATCTCGTTCGGATGGTTCGGCTGGCCAATCCGGGTGTGAATGATAGCAGCCAATAATATCGAGGCCCTGCGCCCGTGCTGCCCGATCAGCCTTGAGATAATCACGCGGATCGAGATAGAAGCGATCCCTGCGCGACTGGGGCTTGTCTGTTTCGGCCAGCACGACTTGCCCCTCCCAGCGATTCTCAACTGGGTAGGCAACAAGGGCAGATTTCACCTCGCCATCGATCTGCCCAAGCAATAGCCCGACACATTCATTTGGATATTCGGCCTCGGCCTGGCTGGTAATGGTTTGTTGTGCCGTGAGCGAAAGATTGAGCATGCTGTTAAATTCCTTCCCCCTCACGCACCGAATCCTCATCCCAGAACCGCTCACTGAGGTATTTTGCGGCACTATCGCACAGAATCGTCACCACTACCCCGCTGCGTAATTGCTTGGCAACCCGTAGCGCTGCAACAACATTGGCCGCTGCCGAGATCCCGACCATCAATCCCTCGCTGCGGGTTAGATCACGGGCCATGGCAAAGGCATCCTCGCTGCTAACGATCTCAATTGCATCGGCTAGCGTTGTATCATAGATACCCGGCACTAATGCGGTGCTAGCGATATGTTTGACACCCTCCAGCGCATGGTATGGGCCATCCGGCTGTACGGCAATCAGTGCAATATCGGGTTTGGCCGCCCGCAATCCTCGCCCAGTGCCAACAAATGTACCGGTTGTGCCAAGCGCCGCAACAAAATGCGTCACACGGCCATTGGTTTGGGCCAATATCTCTGGAGCTGTTGTTTCTGCATGCGATTGTGGGTTGGCCGCGTTATTATACTGATCCGGGTAGAAATACAGATCTGGCTGTTCGGCCACCAACTGGCGAATGGCGCGAATCGAGCCATCGGTTCCTTCCATCGCATCAGTCAGAATGAGTTCAGCTCCCAGTGAACGCAGGATGCGCTTACGCTCCGAGCTGGTATTGGCCGGTAGCGCCAGGGTGACAGCATAGCCAAGTGCTGCCGCTAGTGTCGCATAGGCAATCCCGGTATTGCCGCTGGTTGCATCCGCGATGCGCCTGCCTGGCCGCAGTTGCCCACTGCGCTCGCCAGCACGGATCATCCACAAAGCTGGCCGATCTTTCACCGAACCGCCCGGATTATACCACTCCGCCTTGGCATAGAACTCAACCTCGGTTGGGAGATTGGGAGCAATCCGCGCCAGGCGCAGTAATGGCGTATTCCCAACCAGCTCAACAAGCTGTTTGCGCTGATCAATCGTTTCCGTGTGTGCCTGCATTCGGAGATGCCATTCCATCGGGCCATTCGCGCCGATACTTGATAACCGCCGTCTTGAGCGTATTGAACGCCAACGTCGCGCAGCGTGGCCGGCTTCCAACCACATCACGTCCAAGCAGATCGATCATGGATTGCTGATCAAACTGTTCAAACTCGGCCAATGGCATCCCCTGCACATACTCACTCAGGATCGAGGCCGCCGCCTGGCTGACGGTACATCCCTGGCCTTCAAATGAGATAGTATCGATCCGTGTTCGATCCGCACTGACCCGCAGATAGATCGTGACGAGATCGCCACAATCCGGTTGCCCGCCCGGAACCACAACATCAACAGGATCGAGCGGCCCACGATTGCGCGGGTTCTGATAGTGATCGAGCAGACGCTCGATGGCACTTTGGCGATCCAACCCCGTATAGACGCCATGCATCGCGTCTCTCCTATTCCGTACGGACGCGATATATCGCGTCCCTGCATTATCTCTGAATATTTAACCCTGGTAGCTCTTCTCAATCGGCAGCCCAACACTATTGCCCCATTCCGTCCAGCTGCCATCGTAGTTGCGAACATTTGGGTAGCCAAGCAGATAGGTCAACACAAACCATGTATGGCTTGAGCGCTCGCCAATCCGGCAGTAGGCAATCACGTCTTTATCGGCGGTGATACCCTGGCTGCCATACAACTCGGCCAGCTCTGCCTTGCTTTTGAAGGTGCTATCGGTTTGCACGGCCTTGGCCCACGGAATGCTCACGGCAGTTGGAATGTGGCCACCACGCAACGTGCCCTCCTGCGGGTATTCTGGCATGTGGGTGCGCTCACCGCTATACTCCTGTGGGCTGCGAACATCGACAAGCGCAGTTCCTACTTTGGTAATATGCTGCCGAACTTCATCACGAAATGCCCGGATCGCAGCATCATTGCGCTCTGGTGCCTGATAGCTGCCACGCGGGTAGCTCGGGATCTCACGGGATACCGGCTGGCCCTCGGCGATCCACTTGGCACGCCCGCCATCCATAATTCGGGCATCCTGGTGACCAAATAATTTAAAGACCCACAGTGCATATGTGGCCCACCAGTTATTCTTATCACCATAGAACACAACTGTGGTGTCGTTCGAGATGCCAAAAGAAGCAGCCAATTCCTCGAAACGCTCACGATCCAAATAATCGCGCACAACAGGGTCGTTCAGATCGCCAACCCAATCGATCTTGATCGCCCCCGGAATATGGCCCTGATCATAGAGCAAAATATCCTCATTGCTCTCCAGGATGCAAACCTTTGGATCATTGAGATGCGCTGCGACCCAGGCTGTATCGACTAGCACCTCGGGATGGGCATAGCCCTTACTATCGAGATTACTCATGGTATGATCCTCTCATTTCTATTCTGAAGTTGAGCGCGTAACTTTATTAACATAGTACCCCAGAATGGGTAGAGCGTCAAGGAAGTTCGATGAACACCAGATCACCCTCAAGCCGGATGGGGTAGATGGCGACAGGCCGATAGGCTGGCAGCGTTAGCGCCTGGCCGGTTGTGATATCGAAACGAGCGCCGTGCAGCGGGCACTCAACGGTACAGTCATCTGGTTCGAGCCACCCATCGGTCAGATCGGCCTCCTCGTGTGAGCAAACATTATTGGTCGCATACAGGTTATCGCCAATCCGATAGATAGCAATACGGTGGCTACCATGAACGAAGCCACACATGCCATTAGGTGGCAAATCGGCCAATGTCGCAATCTGGACATATGTTGACATGACGTTCCCTCACAATAAAACAAGAGCATGCGAGACGGCTCATCCGTTGCATGCTCATTGTGCCTTATGTCGTGTAATGTGTATTTCTTCAGGTAATCAGGCGAGATTGAGAGCTGCCAATAAGGCTGCCGGTTCGCCCTCAAGCCAGCTTGTTTCGGCATCATGGCCACTTGCCACAAGCACCGAAGCGATTGGCCCAACAAAGATCAGATCAACGGTGCCATCATCTGTCACAAGGCCAATTCGATCCAGCTTACCAGTACGAACCTTGACCCACAACCGCAGCGACATAATCCCGATTCGGGCAATCGTCGGTGCCACTCGCTCGAATGCTGGATTACTGGCCCATAAACACTGACCATTCAGCGCACACAATGCAGCCGAATCGATACCGGGTGCCTGACGCATGGCCGCAGTAATATGGCGGGCAGCACGGTTAATAAGATCGGGAGTAAGAGTAACCTGGCGTACTGTCATAATGATGTCCGATCAACTATCGTCATTCGCCTACATATTGTAGCATAGCCAGGATCGGCGCGTCATCTCTACGACAAACACTCGTAGGTACTGCTGTCGATAGTGCCTTGTGATAGCCCACAGGAGTGTGTAGAGCCACAAAATTTTGCGGCTCTACGCCCACCGTATGCCTTATAGCGTATAACGCGGCATAATTGCCATCTCTTTGGACTGCGGCAGCCATGCTGCCACCGCGCAAGCATGGCTTGCGCGCTCCATAGCCACAGCGATCCTACCCGACTGAGCCTTCCATTTCCAGTTGGATCAGGCGGTTCAGCTCAACGGCATATTCCATTGGCAGTTCGCGGGTGAATGGCTCCATAAAGCCCAACACAATCATCGACATTGCTTCCGCCTGCGAGATACCACGGCTCATCAGGTAGAACAATTGCTCTGCTCCGATCCGGCCAACGGTTGCCTCATGCGCCAGCGTTACTTTATCTTCCTCAACCTCAATATACGGAATGGTATCAGAGGCCGATTGCTCATCCAATATCAGCGCATCGCAGTTGACATTAATCTTGGAACCGGTCGCCCCTGGCGCAACCTTGACCAAGCCGCGATAGGTGGTTTTGCCGCCATTCTTGGAGACCGACTTGTTGGTGATCTGGCTGGTCGTATCCGGCGCGATATGGATCATCTTGGCTCCGGCATCCTGATGCTGGCCTTTGCCGGCATAGGCAATTGAGAGCACTTCGCCACGAGCGCCACGGCCCATCAGATACACCGATGGATACTTCATCGTCAGTCGCGAGCCGATATTGCCATCGACCCATTCCATGCTGGCATCCTCATAGGCCAATGCGCGCTTCGTCACCAGATTGAAGATATTGTTCGACCAGTTCTGGATGGTTGTATAGCGGAACTTGCCGCCCTTCTTGACCACAATCTCAACAACGGCCGAGTGCAGCGAGTTGGTGCGATAGATTGGTGCTGTACACCCTTCGATATAGTGAGCACTAGCACCTTCGTCGATGATGATCAGCGTGCGCTCGAATTGGCCCATACTCTCGGCATTGATCCGGAAGTAGGCCTGCAACGGAATATTAACATCGACGCCCTTTGGGACATACACAAACGACCCACCCGACCAGACGGCCGTGTTGAGTGCTGCATACTTGTTATCGGCAGAAGGGATGATCGTGCCAAAATACTGCTTGAACAGCTCTGGATACTCCTTTAGCGCTGTGTCGGTATCGAGGAAGATCACACCGAGTTTAGACCATTCCTCGCGCAGTGAGTGATAGACCACCTCGGATTCGTACTGGGCACCAACACCAGCCAGGAACTTGCGCTCGGCCTCGGGAATACCCAGCTTCTCAAAGGTATTCTTGATCTCGATTGGAACGGCATCCCAATCGGTTTGCGGCTTCTCACCAGCCCGCACGAAATAGTGAATATCGTTATAATCCAGCTCGGCCAGTTCTGGGTTGCCCCACATACCAGCCAGCGGGGTTGGCTTCTTGAAGAAAATATCGAGTGCCTGTAAGCGGCGGCGCAGCATCCATTCCGGCTCACTCTTCATAGCCGAAAGTTCACGAACAACGCCCTCATTCAGGCCCTTGCCCGATTTGAAGACATAGTTTTCCTCATCGCGGAAACCATACTTGCTGTAATCAAACTCAAGATTCTGTGCTTCGACTGTTGTCATTGGTAGATTCCTTTCGTGGTTTTCTCTGTTCGCGGTGTGCCGTGAACAGAGAAAATGAGTTTCGCGGGGGCCGCAGGCCCCGCCAGAATGAGACAAGATAAGTTTTCGGGGTCTGCGGCCCCGAACCCCGCCTGGAAAAGGCACGTTAGAGATCCTCATCGTCGATCGAGCCGACGCCGTACAGGCCGGCCTTGAGTGTCTTCAGCGAGAGCAGGGCACACTTGATCCGTACGGGATTCTTGCCCAATGGGATGCCGATTAATTCGAGCAACTCATCCTTCGAGAAGTTTTTGGCTTGTTCGACGGTCATACCCTTGATCTCATCGGTCAGCAGCGATGCCGATGCCTGGCTGATCGCACAACCACGGCCATGGAAGCGGATATCGGTGATCTGATCATGCTCAATCTGCAGATCGATCCGAATCCGATCCCCACACAATGGGTTATGCTCCTCGTGCGAAATATCGGGATGCTCAAGCATGCCAGCATTATGCGGGTACTTGGCGTGTTCGAGTATCTGTTCGCGGTAGAGATCTTCCATTAGTTAAACATCCTCCGCGCTTTTTCCAATCCAACAGCCAATCGATCAATCTCTTCTGCTGTATTGTACAGGTAGAACGAAGCCCGTGTCGTGGCTGGCGCATCAAGCAGGGTATGTAATGGTTGGCAGCAATGGTGCCCGGCCCGCACTGCAATCCCTTCGCCATCCAGGATTGCCGCAATATCATGCGGATGCACACCATCGAGTGTGAAGCTAAACACGCCGCCACGGTTCTCAAGTGATTCTGGCCCGACCAATCGTAGCCCGCTGACACTGGAAAGCCGATCCAGGGCATAACCGCTCAGCGCTTGTTCGTGGGCATGAATGCGTGCCATCCCAATATCGTTCAGGTAATCGCAGGCCTCACCAAACGCAATCGCCTCACCAATTGCCGGGGTGCCAGCCTCAAAGCGAGCCGGAATATCGGCATAGGTACTGTGCTTCAGTTCAACGACCTTGATCATTGAACCGCCACCAAGAAATGGTGGCATCTGTTGCAGGATCGCCCGGCGGCCCCATAGCGCACCAATGCCGGTTGGCGCACACATCTTATGCCCGCTAAACGCCAGAAAATCGATGCCAAGTTCCTGTACATCAACAGGCATGTGTGGCACGCTCTGAGCACCATCGACAAGAATCAGAGCACCAACATCATGGGCACGCTGGGCGATCTCACGGATCGGGTTGACCGTCCCAAGAACATTTGACTGATGTGTCAGCGCGACCAAGCGCGTGCGCTCACTCAGCAGTGTATCGAGCGCTTCCAGCACCAACCGGCCCTGGCCATCAATCGGCAGGAAATCGAGTTCGGCACCAGTGCGCTGCGCCAGCATCTGCCAGGGCACCAGATTAGAATGATGCTCCATCACACTCAGCAGAATTCGATCACCAGCGCGAATATTGGTATTGCCCCACGAATGGGCCACCAGATTGATCGCCTCGGTCGTATTGCGTGTGAACACAATCTCGCGATGGTTGGCTGCGCCAATAAACTTGGCCACTTTGCCGCGCGCCCGTTCAAACGCAAACGTCGCCTCTTCACTCAATCGATAGACACCGCGATGGACATTGGCATTATAGCGCCGATAATAATCCTCCAGGCAATCGATCACCTGCCTCGGTTTCTGCGACGAGGAGGCACTATCCAGAAAGGCCAATGGTCGGCCATTATGGATCTGCTGGATGATCGGAAACTCCCGGCGCAATGCTAGAACATCAAATTGTGTGAGGGTCGTCATCGCAGTGTTCCAATATCTGAACTATAGCTTGGCCTCGACCATCTCAGCCACTCGTTCACGCAGGGCCTCATCGGGAATCCGATCAATCACTGGCTCAAAGAAGCCCGTTACAATCATATGCACAGCTTCCGCCCGTGGAATACCACGCGAGAGCATATAGAACAGTTGCTCGTCATCGACTTCGCCACTGGTTGATGCATGGCCTGCCTGAGCAACATCGTTGGTGTCGATCTTCAGGCCAGGGATTGAGTCGCTGCGGGCCTTCGGGCTGAGGTGCAGTGCGTGTTCCTCAAGGCGGGTGATCGTCCCACGGCTTTCGTGATCGATCTTGATCATGCCATCGAAAGTTGTATACCCACTATCCTTCACAACCGTTTTGAAGTCCATATGGCCTTCGGTGTTGGTGCCGCTATGCCGCAGCCAGGGCGCGTTGAGCAATACCTGTGTGCCATTGGCCAGGATTGCCGCAACCCAGTTGACCTTCGAGCCATCGCCCAACAGGTTCGATTCGGTTTCGAGATGCTGGAGCGTTGCGCCAAGATTCAGCGCAACCCAATCACAATTGGCATCCCGCCCGAACATCACCCGCTGTGCGCCAATATGGTAGACGCCATTGCCCCAGGCCTGCAGCGCCACATAGCGCAGCGACGCGCCATCGCCAATAAAGATCTCGCTGGCTGGCGCACACAACACCTGGTTTGGCTGATCGGCGGAGCTATATTCCTCAATGAAACTGGCGCTGGCACCCCGTTCGAGGACAACAATTGTATGTGGGAATGTGGATTGGCTACCATCGGCCAGTGAATACACGGCTCGTAGTGGCGTCTCGATCATCACATTCTTGGGCACATACAGAAATGCGCCATCCTGCCAGAGTGCGCTATGCAGCATCCGGTAGCGATGCTCATCGGCAATCGCCGTGCCGAAATACTTCTGAACTAGCTCCGGGTGATCGCGCAATGCCTGAGCCAGAGTAGTAAACACAACACCCTGAGCCGCTAGGCTGGCATCCCACACTAGATTGGTGGATTGAACCGCACTCGGCACCATGAGCGTATCGGTCTGCAATTTGGTCAGATCGGTTCGCCGCCAGAATGGTGCTTCCGAGGCGCTATAGGCCTGCCATGCGGCTTCACGGCGCTCGACCATCCAAGCTGGCTCACCGGCGGCGCTGGCCGCCTCGACGATCTGGGCTGCGGTGAGTTCAGAGAGTTGCGAAGATTGTGTTGTCATCATGATTCACTCGCGCTGAGCACTGCCTCCCTGATCCAGTCGTAGCCCTTCTCCTCCAGTTCAAGGGCCAATTCTGGGCCACCCGAACGGACGATCCGGCCATCCATCATGACGGAGACATAATGGGGCTTGATATAGTTCAGCAAGCGCTGGTAGTGCGTGATCACCATCACACCCATATCGGTATTCTGGCTCGCCAGCGTATTGACACCCTCAGAGACGACGCGCAGCGCATCAATATCCAGGCCCGAATCCGTTTCGTCCATAATCGCCATGCTTGGCTTGAGCATCGCCATCTGCAGGATTTCGATCCGCTTCTTCTCGCCACCAGAGAAACCATCATTCAGGTAGCGGCGGGCGAAGACTTCATCAATGCTAAGGGCACTCATCTGCTCACGAATCGCCTTGCGGAACTGCGCCATTGGAATCGCAGTCTCCTTCGGATCCTTGCCCTCAACAGAGCGATGGGCATTCATGGCCGAGCGCAGGAAGTTCGCAACCGTGACACCCGGAATCGAAACTGGATACTGGAAGGCCAGGAACATGCCAAGCTTCGAGCGTTCGTTGGCTTCTAGTTCGAGAATATTCTGGCCCTTGTACCAGACTTCGCCAGACGTGATTGTATAGTTCGGATGGCCCATCAGTGCATAGGAAAGCGTGCTTTTGCCGCTGCCGTTTGGCCCCATGATGGCATGGATCGAGCCAGGGGTGACGGTGAGGTTCACACCCTTGAGGATTTCCTTATCCCCAATATTGGCATGCAGTTCCTGAATGACTAGTTCGTTACTCATGTGCTCCTCGTTAAAGACACTGAAGAAAAGAAAAGATTAGATTGATATATTCACTCGTGAAGGGTACGGACGCGATATCTCACGCCCCTACGCTGCTTCTATCGATCACGAAGTGGCAACTGCGTTGACCATCACGGATACTTCCATCGAGTTGGATCGTCTCGCCAAGAACTTGTTGAAGCATTCCGCGTTCCATTGTGCAAATAGCCGGATGTTCCTGAGCAACACTATGGTATGGGCAGGCATAGATATGTAAACCGGCAGCTTCCAGATCAATATCGGCTGGAATACCGCGCTCGTTTAGCATCGTCTGCAGCCGATTCAGCCGTTCCTGGATCGAACCAGTGCCGATTTGGACTCCATACTCGGATGCTAATCGCGTACCAACGGCATCAAGCAACATCTGTAGTTGCTCTGGGTGCCCCTGATTAACCAATTCGCGCATCAGCAAGGTTACGAGTGTACCATATTCTTTGGGAAACAATTCATGGGCACGTGGCAACAGGGAATAGACCAAGTGCGGGCGACCGGGTCCCTGGCGCACAAGCCGTGTGCCGATCAACCCACGCGCCTCAAGATGCGTCAGGTGTTCACGCACCGCTGTTGTGCTGATACCAACCAACACCTCAAGTTCCCGAATCGTTGCCTCGCTGTTGCGCTGCAGGTGTGCGAGGATCTTGCTTGGCGGCGATTCTGGGGCATACGCCGTTGCTATCATCGCTCTGCTCCTATCGTCATTAGAAATAGAAGTATAGTGGATTTTCGCGGGTTCGTCAATAAAAATAGTATAAACTGTCGAAAGTCGGATTTGGGCTTTACAGCAAGCTAATGTTCTTTTGTAGCGCCGCCTGGCTCGCCAGAAACCGTTCCCGCCCAGAGGGTACCCGACCCGTAATGGATGTTGGTGGTTTCCCAATGCCCATTGGGCATGCCTCGGCTGCGAATGATCAAATAACGTGCGATGATGATGGTCGTGACAACATCGCAACCAATGAATGCAATGATCGTAGGGGCGAATCTCGTATTCGCCCGCCATGCAGGCCGCATTGATGTACGCTGTGCTTGTTCTCTTGGTTCTTCCCGCACCCTTGGCCCTCTCCCGTGGGTTATGCCTCGGCGGTGATCAACTAATATTGGTGGCATTTATTCGGGCAGACACACAGGTCTGCACCCTACAGGTATCGGGCAGACACACAGGTCTGCACCCTACATATTCTGACTCCTGACTCCTCGTTCTCTGCTACACTCTCACAATGATACATGATGACTTTACTGAACTAACCCTGCCCGCAAACTGGCGGCTCGAACACTATGCCCATATTGGATCAACCAATGATCTGGCGAAGCAACGGGCGCGCGATGGCATTCCAGATGGCTTGGTGATTGTTGCCGATCAGCAGATCAGTGGCCGTGGACGTATGGGGCGCTCATGGGAAATGCCAGCTGGCACAGGGTTGCCGGTTTCGATCCTTCTGCGCCCAATATGGCTTCAACCAGCCGATGCGTATCTGCTGACGATGCTTGCAGCGGTATCGTTATGTCTCGCAACTGAACAGGTTGCATCGGTTCAGGCATTGCTTAAATGGCCGAATGATCTGCTGTTGCGGGATTCGGATGGTGTGCTGCGTAAGGCTGCTGGAATTCTGACGGAACTAGAGGCACGCGATGGCGCGATCAATTGGGCGGTGATCGGCATTGGCCTGAATATCGCCTGGCAGCCGGTTGGTATTGTCGATGGCCGCGATCTGGCCCAAATGGCAACCAGCCTTGCTAGCGCATCCGGGGTATTCGTTTCGCGCAGGGATGTGTTACGCGCGTTGCTTGAGGCGCTGGCGACAGGGATTGATGCATTGCGTGCAGGCAACCAGGCAGCATTGTTCGATTCCTGGCGAGCGCGGCTTGCCACGATTAGTCAAACGGTTACTGTTCGATTGCCGGATCGCAGCATCAGTGGCATTGCAGAAGGTGTGACGGCAATGGGTGCGCTCCAGGTTCGGGATGCACAGGGGTTGCTTCATATAATTACCGCTGGGGATGTTGAGGCATGAACAGGCCTGCTGCATCCAATAAGCCAATTGTGATTCTGACGAGCGGCACTCGTGGCGATATCCAGCCGCTCATTGCACTAGGGCTTGGTCTTCAGGCTGCTGGCCGCCCGGTGCGTTTCGTGACCCACAGGCCATTTGCTACGTTTATTCGTGAGCGCGGGCTGGCCTATGCACCGCTTGATGGTGACCTGAATGCGCTGCTTGCTGCTCCAGAATGGCATGCGGCGCTGGTGTACGATGGCAACCCTCTGCGGAACCTGCTCACAACCATGCGCTACCTACAGGCTGCGCGGCCTGTATATGCGCGGATGCTGCAATCGGCATGGCAGCAGGCACAGGGCGCTTCCATGATCATCGCATCCCTGCCAACGGCTGCATTCGCTGGCCAGCTCGCGCAAGCGCTGGGAAGACCCTGTGTGTTGGCATTGCTCCAGCCCACTGGGCCAACTGCTGCGTTTCCAAGCCCGCTGCTGCCCTGGACTCGCTCGCTCGGAGGGCGGCTTAATCGCCTGAGCCATACGCTGATCGAGCGTTCACTGTGGATGCCCTGGCAAACCGAGATCAAGCATTGGCGCAGAACAGCACTTGGGATGAATTCCTGGCCTCGTGGTGGCCCGTTCGCAGAAATCCAGGGCACGCCGATTGTGTATGGCTTCAGCCCACGAATTGTGCCACCGCCAGCCGATTGGCCAGCTCAATGGCACACGACTGGCTACTGGTTTGTGGATAGCCCGCCCGATGCAGACATACCAGCTAATCTGGCTCACTTTCTGGCTACTGGCCCATCACCCATGTATGTCGGCTTTGGCAGTATGGGCAACCAGCGCCGCGCAGATCTAGCCAACATTGTGATTGCAGGGCTGCGCCAGGCTGGGCAGCGAGCTATATTGGCATTCAGCGATCTGTTGCCGGTTGGCCGTGTGGCAGACGATCTATGTGTGGTTGGCTCGATCTGGCATGATCGGCTGTTTCCGCATGTTGCTGCGGTTGTGCATCATGGTGGTGCAGGAACGACAGCTGCCGCATTACGGGCTGGGCGGCCATCGATTTCTGTGCCAGTTGGCATCGATCAATGGTTCTGGGGCCAGAGGATCGCCGATCTGGGTGCTGGCAGCCCGCCGATTGCCATGCGATCGCTTACGCCGGATCGGCTGGCAGCAGCACTGCGAATCGCAACCAGCACACCCATTCAGGGCCAGGCAGCCATGCTGGGCCATGCAATTCGTTCAGAGGATGGGGTTGGTCGGGCGGTGGCGACGATTCTGCATATACCCAACACCTAGCGCCAGCAAGGCGAACACCCCGCCGGCCAGGTATGGTGCTGTCGGCCCGGCCCAATCATAGGCGATTCCAGCAATCAGTGGGCCAGCGGCAAGCGCAAGATTGATCGCGATCTGTTGCATACCCAGAATGCGGCCCTGCATTGTCTCATCCCCATGACCAATCAATAGGCTGGTAAGGCTGGGAATGCACAGGTTACTACCCAATGCAACCGCAGCAGCCAGCGGGTAGAGCATCCATCCACTAGAAACAAGGCCGAGCAGCGGCAGTGCGCCAGCCATCAGCGCTGCACCGGCCAATACCAGCCATTGCTCCGAAACACTGCGGCGCAGAAGCCCAAGCAGCAACCCCTGTGTCAGCACGGCACACAACCCAACAAAGGCAAAGAAATAGGCGTTCGCAGCGGTATCCCAGCCAAATCGCGCCCGGCTGAAGATTGGAAAATTGCTCTGCAATCCAGCAAAGGCCAGATTGATCAGCATCACCATCAGCAACAGGCGGCGGATTCCAGCAGCCATCGTCGGGCCGATCAATGGCGCAAATGGATTTGGCAAGTGCTGTGTGCGTCGCTCTGGCGGCAGTGATTCCGGCAACGCAACAAGCATCAGCAAAAGATTAAGCAGGGCCATCGTCCCTGCAGCGAATGCTGGCACACTCGGCCCAAGCGTACTCAACAGCCCACCAAGCGTTGGGCCAACGGTGACACCAAGCGCAAAGGCGATTCCCAGCAACCCAAAGCTATGGGCACGCGCTGCTGGCGTGGCTGTATCGGCAACATAGGCCTGTGCCGTACTCAGATTCGCCCCTGTCAGTGCATCCAGAAGCATGGCAAATGCCAGAAGTGGCAGTGATTGAGCCAGGCCAAGCAACAGATAACTGGTACCAGTACCAAGCAGGCATAGCAATAATATTGGCCGCCGCCCATAGCGATCCGAGGCTGCACCAAGCAAAGGGCCGCACAACCCCTGAATAAGGGCATACAACGCTGCCAGAATGCCAACAAGCGTAGCGCCGCCGCCAAGCCGTTCAATCACAATTGGTAGCAGTGGGATGATGATGCCATAGCCAAGCAGATCAACAAAAACCGCCACCAGGATAATTCCCAGTGGCGGCACACGCAAGATTCGGATCAATACCTCACTCCATGATGCGACATATTGGTCTGCAATGGTCTCCATGCCAGGCGTCGTGTAGAGGCGAACCTCGTGTTCGCCCGCGATGGTGCATCATGATACCAATCATCTGTAAAATCTGCGTCATCTGCGGATAAATACGCTGCCCTACCCTACATCCGCGCAATCATTTCGAACAACCGTCGGCGGTAGGTGCCATTGGCAACCCGATCCCACAGGCGCGGCAGATCGGCCAATAACGCCGCATGACGCGTTTCCAGAAAGGCAAGGTATGCCTGTGCGCCAGGGTCCTCCAGCAGATCGAGTGCAGCAATATGGGTGCGGGCGGTTACGCCATCCTGAAGCAAGCCCAGGTGTTCTTGCAGTTCAGCAAGCTGCTCAAGCAGTTCGTTCAGTTTTGGGCCAAGCGCAGGGCCAAAGAATTCGAATGTGTAGCGCAGGCGCTTCCCAGCAATCCGTGCCTGATGCAACAGTTCATCTGGTGCATTGCTGAGCGCCACTTCAAACGCACGCCATTGCTCATAGCGATGCCAGATCGCGCTTCCTGCTATATCGCGAACCCGTGCTGGCACACCAGTTGCCGGAAGATCCGCTAACCCACTGCCAGGGGTTGTCAGAAACTCCGCGAAATCGTGTTTGAAGCGCAGGTAGCGGCGCGATTGAAAATCGGCCAGCATCTGTGTACGCGCCGCAGCTCGTTCGGTTTCGACAGCCGCAATCAATCGATCCAGCAGAGCTGCTTCTGTATCGGCAAGCTCTGACCGATGTTTGTGGATTGCCATGAGGAATACATCCTGATCGCGAACAACCGCCAGCGCTTGAGCAGCTCGCCGTAGGCCCTTGCGGAACTGTTGGATCAGATCTGGATCATAGATCGATTCTGCAACCTGCAGCGATGCCCGTAGACGCCTGGTTGCGACGCGCATCTGATGAACATCTTCGGGATCTTCGCCCTTGCGGATCGCTTCCTCGCGGGTGAGCAGGCGCTCAAAGAAACGCCGCAGCACCCGCCGCGCCCCCTCGCCAGCCAGTTCAGCACCGCTCAGTTCATCCAATGCGGCGGGAATCGAATGGCGCTCTGGTTCATCGTGGGCAAGCGGCACATCTGCTTCGCCGCCAACAATCGCCAGCTTCCCAATCGATTCACGCCATAATTCGCTCCGTGCGCTAACACCATCGGTCAGTTCGCTACAGCCCGGCCCTTCGATCAGGATTGTTGTTTCATCCAGATCGGTTCGCACCAAAAGCTGTACTGCCGATGTCTGAGCAATCGCATCGGCAAGCTGTAGGATGGCGGCCAGGCGAAGAGCGCGTTCGCGATCACGATCATTCAGGCGCAGATAAGCGACCTCACGATGGCTACGCAGCTTCTCGCGTTGGAAGGCAGCAGCGCAGGCAGCCAACGCCCGATCTTCTGGATCGAGATCGGCCAATGGTGCAGCCAGCAGCGCCTCACGAGCCGCCCGATCTGGGTTATCCGCCGAGCGTGCGCGCGCATCCGCCAGGGCTTCAGCGGCAAGCTGCAACAGCCTGCGCATCCGTTCGGGCAGGCGCAGCACAGAACCAGCCTGATCAAACAGTGCCAGAGCAGTCGTACTGAGACGTGTAATGCCAACCCCAAGCAGGATAGCGCTGGAATTTCGCGTCGTCATGATGCACCTTCTAGGAGCGCAAGTCCGCGCTCAAGTTTGCTACGTGATTCGGCAACCAGGGCATAGCGGGCATGCAAAAGAGAAGCCAATTCCTTCAGATCATCGGGCTGACCAGTTCGCAATAATTCGAGTTCAAGTTCATAATTCCGCTGCTGATGCGAACCAGCAGTAATCACATAATCATCAAGGGCAATTTCGGCAATTGGCTGCCGCTCACGGATTGCGATGATGATATGGCGATTGGTGCGGATCGAGAGTGTTGGCAGCAGTGGCTGCTGTGCCGTCAGCGCCAGTAGGCGATCCCGAAGCTCACCAAATGGCAGATCATCTGGCTTCTCGCTGGTGAGCTCGGCTTCCCATTCCGAGCGCGTATGAATATCGTCCTGTATCGTTGC
The DNA here is from genome assembly GCA_038214135.1 of Chloroflexales bacterium. Lineage (GTDB taxonomy): Bacteria > Chloroflexota > Chloroflexia > Chloroflexales > Roseiflexaceae > JANLSE01. The sequence goes on along the minus strand of JBBQSD010000013.1, from coordinate 56,515 downwards.
CGGGCCCTTGAGTGTGGCAATAGCCATCCCCTGGGCCAAACGGATACGAAAGCCATAGCGAGCCGCACGCAATCGACGATCAGGAGTATCGAAGTAGGTGTTAATCTGATCAATCGGTTCTGGATCGGGAGCAAGGGTAAATGGCCCAATACCCGATAGAGCCAGCAGATCCATAAACAGGCGCGGATCAGCAACAGCGTATTTGGCTTCTATTTCACGAGGGATGTTCATGGGAGTAGTATAACACGTCTGGATGCGGAACTAACTATTCAGGAGTCAGGAGTCAGGAGTCAGAATTGCAAACCAAGAACCAACCCTGAACTTGCCCTCATCCCCTGCTGCGCTGCCCCTCTCCCAATGGGAGAGCGGCCAGGGTGAGGGAACCAGCCACAATTATGTATCGCCAGCAGCCGTGGCATGATCAACGGGCGTTGAAGGGCCACCTGCATTCTTTAAACAAGAAACACGGAAACAAGCGAACAGCCATAATCATTCATTGAAAGGCAGCCTCGCTGACGAAAACGGACACAGGGCGCATAGACCATAATATAAGCGCAGCGACATGGAGCTATGGTACACTACTGCCAAATGAGTACACGGAGCGAATTGCTCAATGCGTTTGGGAGTGAATGATGCAGTATCGGCAGCTTGGGAATGCAGGTGTGCGTGTCTCCGCAATCGGCCTTGGCACCAATCAGTTTGGCGGTAAGGTGGATCAGCAGGGTGTGAACGAGATTATTGCTGGTGCAATCGATGTGGGCATCAATTTTATCGATACCGCCGATGTGTATACCGGCGGCAAATCCGAGGAAACGCTTGGCATTGCGCTGAAGGGCCGTTGGCAACAGGTTGTATTGGCGACCAAGGTGTTTCATCCGGTGAGCCAGGGGCCTAATGATCGCGGCGCATCGCGCTACCATATTATCCAGGGTGTGGAAGCCAGTTTGAATCGTTTGCAGAGCGATCATATTGATCTGTATCAGATCCATAGCTGGGATGTTGCCACACCAGTTGAGGAGACTCTGCGAACCCTTGATGATCTTGTTCGCAGTGGCAAGATCCGCTATGTTGGTGCCTCGAACTTTGCGGCCTGGCAGCTCGCCCGTGCCAATCTACTGGCCGATGTGCGCGGCTGGTCGCCATTTGTCACTATTCAGCCACACTATAATATGTTCGAGCGCGATATTGAGAAGGAACTGGTGCCCTACTGCAACGCCTATAACGTTGGCATTTTGCCCTATTTCCCATTGGCAGGCGGCTTCCTGACCGGCAAGTATCGGCGCAATGAACCGGCACCGGCTGGATCACGCGGCGAGAATAGTGCCTATGTGCAGCGCTACATGACCGACGCCAATTATTCGAAGGTCGAACAACTCACGGCCTGGGCGCAGGAGCGCAGTCACACGATGGCCGAACTGGCGCATGCCTGGATTCTGGCCCAACCACGGACGGCATCGGTGATCTCTGGCGCAACCAGCCTGGCACAGGTACAGGCCAATGCCAAGGCAGGCGATTGGGCATTGACCACCGAGGAATTTGCGGAAGTTAATGCGGTGCTGGCCTAGTATTCAGGAGTCAGGAGTCAGGAGTCAGAATGGGCCTAAGCTAGGTCAGTAGCACAACTGCTGACTTCTGATATGAAAATAGCCGAATCCGACTGTCTGAGCGCCACCAACGTCGGCGATTTTCATGAATCACGTGAGCGGCGGAGCCGCATGGATATCTGACTTCTGACTCCTGCTCTATATCGCCCCACGCCCTTTCAGCTCCAGGTAACGGTTGATCACCGCAACACTTAATTGATCCGCAGGCACATCGAGCGTCAGCACCCCGCTGCGCTGGAGTGTATCGAGCACAATCCGGCGTTCATCAACCAGGGTTTCGGCAACGGTGCGTTGGTATACGGCTGCCGAACTGGTAGCTGGTTGGGCGGCGAGTGCAGTGATATTTGGATCAGAGATAACAACACACAGCGGCAGATGGCGTTGAGCCAGGCGGCTCATATGCGCGATCAGCGGTTTGGCAGCATCAAGTGTCACAAGATCGGTGAACAGCACCACCAGCGAACGGCGCTTGTGCCGGATTCCCAGATACGAGAGCGCCTGCCCATAATCGGCCTCGACTGGTTCATACTGAACGTTATACAGCGCCTCCAGCATGCGATAGAACTGACCCTTGCCGCGTTTTGGCGCGAGGTAGGTTTGCACATCATCGGCGAATGTCAGCAGCCCCACATGATCGCCTTTCAGGGTGGCAACATACGAGAGCAGCAGAGCCGTGTTGATCGCATAGTCGATCTTGGCCAGATCACCAATTGGCGGGCGCATAAGCCGGCCACTATCGATCACGCTGATCACATACTGGCTGCGCTCGGTTTCGTATTCGGCGGCAATTGGCTTGCCACGCCGCGCCGTTGCCTTCCAGTTGATCCGCCGGAATTCATCATCAGTGCTATATTCACGCAGCCGTTCAAACTCGGTCCCCTGGCCATACACGCGGGTAGCCCGTAGGCCAGGTTCGAACAGCAGCCCCTTGCGGGCCTGCAGATCGTATTTGCGAATATCGAGCACATTCGGGTAGACCTTGATCGGCGCTGTGGCTGGGTAGCGTGCCTGGCGCATAAACGTCTTCAGCAGGCTCACATAGCGAATATTCAGATCACCAAATGTATAATCACCGCGTTGAAGCGGCTTGACATAGTAGCGCAGTTCACACAACCCATAGGCCGCCACAGGGCCAGTGAGCGTCAGCGCATTACAGACAAACTGGTATGGGTATTCATCGCGTACCTGGAGCGCTAGTGGCCGGGCACTGCGGTTTGCAATCAGCAGCGTGATCAGATTTTCTGCGCCAAGGGAGAGCCGCGCATCACATATTCGCTCAACCTCTAGATCGGAAGGGCGGCTGGTGAGCTGGAAATCAACCACAACCAGTGCGGCAACAACAAGCAGATATGCAATCGCCAGCCAGATCAGAACTGGCGCAAGCGCCACGCCAGCCGTGAGCGCAGATCCAAGCAACAGCAACAACAGCAGGCGCGGGGTTGGGATCATAACAATAACTCACATGGTCTGGAGTAGTTTATCTCGACGCATCGTAGCATATTTGTTCCTGGTGGGCAATCGTCATACAAAAGGGTATGACGAATTCTCTTGCAATCGGCGGTCAATGGTACACCATGCGAAGGGGCGAACACGAGGTTCGCCCACATTGGATATCGCCGTACGACCATGGCGGGCGAACCTTGTGTTCGCCCCAACGAATCGACGGGCACGGACATCGGTGCAAAACATACATCACACCCATACAAAATCTACCCGTTCGACAGGCCAAGTTGGTGTACAATACCAGCCTATGCAGAGCAGTGCTTATAATCTACGAGACCGAGTTGCCGCCACATTCCATCGTCGCTCCATTCTCAGCACACTGGCTGTGCTCGGGCTGACGATCCTGGTTGGTGTGTTGGCTGGCGCAGCAGTGACATTCCTGCCTATCTGGGCGGGGTTTGTTGCATTGCTTGGTATTGCTGGTGCAGGGCTGCTGCTGGCCAATACCGATTATGGCATTGCTGGCTCGATAGCGATTGCGACAATCCTGCCGTTCGGAACGCTGCCATTCAAAGCGGTCGTCACACCTAATTTTCTTGAACTGATCCTGGCGCTGCTGCTGCTGATCTGGATCTTACGCATGCTCGTACGGCCAGATTCGGCGCTTGAACTGACTCCGCTCGGACTGCCGCTGATTGGGTTTCTGGGGCTGACGATCTTTTCATTTTTGATTGGCTCGAACCTGAGCCCCGATTCGCTGACCCTGCACAACTATTTCAAATTCTTTCTTGGCGTGCTGTTCTTCTTTAGCGTTGTCAATTGTATCCGTACCCGCGCCCAGGCACGCTGGATGCTGCGTGCCCTGATGATCAGCGGCTCGATTGCGGCATTGATCGGCCTGATTCTGTACGTGCTGCCAAATAGTCTTGCAGAACAGATCCTTGTGGCATTCGGGCGGATCGGCTACCCAACCGATGGGCGCGTGCTGCGCTTCATTGAGGACGATACCACTGGCATTGAGCGTGCAATCGGCCTCGCAGTCGATCCAAATAGTTATGGCGGTATGCTGGCATTGGTTGGCGCAATCATCGCCACCCAGGCCGTCACAGAGCGCCCGATCCTGCCCCGCCGATTACTGATCGTGATGGCAGGTGTTGTTCTGTTGGCATTGTTTCTAACCTATTCCCGCGCTGCGTTGGGTGGTATGATTGTTGCGGCGATGTATGTTGCCACACTGCGCTATCGGCGGCTCTGGTGGGCCATTCTGGCAGTTGGCGGAGTGGCAGCCGTGCTGCTGATTGGTTTCGGGATTGGCGAAGAGTTTATCAGCCGCGTGACGGATGGCCTGCAGTTTCGCGATCAAGCCAACCAGATGCGCCTGGCTGAATACCAGAATGCAATTGCGGTGATCCAAGCCTACCCCGTGTTTGGGATTGGCTTTGGCTCGGCACCCGAGATCGATCTTGTCGCCGGTGTTTCGAGCGTTTATTTGGCCGTTGCCCAACGCACTGGATTGGTCGGATTGGCAGCATTTCTGGGCATGCTTGGCTTCTTCTTCAGCCAGGGCTGGCAGGCATTGCGGTCAGCCGATAGCGATGATGAGCGAGCGGCATGGCTGGTGAGCCTTCAGGCTGGTATTGCTGCGGCACTGGCGGTTGGCCTGCTTGATCACTATTTCTTTAATATCGAATTCAGCCATATGGTCACACTGTTCTGGGGTGTGATTGGGCTGGCAATGGTGCTGCATACAAATACTGAGGAGTCAGGAATCAGGAGTCAGGAGCCAGAATTGAATGTCCTCAGAATCCGCAGGCTGAAGCCTGCGGGGCTTGGTAGACGCAAACAATACCCGATTAAAATGTGAAAATTCATTAGCACTCTGTCAACGAAGTTTTCCGGTATTCTTTCCCTCACCCCAACCCTCTCCCAGAACGGGAGCGAGATACGTAACTCCCCTCTCCCAGAACCGGAGAGGGGCCGGGGGTGAGGGCAGTTCTTGGTTCCGCAGTTCTGCAGTTTAGTGGTTCCTGTTCTTAGTGAAGCATTCTGAATCCTGAATCCTGGATACTCGGTTCTATATACGAGGCATCCCATGCCGTTTACCGGCTTCTCGACCGAAAAACTGATTGGGTTGCCACCCGAATTGTTCACCGATGTGCTGCCGCAGATTACGCTGGCCAGCGAACTAAAGGTGACGCTGCATATCTTCTATCGCCTCAGCCGCCTGCGCGGGCCTGCACCACGGCGGCTCAATTGGGATGAACTAACCAGTGATCGGGTGCTGCGCCGCAGTCTGCGGGCTGTATCGAAATTACGCCCATTCGAGGAATTATTGGCCGAGGGCCTTGAGGCGGCAGTGCAACGCACAACGCTCCTGCATGTCATTCTGCCAGATGATGGCCGCGCAATCAATTGGTATCTGGTCAATACAGCGGCGAACCGTGGTTGGGCAGAATTGGCCGGGCTAGCTGGCGCGGCGCTCAGTCCAAACGAACCACCAGCCGATGAACGGCCAGCCGTGCTAACATTATATGAACAGAATATTGGCCTGATTACGCCGATGTTGCTTGAGGAACTGCGTGAGGCCGAGGAACGCTACCCACCGCACTGGATCGTGGATGCGATCCGCGAAGCCGTGCGGGCAAATGCCAGATCATGGCGCTATATCAAGAAGGTGTTAGAGAGGTGGGCCGCATATGGACGACAGGATGCGACGGATCGGGCCGAGCGACCTATCGATATTGAAAAGTATACCAACGGAACCTATGGCGATCTCTTCCGACGCGGAAGCGATACCAGCGACCTCTGATATCTGCCCGCAATGTGGTGGGGTTGGCTACTATAAAGAAGCAGTGCCGCTTGGCCACCCGCATTTTGGCGTGCTGTTTCCATGCAGTTGTAAGCAGGCTGATCTGGAGCGCCGCGCAGCCGATGATCTGCTGCAGATGAGTAATCTGGAGCCATTCCGCGATAAAACCTTCGATAGTTTTAACCCGGATGTCCAGGGTGTTCGGCGCGCCTATATCCGTTCTGTCGAATATGCCCGCCGCCCACAGGGCTGGCTCATCCTGTTCGGCAACTATGGTGTTGGCAAGACTCACCTCGCCGCTGCGATTGCCAATGAGGCCGTCCGCCGCCACTTCCGTGTGCTGTTTGCCATCGTGCCCGATCTGCTCGATCATCTGCGATCAACATTTGGCCCCTCAAGCGAAGTTCAGTATGATGAGCGCTTTGAGACGATCCGTGATGTGCCATTACTCGTGCTTGATGATCTTGGGACGGAGAATACCACGCCCTGGGCGCGCGAGAAGCTGTTTCAGATCATCAACCATCGCTATAATTTCGCACTCGCAACCGTGATTACAAGCAATCGTAAACCAGAGGATATCGATCCGCGGATCTTCTCGCGTATGAGTGATCGAACGCTATGCGAGGAGCATATTATGATCGATGGGGCCGATTACCGCCGATTGACGGTTCAGCAGCGCTTTACGGCCAGTTCTGGGCCACGGCGGCGCTTCCCTGGCTAGGCCGATTATGTTATCATAGAATCTCAGGCCACCTCGCCAGGACGCTGGAGGTTACTGCATGGCAGGCAATCGTGCATTATTTGATCGGGCAATGGAGCAGAGTCGTGAAGCGGCTCGCCAGAAGAACTGGGACGAAGCCCTAAAGCAAGCGATTCGGGCGCTCCAGGAGTTCCCGCAAGATCCCGATGCCCGTTCGTCGGCGGCGGTCGCGCTCTTCAACACCGGCAAGTATCAGCAGGCCATGCAGGTGTTTGAAGAGATCCGTAAGAATGATCCAAATAACCCCTTCACATTCGAATACCTGGCCCGCATCCACGAGCAAACCGGTAATACAACTGCGGCATTTAACATGTACGTGCAGCTTGCCGATCTCCAGCAAAGCCGCAGGCTGACGATGCGTGCTGTTGAGGCGCTGCGTGAGGCATTGCGCCTGAATGCCAATGCCGATGAACAGCGTTTGCGGATGGCGCGCATGCTCGAAGAGAGTGGCAGTGCCGCCGATGCAGCCAGCGAACATCTCGAACTAGCCCGTCGCCGCCAATCCAACCCGCAGGAAGCAATTGTGCATGCCGAAGCTGCGCTGCGGCTCGATCCCCATAGTGCCGATGCAAAGGCGCTGATTAGTTCGATCAGTGAGCAACTGGCCGATATTGTACAATTGAGTTCCAATGCACCAACTGAGAGTGCGCCCAACCCACTTCCAGCAACATTCGGATCCACCGGTGGGCTACGCGGCAACCAGATCGCCGGCGACCGTGTGGCGGCGCAGGCCGAGGAACTGCAGAAAAGCGGCGATATCGATGGTGCCATTCAGCAGTATGAACGGGCGCTTTCGATGGGCACCGAACGCAGCGATGTGTTCTATAGCCTGGGACTGCTCTACCAGGAACGCGGCAACCATCAACGCTCGATTGAGCTGCTACCACGCGCTGCCTCGGATGAAGAATATGCGCTATCGGCCCATTATATGCTCGGCACATCGTATCAGGCGCTTGGCAGGTTGGCCGAGGCTGCCGAGGAATATGAACAGACCATCCGGCTGCTGCCAATTGAAACAATTGGTCGGGCTGAGTCGGAAGATATGATCCAGATGTATGAGAGCGCCGCGCAGATCTATATTCAACTGAGCGATATTGCCAGGGCAGCATCGCTCTATTCCATGCTCTCAAACTTTTTGGCCAGCAAACGCTGGGGCCGCGAGCAGGCCGATCTGTATCGCACAAAAGCCAAGGAACTGACCGAGCGCAATATGTTTGCGAAGTTGCGTTCACTTGGCACTGGCGCACTGGTTGCTGCTGATCCAACCGTGAGTGCCGCGCCTGCGCCAAACGAAACACCCGACATGCCAGAGACATGGGGCAAGATTCGGCCAATTACGGATTTTCTACGACCAGGGCGAGACGTCAAGCCACCAATACAGACTGGTTTCTTTGCCGTTGCGCCAGCGCAGCCAGCCGCACCCGATCCGCTCGATCAACTTGAATCGCTTGCACCGCCCCCGCGACTGGCCTTTGTGCCATTCACCAAGCTTGAGACAGGCATACTGGATGAAGTGGCCGAGCGCTATCTCATGGCCAGCGAGAAATATGCAGAGCAAGGGTTAACGCTGGCAGCGATCGATGCCTGCATGGAAGTTATTCGCATTGATGTCGAATACCTGCCGATCCATCTGCGCATGGGCGAGATCTATGAACGCGAGGAGCGACGCGAGGAAGCGCTGACCAAATATCAACTGTTGGTCGATACCTATGCGGCCCGTGGCGAACCACAGAAATCGATCGATGCCTTCTTGCGCCTTGTACACCTCTCGCCCGATACGACAAACACCCGCGCTCGGTTGGCCGAATTGTTGCGTAGCGCGAATCGCATTCCAGAGGCAACAGATCAGCTCGCCCAGGTTGCGGCAAGCTACTTCCGCCTTGGACAAACCAATAAGGCGCTTGAAGAATACCGCCGTGGGCTACAATGGCTGCCGTCAAATGCCAATCTGCGGGCGCAGTATGGCCAGGCATTACTCAAACTTGATCGCTACGAAGCGGCGCTGACCGAATTCCGCCGTGCGCTCGATGCCGAACCCAAGAATATTCTGCATGTTGCCAGAATCAACATGGCACTGGCACTTATGGCCGATCAACCAACCGCTGTCTGGCAATCACTGGCCAGTCTGCTCGATCAGCTCAAAGCACAACCACAGCACGGCGCCGATGTTCAAGCAGAATATCGCGCCGCAATGCTGACAACCGAAGCACCCATCTTGCACTACATCCTTGGTATTATCCAACAAGCCACCGATCAGCATCAATCATCGTTGCTCGAATTTGAACAAGCCGAGGCCATGCTTGATGAAGCGCCCGACAAACTATTGCCGATTGCGCTAATCTACCAGGCCGCCGCCGATAGCCATATCGCCCTGGGCCAGGCAGATGAAGCCCGCGCTCGGCTCCAGCAAAGCCTTACCGCACCACGCCCGCCGGTTAATGCCGAAACATCACGCTATCAGTTTGCCAGCCCACTCTCAAAGGGTGAGGTTGTGCGGCGTATGGCCGAGGCATATGCGGCAACTGGCGATATTGAGGGTGCCGAGCGCGCACTTCAAGAGGCCAAACAACATCTGCCATATGATCGGGCGATCTACACCAAACTCTCCGATATCTACTTTCGGCAGGGCAAACTGAGTGAAGCCCTGGCGCAGCTCGATGAACTTGCAACCCACTATGAGAGCCGCCAGGATCCAGATCGGGCCATCGAGGTGCTTGAGATGGGCGTCAAGCTGGCACCCAATAATATTACGGTTGGCAACCGCCTGGCGCGCTTATACATTCGGCGCGGCTATCTGGATAAGGGTGTCGATGGGCTGGTGCGGGTTGCCGATCAACAGCGCAAGGCTGGCCAGTTGAAGGATGCTGTGCTCAGCCTTCAGCAAGTTGCCGAAGTGCATTCAACACTTGGCCGACAGGATGAGGCGCTCAAGATCTACGATAAAATCGTCCAGATCATGCCAAATGATATCGAGACGCGCCAATGGTTGGCGATCATGCATACCCTCGGTGGCCGTACCAAACAGGCGGTCGCCGAAAAGAAGCAACTTGTTCGCATCTATCTGCAACAGCGTGATCTGGCTGGCGCAATCGAAGAGCTATTTACGATCATCGCACTCGATCAACACGATATGGAAGCGCACATCCAGCTTGGCGATGTCCTGATGCGGCGCGAAGAATATGAACAGGCGCTGAGAATCTATACGCGCCTGGTAAAGATGCCCGGTGTCGAGACAGAACGCATGGAAGCGCTTCAGGCTGCTGCCAAGCGCATGTTTGATCAACAGCAGGCCCAGCGAAAACAGCCCTAAATCAGAGCTAACATCATAGACCATGCGTGATGATGGTGCATCGGGCGAGTGAAGATTGTGGTATTGTGCATTCATCATTCGCCATGCGTCAATCATCACATGTAGTGCCATGCCAGATATCCCAAGCCTGCTCGAATGGCTGAATCGCCTACGCGACCGGCTCAATCCGCTGCTCGACCCACTGCCGCTGCTCGACATTATCATTGTCGCGCTGATCTTCTTCTGGTTGCTCGGAGTTATCCGAGGAACCAGAGCGGTTCAGTTGCTGCGCGGCGTGAGTATTCTGCTGATATTGTCGCTGGTACTCAGTTCGTTTCTGCCACTCGAAACATTGCGCTGGCTGCTGCGTAATGCCATCCAACCGGCGCTGCTGGTGGCCATCCCGGTGCTGTTTCAGCCAGAATTGCGGCGTGCCCTGGAAAGCCTTGGCCGTACTAATGATCTGTTCGGGCGACCATTTAGCCGTGCCAATCGCTCCGAACTGATCGAGACAGTCAATGGCGTTTCACGGGCGGCCCAGCAACTATCGCAACAGGGTGTTGGCGCACTCATGGTGATCGAACGCGAGACAGGCCTGCAGGAATATGCGGATCGGGGCGTCATCCTGGAGGCACGCCTGGCGGTGCCACTGCTGCTCAATATCTTCTACCCGAACTCGCCACTACACGATATGGCCGTCATTGTTCGCAATAATCGTATTCTGGCCGCCAATGTGGTGCTGCCGCTGAGCGAGGATATTGGTGGGCCACGCCGCTATGGAACGCGCCACCGTGCGGCAAAGGGTATCTCCGAACAATCCGATGCGATTGCCGTGGTTGTCTCCGAAGAGACCGGCGCAATCTCGCTTGTCACCGATGGCCGTATGGTTAGCTATCTGAATGAAGCCCGCCTGCGTAATATGCTGGCCGGGTTGCTGAAGATTGCCCTTGAGGAGAACCATTCGAGGTGACATGGATGCGCGCCGTTGGCCTGCGGCTGATGCTGGCCATGCTGCTCTCCTTTGCACTGTGGGTGTTCGTCTCCTACACGCAAAACCCCGACCGACGTATTCGTTTTGATAACGTGCCGGTCGAGGCGGCCGATCTTGCACCCGGATTGATGGTTGTCGATAGTAATGGCCTGCCACGCACCGCACGCCCATCGGTGAATGTGCTGGTTGAGGCATCCGCCGATGAGCTTAAGAATGTGAGTGAGCGCGATATTCGGGCCTATCAGGATCTGAGCAAGCTTGAACCAGGCCAGTATGTGCTTGATGTGAAAGTCGAACCGGTTCGCCCTGATCGCGTGCGACTGCAGCTCACATCTGATCCATTCCGCCTGCCAATCCGGGTTGAACGCGAGATCACCCGTACCGTTGCGCTGACAGTCACCGTATCCGGGAGTGTGCCGTTTAGCTTTGAGGCGCTCAACCCAAGCGTGACAGCGCGCGGCCAGTTGATCGATGGTGCTGCGGTGCGTGGCCCTGAAAACCGAATTACTCGTGTCGTTGGCGTGCGCGCCACTGTTGATATTGATCGATTGACATCTACCTACAATTCGCCGCGTGTGCTCGAAGCGATCTCTGAGGATGGCCGTGTTGTGGATGGTGTCACAATCGACCCAACCCAGGTGAATGTGCAGGTGCCGATTATATCGAGTGTTGGGGTAAAACGGGTTCCGGTTGTTCCACTGCTGAGTGGCGAACCAGCCAGTGGCTATAGTGTTGTTGGCGTGCAAGTCGAACCACAGCTTGTCACGCTGACGGGCAGTTCAGGGCCGCTCGATAATGTCCAAAGCATCAGTACCGTAGCCGTCAGCCTTAGCGGTGCAACAGGCACATTCACACGAACCGTTGTGCTTCAGGAGCCCGAACGGGCCAGATTGCGCTTTGGTGAGCCAACAAACGCCGTTGTGACGGTGCAGGTTGCTGCTGTGGATCGGCCATTCCAGATAACCCTACCACTGCCGGTTCAGGCGGTGAATGTTGAGGGTGGGCTGCAATTAACCCTGAACCCAACGATTGTGCCATTTACCCTTCAGGGCCGCCCAGCCGCGCTCGCACGCCTCGATACCACAACACTCTCGGCGACGGTCAGTGCGCGGGGGCTTGGGCCAGGCAGTTACCCGATTGTGCCGCAAATAGCACTGCCACCAGGTGTCACGCTTGTTGGCCCACCCCCAAGTGTGACAATCACGCTGCGGGCGATACCAACGGCAACTCCTGAGCCAACACCAACTGCTCCGGCAGACGGGCTTACGCCAGAGCCAGTGGCGACAATCATCCCAACCACGACTGTTATTCTAACTGTTGTACCAACGACACTTGTACAGACAACAGTTACAACCGCTACGACAACATCGGTGCCGCCATAGTTTATAACCAGCTCGTGCCGATATGGGAATGTGCAAGCCATGCTTGCGCGGCGGCAGCATGGCTGCCGCACTCGACCAATGTGGATTGCGCAAGCCATACTTGCGCGCGGCAGCATGGCTGCCGCACTCCAAAAAAACGATGACCAAGGAGTAACCAATGGCGCTCACGCTTGCAGAAACCGAACATGTTGCCCATCTCGCCCGGCTACGGCTATCGGCTGAGGAACTAGAGAAGATGCGCGCCCAGCTCTCGAATATTCTGGAGTATATTGAGATGCTGCAGGATCTTGACGTCAGCGATATTCCACTCACAGCGCAGGTGACCGATCTTGTGAATATTACTCGCCCGGATGCAATCACGCCATCGCTCACACACGCAGATGCGTTATCCAATGCGCCTGTTCAAGCCGATGGCATGTTTCGAGTCAGCGCTATCTTCGAAGAAGAATAGTACTGCAACTACCGTGCCCTTCTGATCGTCCCATGGTCACTGGAATGAATGGAAAGGGTAGGAAACGCAATGTATAACGGAAATGGCTATCTCGGTGGAAGGCGCATCCCACCGCTGTATATCTATATTGGGGTTGGCATCCTGGCACTGCTGGCGATCTGGTTCGTTGGCGGGTTCATTCGGGCTGGCGTTGAGGGCTACTTCACCCTAGCGGCTGGGCTGCTGCTGATTTTGGGCAATCTTCGCGATCTGATCAGCAACCCGTATCCAAGCCGCAGTAATACTGCGCTGCTCAACACACTGATCGGCGGCGGACTAGTGACATACTTCCTGGGCCGTGGTGGCTTCCCACCAATTGGTTGGGTATGGTATGTGCCAGCAGTATTACTACTCGTGATTGCTGCACCACTCATGCTCGGGCGAGCCTCTGTCTATGCATCCTACCTTGGCGTTGCCAAGGATGCCGCCAGCAATGTACGCCGTGCGGTGGGTAGCCTGATGGTGAAGTGATACCCTCATCTCCTATTGCCAGGGAGAAGGGGAGCTATTGAGCCCTCACCCCTACCCCTCTCCCCGTGTGGGAGAGGGGTAGGGGTGAGGGGATCACCAGTAATGCTATGGATACATCCGATAGAGCATGCGCGGGAATGGGATCGTCTCGCGGATGTGATGGGTTCCGGCAATCCAGGCAGTGCAGCGCTCGATACCCATGCCAAAACCGGAATGCGGCACCGTCCCATAGCGGCGCAGATCCAGATACCACTGGTAGTCATCGACATTCAGGCCATGCTCGCGGATACGTCGTTCGAGCAGATCGGCATCGTGAATACGCTGTGAGCCACCAATAATCTCGCCATAGCCCTCTGGTGCCAGCAGATCGGCACACATCACCACTTCTGGTCGATCCGGGTTTGGCTCCATATAGAAGGCCTTGATCGCGGTTGGGTATTGTTCCACAAACACCGGCTTATCGTATTTGCTGGCGATCAGGGTTTCGTGCGGTGCACCAAAATCCTCGCCCCATGGAATTGGCGTCGCACCCTCAATCTGGCCCTGGTTCTGTTCGATCAGCTTGAGTGCATCATCATAGCTAATGCGCGGGAAGGGCGGTAGGCAGCGCTCTAATGTGGCCGTGTCGCGTTCCACTACCTTCAGTTCTTGCCCACAGCGTTCCAGGCAACGCTGGACAATTGCGCTCACAAAATTCTCTTGCAGCACCAGATTATCGGCGTGGGTTGCGAAGGCCACCTCTGGCTCAATCATCCAGAACTCGGTCAGGTGGCGGCGGGTCTTGCTCTTCTCGGCTCGGAACGTCGGCCCAAAACAGTAGACCTTGCCAAAACTCATCATGCCCGATTCAACATACAACTGGCCTGTCTGCGCCAGATACGCCTTACCAAGATCGAAATACTCGGTTGCAAACAGGTTCGATGTACCTTCCGCAGCAACAGGGGTAAGAATCGGCGTATCATAACGAATAAACCCCTGGCTGTTCAGCCATTCCTGGGCCGCTGCAATCACTTCGGCGCGAATGCGTAACAGCGCATGCTGCTTGGAGGAACGCACCCATAAATGGCGGCGTTCCATCAGAAACTCGACGCCATGCTCCTTGGGCTGGATGGGATATTCCTCACTTGGAATATGCACAACCTCAAGCCCCGTCACATCCAGTTCGAAGCCACTTGGTGCCCGTGCATCGGCGCGTACCGCACCAGTGATACGACAAGAGCTTTCTAGCGTCAGGCGTTGGGCATTCGCAAAGGTCGCCTCATCGACATTCTTCTTGAATACAACACACTGGATGACGCCACTACCATCGCGCAGGCGCACGAAGATGAGTTTACCCTTCTCGGTTTTCCCGGCAACCCAGCCCGCCAGGGTTACGGTTTGATCGACATACTCGCCGATATTGGTGATCGATGCGCTAGGGAGCAGTGACATGGCATTTCCTTTACCCTTTAACAACAACGCCAGAGAGTTGTTCGAGCGCTTTGACCAGCGCGTGATTGCCCTCTAGACCAAGCCCCTGGTTTTGCAGCGTTCGGTATAGTTGCATGATATATGCGGTGGTGGGCAGCGGCACGCCCATTTCATCGGCGGCATCCATCACCAGCCGAATGTCCTTGGTTTGCAGATCGATGGTAAACCCTGGCCGCCAATCGCGGGCCATGATCTGTGGCGCACGATTCGTAAACATCCAACTGCCAGCGGCACCACCCTGTAGCGCGCTATAGGTCTTTTGCAGATCGACGCCACCAGCCTGGGCGAACAGAAGTGCCTCACACATCGCCAGGCAATTCCCGACCACCAGGATCTGATTGGCGAGTTTGACCGTCTGGCCTGCGCCGAGTTCACCAACATGGGTGATTGTTTTGCCCATTGCCTGAAAATATGGCATGGCCCGTTCGACATGCGCCGCCTCACCGCCAACCATGATACTGAGCGTACCACGCGCCGCGCCCTCACTGCCACCGCTGACGGGCGCATCGAGCATGGTGATGCCGCGCTCAAGCAAACGCGCCGCAATGGTTCTGGTTGTCTGCGGGCTAATTGTGCTCATATCGATCAGCAATGTGCCAGCAGCGGCCCCCTGGATGACGCCATGTTCGCCAAGGATCACCTGTTCGACATCGGGTGAATCACTCACGCAGGTAATGATGATATCGCTCTCGGTTGCCAACTGGGCCGGGTTGGCCGTTGGGATCGCGCCATCGGCAGAAAGCCCGTCCATCTTTGCGTGGCTACGATTCCAGACACGCACCTCAAAACCGGCCTTCAACAGATTACGGGCCATACCACTGCCCATAATGCCCAGGCCAATAAAGCCAACGCGCTCGCTCATAGTTCTTCTCCGATTTCATAGCGAGAACAAGCCAATTATAGAATCTTGTTCTCTTGCTCAGCAACAAATGTTTACTTGTTCTGTATATCAGACGCACTATAGCGCGCCAATATGCGGTTTTTGGTTGTGAAACCAGTATAATCGCGGGATTAGCGTTGGTCAAATCTGGGAGAACCGAGTATTCAGGAGTCAGCATTATCCGCAGATTGTGCAGATTGTGCAGATTATAGATGACCAGAACCGAGAACTGAGAACCATCATGCAGGAACCAGGAGAGACGCGATGCATTGTGTCCATTATCGCCAAACATTGCGTCCATTGATCGATGCGGGCGCATGCTGCGCCCCTACGGGCATGGGATGCGATGGCCTATCGATGCGGGCGGTTCACGAACCGCCCCTACGTTCATTGGGTACCATTGCGATGATCGATGCGGGCGTAGGCGATGCCATTCGGTGTGGCGGTTCACGAACCGCCCCTACGGGCATGGGATGCGATGCCTATCGATGCGGGCGGTTCACGAACCGCCCCTACGTTCATTGATGGCATTGCCATGATCGATGCGGGCAGGCGCTGCCATTCGGTGTGGCGGTTCACGAACTGCCCCTACGGGCATGGGATGCGATGCTACATGGGCGTTGCATTGCCATGGGGTTTGATCGATCACAGCCGTGGCGTGACCACCAGGCGTTGGCGGGCCAATCACATCCATTACGAATCCAGGGCCGTAGCGCCTACCTCACCCCGCCCTGCGGGCACCCCTCTCCGCACCAGAGAGGGGCCGGGGGTGATGTCGCCAGCCGTGCGTACCGATATCCGCAACAGGAACGGTTCCTGAAAAAATAACATCATCATTAAGCTTGCCTTGACAAGGTGAATACGATAGTGCTACACTTCACGAATAAGGAGTTACACGGTTCCGTTGAACCGATTCGCTCACCTACCGTGGAGAAACTCGTGGAACGAACCTTTGAAATCCCACCTGATGTCGTGATTCGCCGTTTGCCGCTGTATGCACGTAGCCTGCGTTACTTGCTCCAGGAAGGGATCACGTCGGTATCCTCGCAGGATCTTGGTTCGCGGATTAACGTCACCGCTGCCCAGATCCGCAAGGATCTCTCCTATTTTGGGGAATTCGGTAAGCAAGGCATTGGCTACGACGTTGAGAAGCTATTGGGCCACATTGAGCGCATCCTGGGCCTCCACCAGGAATGGCGTGTCGCACTGGTTGGTATTGGGCATCTTGGTGAGGCAATTGCGCGCTATGAAGGGTTTCGTTCGCAGGGCGTTGCGATCACGGCCCTGTTCGATGCCGACCCACGCAAGGTTGGCACGGTGCTCAATGATCTGACGATCCAGGGCCTCGATAGGCTGCATAGCATTATTCACGACCAGGATATTCGCATGGCCGTGATCGCGGTTCCGGCCAACCACGCCCAGGAAGTTGCCGATCAACTCGTCAGCGCAGGCGTGAAGGCCATTCTGAGCTACGCACCAACCGTCGTCCAGGTCCCAGCGGGAGTTTGGGTGCGCTATATCGATCCCGTTGCGATCATCCACAGCCTGACATACTACCTGGCCCGTGATGAGGCTGGCATGAGTACTGCTACCATCATCGATGAGGATGAGTAGCCCAAGCAAGAACCTAGAACCAAGAACCAAAACTCTTCAAATTCAATAGCCTTTTTCGAGTTCGAAGCCTGCACTTCCCTCACCCCTACCCCTCTCCCAGAACGGGAGAGGGGATTGAGTATTTCATCGGGGAATAATGAACGATTCATCATAGCCGCGTGGCTTTAGCCCGCGGTGGGTAGGGATAACAATACCCGATGAACATGTAAAAGATCATCAGCCCGCGGCGTGCGAGCGAACCACCCCACTCACTTGCCTTACTTCATGCCATTCTGCGGGTAGAATGAGCCAAGTGGCTGGAAGAGTTCGAGGATATTGCCATCTGGATCTTTGAAGAAGGCAATCCGTGCCTCGGCTGGGGGAGCGGTGTCCTTTGGCTCGACATGGAATGGCACGCCAAGTGCTTTGAGTTGATCATAGGCAGCATCGACATCGGCAACCGTAAATGCCAGATGTTCCCAGCCCCCAATCTGTGGCGCTGTATAGTTGGCACGCTCAATCAGCTCGATTGTCGTTCCGCCAACCTGAAGGAAGACAATTGTACCGCCGCTGAAGGCACCAACAACGGGCAAGCCCAACGTTTCTGTATAAAATGTGAGCATCTGCGCGAAATTGGATGTAAGTAACGCAATATGGTGTGTTCCGCTGATGTTCATGTAAGAAGTTCCTTAATATAGGCAAGGTTGTCGTGTACCCGTGCGCGTAGATCGCCGCCCGGTGTGAAATCCTCAAACGAAAGCCAGCCATCGTAGCCAACGGCCCGTAGTGCCGCAAAGAGTGCCATCAGATCGACGGCACCCTCGCGCAGCGGTGCAAAGCCGGCCTTCCATTCCGCACTGCCATTGGCCTGTTGCCCAACAACCCGCCAAGCAGCACTCTTGATATGCACATGCGCCAGGAATGGGCCAAGTACTTCCACGCCAAGGCGGTAGTTCTCATAGCCCTCGTGAACCATGTTGCCAGCATCGTGGATGACGCCAACAAACTGCGGATCAAAGCCATCCAGAAATGCTGCTGCGGAACTGGCACTTGGCGTGATATTGCCCATGTGGATCTCAACCAGCGCCCGTAGCCCATACTTCTGGGCCAGCGATGCCACCTCGCGATATTGGGCACGCGCCTGATCGCGCAGCGCAAGGTAGGCCATCGAGCCATCATAGTGCGGGACGCCAATGCGCAACTGCGGCGCACCAACCAGCACAGCCCCTTGCATAGCCAGTTCTACGGCACTCAGATCCTCACACGTTACGTAGGTTCCAAGCGATGGTATTGCCAGGCCAGATGCTTCCGTCATGGTACGAATATGTGGCGCATCCTCAACAAAGTTGGTGAACGGCCAGGTACAACGATTCCCAGCCCAAAATCCGGGCGGATCAGCAGGCTGCTGGTCGGTCACCCGCCACTCGATGCCATCATAGCCTGCATCGCGCAGTTCGCTGAGTGCCTGTTCGGGGGACCATTCTGGCAGGCTGACCGTAAATACAGCATACTTCATCGATGTGTACTCCCTTCAATTCGCTGAATACTCATGAGTAGTGCGCGGGGCAGATGGAAAAATCCCTTATAGTTGCCACCCTTCGACATCAGTGCTGGTTCGCCACGCCGATCACAATAGCCAAACCATTCACCATACTGTGGGTCATCAAAATGCGCGAAGCTGTAGTCATCGACCTTCTTGAGCCAATCGAGCCAGCGCTGCTCGCCCGTGAGCGTATGGGCCAACACCAGCGCATAGATCGCTTCTGTATGCGGCCACCACAGCTTCATATTCGATTCAAGCTGGAGCGTCGGCAGACCGGAGGTATCCATGAAGTAGTAGATCCCGCCATATTCAGCGTCCCAGCCATATTCGAGCGAGCCTTCGAGCGCATCGAGGGCTATCTGGCGGTGCTGCTCACTTGGAATATATTCGAGCATGTGCAACAGGAACCAGGCAACCTCGATCGAATGGCCGGGGTTGAACAGGCGGCCTTCTGGCCAATCGCTGATTGTGCGCCCATCGAGTGGCACATTCTCGATCAAAATCCGCTTGTGCGGGTCATAGTGCTTGACGACGCCATCCATGGCGGTACGCATTACCTCGCGGTAGCGTGGATCGTCGGAGATGCGTGCCAACTCAATTGCCATACTGGCCAGCACCATCACATTTGCCAGGTTACTGACCGGCGGGTTGCCGGCGAGCGCAGGCCGGCCCATACTGACAGGATCTTTGATCCAGCCATCGATCTTCCAGAACAGATTGATCGCTTCATCGATATACTGCTGCTCACCCGTGGCCTTGCCATATTCGAGCAACCCAAGGAACACAAACACAGCAGCATAGGGTTTGCGCTGGTAGAAGACCGGATCGCCAGTGCGCGTCAGGCTAAAATACAATCGCCCGTGTTGATCATAGCCATGGTGGCGAATAAAATCGAGGATGCGGCGGGCGGCATCAAGGTATTCTGGCCGGGGTTCAAACTCATTATACAGCCGGGAAAACATCCAGACGGCCCGCCCCTGCAGCCATAGATACTTCTTCGTATCATAGATCGTGCCATCACGGGCTAAACACGTATATTGGCCGCCCTGCTCGTGATCAAGCGAATGGCGCATCCAGAACGGAATGACCGACTCCGTCAGGCAGCGGCGGTAGCGTTCGGCATATGTTTGGAGCATCGTTGCTCTCCTGATAATTATATTGCTGCTCTATAGTAGCAATGCTTTGCAAGTGACTGCTCCCAGGGCTAACGCACCTGGGCTTCAGAGTGTGCAGCCCCACACTCATATCGTTACAACCGGAGTTGTTCGAGTCCACGAGCGAGAATGTTGATCGCCGCATGCTTGTCTCGCCCAAGGACAAGCCCACAATGCGGACAGATATGCAGACGCTCGCTCCGTTCCTTGGGAGCACGTTTGCCGCATTGGGAACACATCTTGGTCGTGTTCTTGGGGTTCACGAGGACAACCATTCGGCCAGCTTCTTCCGCTTTGCTGATGGTCATGCTGATGAACTGGCTCCATGCCACGTCCATGAGGCTTTTCCGAACGCCGCTCGTGTTACGTTTGCCCATCTTCTGTGGTTCAAGTGCTTCAAACGCAATCACTTGATACCGGTTCACCAGCTTCCGACTCTCCTTGTGCGCGAAATCGCTGCGTCGGTTGGCGATTCGTGCGTGGATATGGGCCAGTGCCTTCGTGCGTCGGCGGTGCTGATTCCAGTTCTGGCTCTCTTTCGCCTGGTGTTTCGCTCGTTGTACTCGTGCAAGATCGGCTTCATCCCGTCGATAGAAACGGGGGTTCTCAATATCGTCACTCATATCCGAGAACGTTGCAAACGTAGTTAAGCCCATATCAATCCCAACGGTTTCACTCGTTGGTTCAAGATGCTGTGATTCGACTGCACACGAAAAGCTGACATACCACTTCTTCGTGCGCGAACGGGTGAATGTGACGGTCTTGGGTGTGCCGTCTATCGGCCTGTGCCACACAACCCGCACGTCGCCAAGTCGATTGACAATCAACCGATTGTTCCGAACGTCGACTCCATTCCCATATTGCGGAAAGGTAATCGAATCGTAGCGACCAACGCCCTTGAACCGTGGAAAGCCGACTTCTTCAGCCCCTGCTTTCACCCGACGAAAGAACGCTTGGAATGCCAGATGCACACGCACGCACACATTCTGAAGCACCATACTATGCACCAGTTTGAGCGTTGGGCGTTCTGCTTTCAGGATGGGCAGCATGGTGATCGTGTCATACAAGCCAAGCGGCGTACTCAGTTCATAGGCCGTCTTTCGCGACTCGATCATCTGATTGTAGACAAAGCGGCATTCCTCAAGCTGTCGCTCAAGGATACGTCGCTGGCCGTTGGTCAGATAGATTCGGTAGTTAAAGGCTTTTCGCATAGAAGAAGTATACACGATTTTATACAGGGCGTCAATCAGTATAAAGACCGTGGCTTCGTTTCAGCTAAAGCCGCTAAAGTGACAGGAAAGGGCTTCTATCCGGGTGCCCTCTGGGCGTCTAAAGCTGGTGGGTCTTACGCCCTTGATCGATAAGACAAATCCGGACACAAAACAGCCAAGGTCAGCTCATTCTGTTGGCATACCTTGGCTTTGGGAGGCGATATTCTGCATGATTGTGCTTGTTATTGTATCTGCCTACATCAGAACACCCTCGGGCACATGCATCAGGCGGCGATGCTCGATAGCCATACAGCGATCCATAACGACACCCATTCCAGCAGCGCTTGCACGGAGTGCCGCCGGGCGATTGATCACGCCAAGCTGCATCCAGATAACATCCGCCTGAATAGCGAGTGCATCTTCAATGATCTCGGGCACAAATTCCGAACGCCGGAAGATATCGACAATATCGATATGAACTGGAACCTCGCGCAAGCTTGCGTAGGGTTGTTCCCCAAGCACCGGCCCATCCAGATTGGGATTAACTGGAATAATGCGGTAGCCATTGCGCTGAAGGAAGCGCGCAACAGCATACGAGTCCCGCTCAGGGCGTGGGCTTAACCCAACCACCGCAATCGTATGGGCACGTTGCAGCAATGTACGAATCTCACCATCGGCTAGCATTCCCTCGCTCCTCTCATTGTAGGTGCAGAAGACAGCGAACCACAGTGTTCGATCCAGATCGCGCGGCATTGCGCCAACCTGTTTCTATGCTACTCTCGAACTGCCACGAACGCAACAATGTGATGAAACGAACGAGCGCATGAATAGTTGCAAGATTTTCATCGGTACTGTGCGACGTATGGTAAGATAGCCCGATATGAATAGCCGATAGCCGATAGGCTTTTCATAGTATCAATGTGCGCGCGAATGGGACGAACGGCGGAAGCTACGTTGTTTGAAAGAAAGGGCCAGCTGAGTGAAGTTTCTGCGCTACTTGTTCATTTTTGTGCCGCTCGCAATTATCGCTGAGTTTGTATTGCACAACCCGCTCCTGGTCTTCCTGTTTTCCTGTATTGGCCTGATTCCATTGGCTGGCCTGCTTGGTGAGGCAACAGAAGAGTTAGCCATCCATACTGGACCAAAACTTGGTGGCCTGTTGAATGCAACACTTGGCAATGCAGCCGAACTCATTATTACGATTGTTGCCCTCCAGGCCGGTAAGTATGAACTTGTCAAAGCATCGATTACGGGATCGATCCTTGGTAATCTGCTACTCATTCTGGGCTTTAGCCTGTTGCTTGGTGGCCTGAAGAATGGTGTCCAACGCTTCGATAAAGGCACAACCAGCATGTCGGCCTCCATGATGACACTAGCAGTGATCGGCCTAGTCATTCCAACACTGTTTGAGGTGCTCCGCGAAATACAAGTTGGTAAACTCGATGTATTTGGCACCGAAGTTCGCGACCCTGCGCTTGACTCGCTCAGCCTTGGGGTTGCGGCTATCTTGATGCTACTCTATATTTTGAGCCTGATCTTTATGTTTCGGCAGCCGGAGGATGCTGCCATCAGCCATACAGGTGTTGATGATCACGCTGTCGAGGGCGAGGCGCACAAGGCCAAATGGAGCGTTCCAGTTTCTAGCGCTATTCTGGCTGGTTGTACGATTGCGATTGTTGCACTCTCGGAGTTTCTGGTCGGCGCGGTTGAGCCAGTCGTCGAAAGCCTGGGTGTGAGCGAGTTGTTCCTTGGTATCATCATCATTCCAATTGTTGGCAATGTTGCCGAACATATTGTTGGTGTACAGGTGGCGATCAAGAATAAAATGGATCTGTCATTAGCAATTTCGCTTGGCTCAAGTATGCAGATCGCACTATTCGTTGCGCCATTATTAGTCTTTATCAGCCTGTTGTTCGGGCGCGAGATGACCCTATTCTTTAGCCTGTTTGAAGTCACCGCACTGACCCTTTCTGTTCTGCTTGCAGCACTGATTTCGATCGATGGCAAGAGTAACTGGCTGGAGGGTGCCCAACTCCTTGCTGTATATGTCATTCTTGGCCTTGGCTTCTATTTTATTGGCCTCCCAGCACTCCAGTAGAGACGCAATATCTTGCGTCTCTACCACTGCTCACACAATCATACTATGCTCAATACCATCCATCTCCAAACCTTCATCGCAGTGGTTGAGGCTGGCAGCTATAGTGCCGCCGCCGAACGCCTGCATATGTCGCAACCAGCGGTGAGCCAGCATATCCATATACTGGAAAGCCAGTTTGAGGATGTACGCTTGTTCCGGCGGGTTGGCCAACAGATGCTGCTGACTCATGCTGGCGAGGAGCTTGTCGATATGGCGCGAGAAATCCTTGCGCTAGCAACTCGTGCCGATGAGCATATGCGTAGCCTGCGCGGCCAGGTAACGGGCCGGGTGGTGATTGGATGCACATCCTCAAGTGGCGAGCAACTGCTTCCACCATTGCTGGTGGCCTTTCGCGTGAAATTCCCAGCAATCAGCGTTACCGTCCAGCAAGCCCCATTGGAAACATTATTGGAATGGATGGCGGGCCAGGAGGTTCAGGTATTGTTGACGGAAGAGCAGCAACGCCGGCGCGGCTGGGAATCGCAACTGCTTGGCGTCGAACGATTGGTACTCCTGGCACCTCGTGGCCATATCTTGCTGCAACAAGAACAGGTGCCACCTGGCATGTTGCGCGAGATGCCACTGGTGTTGCCGCGCAGTGGTACGCCCATGCGGCGAACAATTGAGGATGGATTACGCCGCCGCGGTGTTGGCTCGACAGACATGCTGGTTGCGCTTGAGGCGGATGGCATTGCGCTGATGATCCAGGCCGTTCGTAGTGGCGTGGGGTTGGCCTTCATCCCGCAGACACGCCTGCCACGTGGGCGTGATACTGGGGTGATTGATCTTGCAGGAGCCAACCTCCAACTCGATTGGTATGCATTGCGCTCGCGCGAGCGGGGCGCTCCACGGGCCGCTCAGGAATTGTATGGATTTCTGACAGGATTGGATGCACGGCGCATCCTGGCCAAAGAAGGCTTAAAAGTCCCTACTGAGGGTTGATGGGACGATTACCGTTTCAGGCTCCGCCGGCCAATCCCTGCACCCCACACGCCCTGTACCATACATGCAGGAGCATCCCATAATTCAACAACATCCCGTGCCTGGTGTAACTGCCCCAGTGTCGTCGCAATAAACGAGATGCGCCGTAATCGCCTGCTCGGAATGGCTGTTGGCAATAATTCAAGCGGCCCAAGCTCATAGCAATAATACTGTTCCATAGCGCGCCGATGCCCTGGTTGATCGGGTAGCAGATCGACTCTGCGCGCCAGTTTCACCGCCTGTACTGGTGCAAACCAGCGAATCGCCCAGCGCTCCCCACCAAACGCTGCTGTTTGGTAGAAGGCCAGATAATCGGCGGCCATGCCACGCGGTGCATGCGCCACAGGAATACGATACCAGCCATCGCTGCGCGCCCGTTCCAGATCGGCTGGCTTGGTGACAACGCAGACGAGCACGCGCATATGGGTATCGTTATCATCGTGCATGTCGCCTCCACCATGCCTCGCAGGCTGAAGCCTGCGGCTAAGATCTGCGGCTAAAATGCATCGAGCAATGCAGCCAGATCAGGCGCAAATCGCTGGACATCCTCGCGTAATCGCACCAATGCCAGATCGCCCGCCTTGGCTTCCAACATAATATCGAAAGGCCGTAATCCAGCGGCGGCGCGTAGCAGCTCAACAAATTCAAATGGGTTAATGAAATCCGCATGTTGCCCGATCCGTGGCGGAATCACACGCATACTGCGGCCCTCTGGTATCAGATGCGCCTCGGTTCGTTGCGTACTCATGTGGATCTTTGGCCGCATATGTGCTGGCCAGGTTGCCAGCGCCAATGCCATTGCTTCAGAACAACTGATCCGCTGCGGATTATGGATCTGATGATGTAGCAGATCAAACACAACTGGCGTGCCACATCGCTCGTGAATCCAGATCAGATCTGGTAGCCCATATGCATCTTCATCCGGCTCAAGAACCAGGTATTTGCGTGCCCAAATAGGCAATTGATCAATCCGCCTAGCAGCCCGCTCAAGCGCCGCATCACGATTACCATAGACGCCGCCAACATGCCCAATCAGGGCGCTCCCAGGGCTGCCCAACGCTTCTAGAACCCGTGCCCGTACACACACTGCTCTTGCCCACCGCTCAGATACTTCGTCGGCAACCGCAGATGGCCCTAACCCTGGTGCAAGGTGCATCGTCAGCCGATACGTATGAGCTACGATGATCGTGCGTATTGCCTCAATCAGCGATTGACAATCGATCAGCTCACGCTCGATCTGATCGCTATCCTCCGTAGCGAGGCAACCTGCCAGATCATCGGGTAGGCGATAGAATGTGATGTTGCGGGCGATTAGGTACCCGAATACTTCCCGTAACCAGAGCAACCCAACACTCAAATGGCCGCTCTGTGGCCGATCCGGAGCCGAACGCCCGATCAGCCGTACCGCTACCCCTAATCGCAACATACCCACTCCCTCTACACGGAGTAGGATACCATACGAAAGCGTGTATGTCAATACCAGAACGTGACACGGTGACATGTGGCCAGGTGACATATGCTGGATCGAAGCTATATGACACCTTTCAAGCACCTTCACCGCGTCACCTTGTCACCGCGTCACTCTGTCAGGCGGTCAAGGATAAGGGGTCTGACAGAAAGCATATATATATCTGCTATAATTGCCTCCCGACGCTGGTGGGCTGCTGTCGCTCACATCAAGGATATAGGTAGGTCTCAACCATGGATGATGAGAAGACGATTCTCGTAATCGACGATGATCTGGCGATGCAGACAGTACTCGAGATTGCGCTGCGTGAGGCTGGGTATAAGGTTATTCTTGCCAGCGACGGCCAAGAAGGGATCACCAAACTGGCGACGATGCACCCAAATCTGGTGATCAGTGACATTATGATGCCGCAGATGGATGGCGTGGAGACATTTCAGCGTATCAAGGATCAGCTACAGGAAGATGGTATTCCGATCTTCATTATGACTGCCCTCAATCGCAAACCATGGTTTGCCGATCTCGAAGCCGAGGGGGCAGTCATTCTGCAGAAGCCGTTCGATATTGAACAGTTACTAAGGCTGATCAACGATATGCTCGATTAATCTATAGCAATCCTATCGGATGTGTGAAGTGGGAAGGTTTTTCTTTGGGGCTGCGCCCCACACCCCGCTCGCGCTATCGCGCATAGACACATGCTGTCGGATAGCTATAGATCGCTTTCCCGCCCAATATTCCAGCGTAGGTAGGCATCGATAAACGGCTCGATCCCACCGTCCAACACCATTTGGACATCGCTGGTTTCGTAATCGGTACGGTGATCTTTGACGAGTGTGTACGGATGTAGGTAGTAGGTGCGCATCTGGCTTCCAAAATCGGCCTTGCGATGTTCACCCTTTAGGCGGGCGCGTTCCGCATGTTGGCGCTGTAGTTCGCGCTCAAGCAACCGCCCGCGCAGCACTCGCATGGCTGTTTCTTTATTCTGGATCTGCGAGCGCTCATTCTGGCATGTAACGACAATCTGCTCTGGTGTACCAGGCCGGTAGGTTATCCGAACCGCTGAATCGGTGGTGTTGACACCCTGGCCGCCATGGCCACCTGCCCGATAGACATCAACGCGGATTTCCTCTGGGCGAATCGACACTTCCGGCGCATCATCGACTTCTGGCAGCACCTCAACCAACCCAAATGATGTCTGGCGGGCATTGCCGGAATTGAATGGCGATAGGCGAATGAGCCGATGGACGCCGGCTTCTGCTTTGGTGCGGCCATAGGCATATGCGCCACGAACCTCCAGCGTTGCGCTTTTGATCCCAGCCTCTTCACCCGCACTGCTGTCGATCAGCGTCACCTGATAGCCATAGCGTTCTGCCCAGCGCATATACATACGCAGCATCATTTCGGCCCAATCCTGAGCATCGGTGCCACCCATACCGGCCTTGACCGAAAGAAATGCATCATGGTCATCGTATGGGCCACTCAACAGCACTTCGATTTCAAGCGCATCTAGATCAGCATTGGCACGGGCATAATCGGATGCCAACTCGGCTTGAAGAGAACTATCGCCCTCCTCCTCGGCCATTGCATGCAATTCTGTGATCGTCTCGATCTGGCGATCAAGCGCCTCCCAACGACCCAATTCCTGTTGCAGGCGGGTCAGGCGTTGCATCAAGCGCTGTGCATCCTGCGGATTATTCCAGAGTGTTGGATCGGCAGAGCGTTCTTCGAGCTCGGTTGCCTGGCGCTGCTTCTCTGGTAAGTCAAAGCCGCCCCCGAACGCTCTCAAAGCGCGTCCGCAGGGCCTCCAGGTTCATTGTTTCCATAATCAATTCCTTTATCGTTTCTTTGCGCAGCCCGACTTTGTCGCGCCCGCTACATGAACGTTGTATCCTGAACCCGCAGGCTGAAGCCTGCGGCTAGCGGATGATCACCTGCTCCACAATTGCTGGCAGTGCCTGTTCAACATCGGCGCGCAGGATAACATCGGCTCGCGCATCGAGATATGTTTCGCCATGATTGATGATAATCAGTTTTGCGCCTCTGCGTAGTGCTGCCAACGGCATCTCACAGACTGGCGCAACCTCAAGCGATGTTCCAGCCACAATCACAAGATCTGCTGTGTCAAAGGCACGTTGTGCTAACCAGACCAGACCTCGTGGTAGTAGCTCCTCGAACAGCACAATATCTGGCTTATAGGCTCCACCACAGCTACAGTGGAGTGCGGCACCATGCCTGGCTTTGGCAACCACTGGCGCGCCTGGAATTTGCTGATCACACTCCAGGCATGTGGCACTACGCATATTGCCGTGCAGTTCATAGACTTCGCGCGAACCGGCACGCTGATGCAACCCATCGATGTTCTGCGTGACAAGCGCATGCAGCCTTCCAGCCCGCTCCAACTGTGCCAGGGCACAATGGGCTAAGTTCGGCTGAGCAACAATCAGGCGTTCTAGCAATGGTTGGAACCAGCGATAGAAGCGCTGCGGATCACGCCGGAACGCCGTTAGCGCAGCAATATCAAATGGATTATGCTGTTGCCAGAGGCCCACATCGCTGCGAAAATCGGGCACCCCGGATGGCGTACTGATTCCTGCACCGGTAAGCGCCACGATTTTTTGTGCGTCACGGACAAGCGCCGCTGCTGCTTGGATCTGCTCGTGCTGCATAGTATCCCTGCCCTTCATTGGGTCTGTAGCATAGCATGGTACCATATATTTAGCTTTCAGCACTCAGGAGTCAGGAGTCAGGAGTCAGAATAGAACTCTGCCAAGCTTTGGCCTCCTCAATTCTATAGCTCAGGTCAGAATTATTCTAAAGAAATATCCAACTGCGTTGCATGTCGCTGATTCAAAGCTGACTTCTGACTTCTGACTTCTGACTTCTGACGAATCGCAAGGAATAACCATATGCGCATCTGTATTGTTGGGGCCGGGGCAATTGGCGGCTACCTTGCTGCAAAATTGGCGTTAGCCGATGTGGATGTCACACTGATTGCCCGCGGCGCTAATCTGGCGGCTATTCGCATGAATGGCCTGATTCTGCGTTCTGCCGATGGTGAGCAAGTTGCTCATCCGCAACTGACGACTGATGATATGGCGGTGGCTGGTTCGCACGATGTGGTGATTGCCGCAGTCAAGGCGCATCAATTGGCTGGTGTGGCTCCTGCAATGCGAGCACTCTATGATGCCAATACGATTGTTGTTCCTGCACAGAATGGCATTCCCTGGTGGTATTTCTCCAATCATGGTGGCCCATACGATGGACATCAGATCAGGGCTGTTGATCCACATGGCATTCTGGCAGCGCAGATTGAAACCGAGCGCGTGATCGGCTGTGTTGTCTATCCAGCGGCGGAACTGGAAGCGCCTGGGGTTATTCGGCATATTGAGGGCGAGCGTTTCACGCTTGGCGAGTTGGATGGAACCCGAACAGAGCGCATCCAACAGCTTGCACGAACGCTTGCACAGGCTGGCCTGAAGGCTCCTATTCGCCAGCGCATCCGCACCGATATCTGGATTAAGCTGTGGGGCAATCTGGCATTCAACCCAATTAGTGCGCTGACCGGTGCGACACTGGCGGGGATTTGTCGTTTCCCACCAACTCGAGCGCTGGCTGCGGCGATGATGGCCGAGGCACAGGCGATTGGTGAGCGGCTCGATATCAATTTTGGAATCAGTATTGAGCAGCGGATTGCGGGTGCGCAACAGGTTGGCGAACATAAGACATCAATGCTGCAGGATATCGAGGCTGGCCGGCCAACCGAGATTGATGCATTGGTCGGCGCTGTGGCAGAACTTGGTCGGCTCACTGATATTCCAACACCACATATTGATGCGATCGAAGCGGCTGTGCGCCTGCGCGAACAGCGAGTGATCGCTAGATAGCATTGGCAGATAGAACTGGCAGATGAGGATAGTTCCAACTCATGCTAAAATACAGTGCCTTGAAACTGATAGTGTGGCAGGTGGTTGGGAGGCTTCCACGACACAGCTTTCAACAATACTGAACGATGCGGAGATTGTTAGCCTTCTGCGGGAACAACCTGCGGTGGGCATTGCCGCGCTGTATGATCGCTATGGTCGATTGGTGTTTAGTGTTGCCTTTCGTGTTGTTCAGGATCATGGGGCTGCCGAGGAGATCACCCAGGATGTGTTTCTGCGCTGCTGGCGAACAATTGAGCACTACCGGCCAGAACAGAGCGGCCTATCAACCTGGTTACTGACGATCACCCGCAATCGTTCTGTCGACGAACTGCGTAGTAGGCGCGGCAAAGAAGCACGGCGCGAAGTCTCCGATGAACTACTCGATGGATTGTTGCTTGATCCACGCCTGGATGAAGGGCTGATCCGCGATGAAATCCGCCAGGCACTGAGTGGTTTGCCTGTCGCTCAACGTGAGGTTGTGGAACTCGCCTTCTGGGGCGGGCTAACACGCCACGAGATCGCTGATCAACTCGATCTCCCACTCGGTACTGTTCATACCCGCCTACGGCTAGCAATGGATAAATTGCGTGTGTCGCTCCAGCGCTGGATGGCCGATGAATAGACTCTTTTTGCGTTTTTTTACGTATATGATTATAGAGTTGTATGAGTTACGTTCGTGATGGGCGATCTGATGGCTGAGATACAGGACAATCTACCCATGGTGTGTGAGGAGGTCTGGCCACTGTTGGCGGCATATGCCATTGGTGATGCAACCCTAGATGCACCCACCCGTACACATCTCCTGGCTTGCCAAACTTGCCAGCAGACACTGCGCGAATATAGTGGCGTCGTCCAGATGCTGCCCTTTGATGCGCCACCCGTAGCGCCACCACCGGCACTGCGTGATCGCCTGATTGCCGCTGTTCAGGCCGAAACGATGCAAGCCACGAGCGGGAGTACCACACGAACATCTGCGCCACCAGCATCCGCTCAGGCGCGCAAACGCCGCGGGCCGATCATCGGATTACGGGTAGCGTTTGGCACGGCGCTGGTTGTGATTGTGGCACTGTTGGGCTGGAATATTTCGCTCCAGCAACAACTGGCATCCCAAACCACGGCGCTAACGGCCAATCGTGAGGGCTGGCAGACGCTTGTGGGAATGCTGAATGACCCGACACTCGTTTCATACCGCATGTCCGGCTCCGTCGCTCAGGGGACGGTCTGGGGTGTTCCGCAGCGCGAACTCGCCTGCCTGATGATTGAGAATCTGCCTGCTCCGCCCTCCGGCCAGATCTACCAGGTCTGGTTACGTAATGGGAAAAGTTGGAGTAGCGCTGGCACGTTCGAGTTCCGCCCCGGCAATCGCTGGTTCATGATCCGACCAATGCAGGCATTCAGTAATTATAGTGCGGTACTCGTCACCACCGAACCGGCAGGTGGCAGTGAATGGCCAACCGGCCCGGCACTCATTCAGGGTGATCTGACGATACGCACATGAAATAGCCGATAGCCAATAACCGATAGCCAATAGACCATTTACACTGTCTGCTGAGGATGCCGCTGTGCGCGGCGGGCAGCCGGAAACGTTCCCCTCACTCCTGCATACTTAGTTCGTCACTCAACGCGCTGTTTCCAGCGTTCGAGCAACTCCGGGACATAGCGGGTCGAAATATCGCCACGGCGGAAGGGCGGGTCGTCGATCATCGCCAATTGAAACGGAATGGTTGTTTTGACGCCAGTGATCACGGTTTCACGAAGGGCGCGGCGCATCCGATCCAATGCTTCATCGCGATCCGTGCCCCATGTAATAATCTTGCCAAGCAGTGAATCGTAGTGGCGTGGCGGCGCATAGCCAGAATACAGGTGCGAATCGCAGCGCACACCTGGCCCGCCTGGTGCGAGGAAGTGTTCAACTTCGCCATGGGCTGGTAGGAAATCCTGCTCTGGATCTTCTGCATTGATCCGGCATTCAATGGCATGGCCACGGATCTCAACATCATTCTGCTTGATCGTCAGACGTTCGCCTGCTGCGATGCGCAGTTGCCATTTCACAAGATCAATGCCAGTCACGAGTTCGGTGACAGGATGTTCGACCTGAATGCGCGTGTTCATCTCAATAAAATAGTAATGGCCATTCGGATCGACCAGGAACTCAAGCGTGCCAGCATTGACATAGCCAATCGCACGGATTCCGCGCAGTGCATCGGCACCCATACGCTTGCGTAATCGCGGCGTGATGATCGGCGATGGCGCTTCCTCAACGATCTTCTGATGGCGGCGCTGTGATGAGCAATCGCGCTCACCAAGATGAATCGCATGGCCAAAATTATCGGCCAGAACCTGGATCTCGATATGCCGAATATGCGGTAGGTATTTTTCGAGCAGCAATGCCCCATTGCCAAATGCCGATTCGGCTTCGGCGCGAGCGATTGGATAGCCCTTCACCAGTTCCGAATCATCGTTCGCCACCCGCATCCCACGCCCGCCACCACCAGCGCTGGGTTTGAGCAACACCGGGTAGCCAAGCGACCGTGCGAGATCGAGCGCTTCTTCAATACTGCGTAGCTCGCCATCGGAACCAGGAACGGTTGGCACACCAGCCCGTTTCATTGTTGCACGGCCAAGCGCTTTATCGCCCATTTCACGAATAGCAGAACCAGACGGGCCAATAAACTGAAGTTGACATTCGGCGCAGATATCGGCGAAATAGGGGTTCTCGGATAAGAAGCCATAGCCTGGATGAATGGCCTCGCAGCCAGTGATCAGGGCAGCACTAATCAGCGCCGATGGATTCAGATACGAACGGGCAGCGGCAGCTGGGCCAATACAGACAGCCTCATCGGCCATGCGAACCGCAAGCGAGTCTCGATCAGCCTCGCTATAGGCAACCACGGCCCTGATCCCAAGATCGTGGCACGCGCGAACAATCCGAACCGCGATCTCGCCACGGTTCGCAACTAATACCTTATGAAACACAGTTTGCTCGTGTCTTTACTATGCTGAACGGCGGGATTATACCATTTATAACAATCCTATCGGATTTGTGAAGAGAGCGAGGGAGGTTTTCTTGGGGGCTGCGCCCCCAAACCCTCGCTGTGCGCTTGCGTGCGCTTATAACCCAGAAAGGACTGTTATATATTAACTCCACTTTACTCTGCACTGATCGTTGGCGTTGGCTGGGCTGCCTGTATCGAGCGCACGGTGCCACGCGGTGCTAGTGTTGTGACAATCAGTGCGCCAATTGAAGCAACCAGTGCGATCAGAAACACCCAGTGCATCGCGCTCCCAAGCGCCAGTTGCAGCGTGCCATCGAGTGTCGATGCTGTACTCTTCTTGAGTGGATCGATCAAGCCATTGAGTGAAACCGTGCTTGGATCAACACCAGCTGCTGTCAGGCTAGCTGCTAGGCCAGCGGCGAGTACTGCGCCCATCACGCTCACACCAAATGTGCCGCCAATACTGCGGCTAAACTGGACCGTCGAGGTCGCCGCGCCTAAGTCGTTGCGTGCCACACTACTCTGCACGGTGATCAAGAAAGCAGGGATCGACAGGCCCATACCAACGCCCATGAACGCGGTTGGAATCAGCAGTTGGATCATCCCAAGGCCACTGATCGTTGGCAGAAGCAACAGCGCCGCGCCAATCGTGAGTAGCACCATGCCAAACATTGCCAGGGATCGGTATGAGATTCGTAGAAGCAGGCGGCTGCCAACGATACTGGCAAACACCCAGCCAAGCATGAGTGGAATCAGCGTTGCGCCTGCACCCGTCGCCGTTGTGCCAAGCACTGCCTGGGCATACAATGGAATAAAGGTGACACAACCAAACACCGCAAAGCCGGCCAGCACCCCGTGACCACAGGCAACGGCAAAGGATCGGGCCTGAAACAGGCGCAATGGCACGATTGGATCGGCAGCCCGCCGTTCGACCCAGGACAGGATGCCAAAGCAGATCGCAGCGCCAATCAGGGCCGCCCAATTCTGGGCCGCACGGACATCGGATAACCCAAGCAGCAACAGAATACAGCCAATACTGAGCAAGACGACTCCAGCGAAATCAATGGCTGGGCGGGTTGCACTCTCGCGTTTGCGTTCGACAAGGGCAAACCCAACCAGTGCGGCAGCAATCAGGCCAGGAACGATATTGACATAGAACACCCAACGCCATGAGATGGTATCGACAAGAAACCCGCCCAATAATGGCCCTGCCACCGCCGAAACGCCCCACACACTGGAGAAAAAGCCCTGCATGCGCGCTCGTTGCTCAAATGAGAAGATCGCACCGATTGTGATAAACGAGAGTGGCAACAACCCGCCAGCCCCAATACCCTGGATGGCTCGATAGATGATCAGCTCCGTCATGCTGCCTGCCATCCCACACAGCAGCGAGCCACCAAGGAACAGGACAATTGCCACAAGATAGACTGGACGAATACCATAGATATCGGCCAACTTTCCAAACACCGGAACAACCGTTGTTGAGGTGAGCATAAAGGCGGTAAACACCCAGCTATAGCTATCGATTCCGCCCAACTGGCTGACAATTGTTGGCATCGCTGTTGCGATCACCGTTGATTCCATTGAGGCCAGAAACAGGCTCATCATCACCCCAGCGGTGACGACGATAATGCGCGTGCGACTCAAGGGAGGCTCCTCTGGAGAGTCAGCTTTCAGCTCTCAGCTCTCAGCTCTCAGCTTTTACCAATAGATGCTGTACCAACCACAATGTTACCGTGATAGCACAGGCGTTTCATCTGCACCAAAAAGCTGACGGCTGACAGCTGAGAGCTAGATTCCTGAATTCATATTCCTTACCTGAGAATACCAAGTATTGTACCATCCCTGGCCGTCTCTGCCATGGATCAACAATTCTGCATGTGTTGTAAACGCAAAGTGGGGGTTTGGGGGCACAGCCCCCAAGGAAAACCCCTCCTCTTTACAAATCCGAGAGGATTGCAATATCAGATCAACTCAAGATAATCTGCATCTGGCAATGCGGGAAATGGTGCGGTTGGCAATGTCTGGTACCAGTAGGCCACCGAGGCGATGTCATCCTGAAGCGGCAGATAGCGCCCGCCGACCCGCCAACCAAGCGCCTGAATCGTCACACGCAGATCGTCCTCATAGCGAATTGGATCCATAATATGCCAGCGATACAGGCCAAAGCGTGTCTGCGAGCGATAGGTTCCATCGGGGCGAATGACCTGCGGCAGCCCGGCATATGGAGTTGTGAACTCACGATAGCCGCCATGCTCCTTGCCAACATCGAAGTTATACGAGCCGCAGAAATAATCCTCGGTGCCCGTACCACAGATGGTTGGCCATTCATCGCCATCCATATAGAACTTGATCTCGCCCTCGCCCCACCAGCCGGTATTATTGACACCCCAGGCCATGTATGTACCGACATACTGGCCCTGGCCACGCACGCCATCAAGCAGTGTGTAAACCTCTTTATATGGCAGTGGGTTGGTGCGCCGGAACTGCGCGTGGAAATAGGCGGCATCATTGGGCACATCCGTCAGCGTATAGTTGATCTGGTAGTAGACTGTCATCTCCTTTGCGGCAATATTGGTCATTGTGATCCGGCAGCGCTTGCGAAATGGCATTTCCCAATAACAGTTGAAGGCACTGCCTGGGTTGACACACACGGCCAGCGATGAAACCTGGGCGTACTGGCCCCATCCGCAGGCAAAGAAATCACCAACCGGGCATTCGACCGATGGCTGCTCCTGATCATCCCAATAGATCCGCAGGATTGAGTGGCGCCAATGGCCTGTTGGCGTCATCCAGATCTGCTGGATCGCGCCGCTCTCCTGAATATCGGCCAGGGTGTATGTCTCACCTGGCTGAATCCGAATAAATGGCGATATCTTCCAGCCGCGCCCGAGATCGCGGGCAGATTCTTTTGCCAAGCCATCTTCGGACATCCCGCCAGCGCCCTTGGCGCCATCGAAATTTTCTGGGCTGATCGAACGGCTACGGGCGTGTGAGAGCTGCGAAAGATTACCAAGGTGCAGGCCGAGTCCGTTGAAGCCTTTCATGGAACACTCCTTTGTGCAATGATGATGAGAATATCCGACAGTTCCGCAGGCTGAGGTTCAGCGTCCCCTTGCCGCAGGCTTCAGCCTGCGGATGGAAGGGCATCCATGATTTCCCGATCTCCGTGTAAAAATCCATTAGCCTGCGGGGCATGGTGCACGCGAACACTAACTAATTCAAGCGGAAAGGTCCATTCATACACCATACGACGAGAATCTACAGCGCCGCCAGAATCGCCCGACAGAGCACCGGGCCGCGCCGCAGCAGCCAGCCATTATCGGCAACCCGAGCGCCAAGAATAACCCAGGCCGTGTTGGTTAGCGGATCGGCCCAAGCCAGGCAGCCAGATGCGCCACTATGCCCAAATGAATCTGGCATGCCATCGGGAACCCAATGCGGGTTCTTCTGGCCACGCACATCTGGCCCAAGGCCCCATGGGCAGGGTTGCCATGCCATTGGTGACACGAACCCACCACCAAGATCGCCCGTTTGGTTGCGGATCGCCTCTGTGCGAGTTAGTGGATTCAGAAAATCGGCTGGTGTGCCAAGAAAGGCGCGCACCAATGCCAGCGCCCCTGACGCATTCGTCACAAGCCCGGCCCAGGGCAATGCCAGCGAGCGCCAGAATGGTGAGTTGAATGGTTCGATGGCGCTTCCGGCATGGCTACCACGCACATCGGCCAGGCGCGCAGGCGGGCGGGGAGGCTCGGCACCAAGGAATCCCTCGATTCCCAATGGTGCCAACACCGATTCGGCAAGCAGTTCGGCAAATGCCCGCCCGCCGATACGTTCAACCAGGAGTGCCAAGAGCCCATAGCCAACATTGCTGTACTGCACGCGCTCGCCTGGAACACGATCCGGGAATATCGCCAGGCAGGCTTCTGCCAATGTTGCCCATGTGAGCGTTAGCTGGTAGGGCACCTGTGCATCTGGTAGATCGAGTGGCAGGCCAGCTGTGTGCGAGAGCAGCCCCCTGATCGTGATTGGAGCGCGAGCTGCTGCCGCATCCGGCATATGGATCGCCAGTTGATCATCAAGCGCCATGGCTCCCTGATCAACAAGGCGCAACACAGCCAATGATGTTGCCAGTTTTGTTACCGAAGCAACCGGAAAGAGTGTTGTGGCGGTCAACGGCTGCTGATCGGCATCGACACCAAGCGCAAGGATAGATGGTGGATCATTACCCTGAACTGCGGCAACAACGATTCCAGGCACACGCGCCGCGCCGAGCTGCTCTTCCAGTGCCTGGCGAAGCGCCTGCTGATCACGAAATTGGTGCATACTATTCCCTATAAGAAACTGCTGTATTACGATTGTACCACTATGCCTGATTGACAGTAACGCCTACCCGCAGCATAATGGCGATCCAATCATTTCGACTATACCTTGAGTGGTACCTATGACCGGATTCTTGGCCGGCGAGGATCTATCGCCCAATCGGATCGAACTCGCCCGCCGCGAGGCGCAGGCTGGGGCAGGTTATATCGACCTGACGAGCAGTAATCCTACGCACCAGGGGCTGCTCTTTCCGCCAGCCCTGCTGCAGGAGGCTGCCCAACATTACTGGGCCAACCGCCGCTATGAGCCGGATGCACACGGGAGCATCACGGCGCGAATTGCCATCGCAGAATACTATAAACGCCGTACGCCAGCGCTCAATATTCGGCCAGAGGAACTGTTTATTACGGCAAGTACCAGCGAGGCCTATAGCCTGTTGTTCGCGCTGCTGACCGAGCCTGGTGATAACATATTGGCACCGGCTGTCAGCTACCCATTGTTCGATTATCTGGCCGCCATCCATCACGTTCAGTTGCGCCCATATGCACTCGATGAGACCCGCGATTGGCGGATCGACCCGGCGAGCCTGCATGCCCAGGCCGACTCGCTGACCCGCGCTGTGTTGGTGATCTCGCCGCATAACCCAACCGGCACGATCATCCAGACATCTGTGCCAAGCCTGACCGGCCTTGGGCTACCGGTGATCTGCGATGAGGTCTTCGCCGAATTCACCACCCAGGGCCAGCCTGCGCCGCCATTTGGTGCGCTACACCCGCTGCTGCCTGTCTTCCATCTTAATGGCATTTCGAAGATGTTTGCACTGCCAGATCTGAAACTCGGTTGGATCGCCCCAAGCGGCGGCGCAACCGAAATCTATGCGGATCGGCTTGAATTCCTCAACGATACGTTTTTGGGGGCCAATGCGCTGACCCAATCGATGCTGCCAGCATTGTTTGAGCATGGCATGCCATTTGTTGCCGAAATGCGTGAGTATGTTCGCTCGAACCTTTCGTTGGCACTGACAAAACTGGCCGCCTGCCCTAGCGTTCATGCTCGCCAGCCAGATGGTGGCTACTACCTGTTTCCCGCTGTCGATGGCTGGGACGATGAGGAAGAACTGGTTGTACATCTGCTGAAACACGGTGTGCTGGTGCATCCTGGCTATTTCTATGGCTATGAACACGGCACACACATGATGATTTCGTGCCTGACGAAACCAGATGATCTGAGCGAAGGTCTGGATCGGTTGATTGCTGCGTTGAATGAGTGAATACCCTCACCCCCAGCCCCTCTCCCAGGGGGAGAGGGGTGCCCGTAAAGTGGGGTGAGGCCCAACCGCCACAAGAATGAATCTGGTATACTATTCGTACAGATTTGCTATTATTGATGAATGTAAGGATTCAGTCGTCAGCTTTCAGCATTCTATAGGCTACATCTTCTGACTCCTGAATACTGACTTCTGAATTCTGCTATAGGCTATTACTATGATCCCACGCAGCCTGGAACTCCGCAATTTTATGTGCTACCGTGCTGATGTGCCACGGCTCGATTTCGATGGCATTTCGATTGCCTGCCTCTCTGGCGAAAATGGCTCCGGCAAATCGGCACTGCTCGATTCGATCACCTGGGCACTATGGGGCGAGGCGCGCCTGCGTAGCGATGATGATCTGATTGCGCTTGGCGAAACTGAGATGATGGTCGATCTGACATTCTCACTCGATAGCCAGGATTACCGGGTGTTGCGCAAACGCAGCAAGGGCAAACGCGGCCAAAGCCAGCTCGAATTCCAGATCCGTGCCGAAACAGCCTGGAAGGTGATCAGCGGCGCGACCCTACGGGAAACCCAACAGAAGATCGATCAGACGCTGCGGATGGGCTTTGATACATTCTCCAACTCGGCGTTTCTGCGGCAGGGGCGCGCAAACGAATTTACGAGCAAGGAACCATCGAAGCGCAAACAGGTGCTGGCCGATATTCTGGGCCTGAATGTGTATGAGCAGCTGGAAGATGCGTCGAAGGGGCATGCAAAAGAGGTTGATGGCCGCACAAAGGTCGTCGATGGCGAAATCCAGGCTCATCGCACCCATGCCGATAAACGTGAGCTGTTTATTGATGAGGTGCGGCTGGCAGAACAGCGCCATGCCGATATTGAGCGGATGCTTGCTGCAGCCCGCGATGCCTATGATGCTGCCGATGCACGTGTGCGAACGCTCGAAGCGCGCCAACCGCTACGCGATGAACGCCGCCGACAGATGGGTGAACGG
The DNA here is from genome assembly GCA_038214135.1 of Chloroflexales bacterium. GTDB lineage: Bacteria > Chloroflexota > Chloroflexia > Chloroflexales > Roseiflexaceae > JANLSE01. The sequence goes on along the minus strand of JBBQSD010000013.1, from coordinate 17,336 downwards.
CGTGTTCGGCGGGACGAACTGGCCGCTAAGGTTGAAAAAGCCAATCGTGCAATCGTTGCTGCCCGCCAGATTCTAGCCGATGCTGAGACGATCCGTGCTGGTGCTGCACAGCTTGATGCCGCCAAAACGGCGCTTGCGCAGTTTGATGGCCTGCGCGATCAGTATGACCAACTGCTGGCGCAGCGGCGTGAGCAGGAGCAGGCGCTGCGTGAGGCCCGCGCACGGATTGAACAAGAGTTGGCGCGAGTTGAAGGTGAATTGCGCAGCCTACAGGAACGGGCTGCTCGCCGCCCAAAACTGGATCGTGAGATCCGTGAACTGGTGGTGCGCCTCGAACAGCTTACCCCAATTGCTGGTGAACTCGAACAGGCCCGCCGAACCCGAACCGATCTGCAGGAGCGCAGCCGGGTTGCCAATCAACTCAAGTTCCGCAAGATCGAGATCCAGAATATTATCGAGAAGCGCCGCGATTCGCTGGTGGCCTCGCGTGAGGAACTCAAACGGCGCGTCAAACAGGCCAGCGATCAACTCAAGGACGAGGCTCGTTGGCGGACAGAACTGGAACAAGCCCAGCGCGAGCGTACACTGCTGGAAACCGAACAGGCCCGCCTTGAGCTGCTGCGTAGCGATGAGGCCCAATCGACTGAGCGGCTGGGGGCGTTGCGAGCAGCCTGCGATACGATCAAGGCCCAGGGTGAGCAGATTAACGAGAAGATCCAACTGCTGACGGCAGCGGATCTGGCGAGTTGCCCGTTGTGTGGCAGCGAACTTGGCCACGATGGCCTCGCCCATATTCAGGAGGAATTCCAGCGCGAGCGAACGGAACTGCGCCAGCGCTTCACCCAGACAAAACGCGATGCTGATAGCATGGACAAGCAAGTGCGCGAGGTCAAAACCCAGATCAGCGAGGTCAACCAGCGTACTGCTGGCCTGACCGAACTGGCTGGAAAGATCGCCCGCCTTGATCGCGATCTGCATGCTGCGGAAGAGGCCCGGCTGCGCCAGAGTGAGGACCAGCGCCAGCTCGATGATGTTCAGGTTCAGATTCTCAAAGGCGATTTTGAACAGGGCCTGCGTGCTGAACTGGCGCGGGTTGAAGCAGAATTGACCGGTACTGGTGGCGTCGAACTGATCGAAACCGAGATGAAACGGGCCGAACGGCGGATCGCGGAACTTGAAAAGCAACTGGCCGAGCAGGCCGAACTGAACGCCCAGATCCAGAGCCGCCGCAACGAAATTAGGCAGATTGACGATAATGATCCGGCGCTGCACGAACAGGAATTGCGCCAGCGTGAACTGACGACCACATTGCAAATGGAAGATTATGGCCATCCGCAACGGCTGGCGATCAAGGCGCTCGATAGCGAGAGTTCCGCGCTTGGCTACACACCCGATGTGCATGCGGCCACACGCGAGCAGATCAAGGCACTCTCCGAATGGGCGCTCAAACTAACTAGGCTTGAGAACGCAGAAACATGGCTGGCCGAGAATCAGCCGCTGGTCGTTCGTGATGAGGAAGAGCTACGCCGCAACGATGCCGAAATCCTGCAGGCAGAAGAAGAATTGCGCGTTATCGAAGCCGAGTTGCGCGCACTCGAACCAGCGATTCGCAGCCGTAATGAAACCCAGGTCGCACTGCGTAACATTCAGAATGATCAACGGGTTGCGGATCGGGATCTGGCCGAGAAACAATCGCACCTCAAACGTGCCGAGGAGGCTGTCGTTCTGCTGCTTGAGCGCGAGGCCGAACGGAAACGCCTGGCGGATCGCAAGGGGCTGTTCGATGAACTGAGCCAGGCATTTGGTAAGAAGGGCGTGCAGGCGCTGCTGATCGAGACGGCCATTCCCGAGATCGAGCGCGAGGCCAACACATTACTCTCGGGAATGACCGATAATCAGATGCATGTACGCTTTGAGACCCAGGGCGAAACGAAGAAGGGTGATGTCACCGAAACACTTGACATCAAGATTTCGGATGCCCTCGGCACCCGTGATTATGATGCCTACAGCGGCGGCGAGAGTTTCCGCGTCGATTTCGCCATTCGTGTCGCACTGGCGAAATTATTGGCGCGTCGGGCAGGCGCACGCCTCGAAACCCTGATCATTGATGAGGGCTTTGGTTCGCAGGATACCCGTGGCCGTGAGCGGCTGGTTGAGGCGATCACATCGATCCAGCGCGATTTTAAACAGATTCTGGTTGTGACCCATATTCAGGAACTGAAGGATATGTTTCCCGTCCAGATCGAAGTCGTCAAAACCGCTCTGGGCAGCACATGGGCGATTGCATAGATGGCTTCTGTTCAACAATTCCTGCCCGAATTCATATCGATTCCAGCAGTGCCATTTCTGATCGGCTCAAAAGAGAGCGAATTGAGTGCGCTGGCCAATGCCTATAGCGGGACCCGCGAATCGTACCGTGAGGAGGCTCCGCAGCATACCCTGCACCTGCCAGCCTTTGCGATCGCCCAAACACCCGTGACCAATGCACTCTATGCCGCTTTTGTTGCTGCAACACACACACGCCCGCCGATCCTCTGGCGTGGCCAGATGCCACCAGACCATCTATTGGATCATCCGGTTGTCGATGTGAGTTGGGAGGAGGCGCGCGCCTTCTGCACCTGGCTAACGATCCAGTTTAATGAGCAATCAAGTAGTGAACTAGCATTCGTGTATCGGCTGCCAACCGAAGCCGAATGGGAGCATGCCGCTCGTGGAAGCGATGGGTGGCGCTTTCCGTGGGGCGAAACCTGGGAGCAGATGCGCGCCAATACTCGTGAAGCGCTGCTTGGTGGAACACGGCCAGTCGGCAGTTACATCACTGGTGCCAGTAGCTATGGCTGCCTGGATATGGCCGGAACCATATGGGAATGGACATCATCGCTGGATCGGTTGTACCCCTACGACCCCTATGATGGCCGCGAAGATCCACAAGCGCCAGGCCGACGGATTCTGCGTGGTGGTTGTTATGCCAACCCGCATGGGTATGCGCGCTGCGCCTGCCGTTTCCGGATGCCGCCGGGCATGCATAATGAGTTTCTGGGATTTCGGGTGGTGCGGGTGTAATAGCTTTCAGCCATCAGGAGTCAGAAGGTGTGGTCGAGGTAGAGACGCTCCGCTGGAGCGTCTAATCAGTTTAGACGTTCAAAATCGGTCATCGTTTTTGGAGTGCGGCAGCCATGCTGCCGCAGCGCAAGCATGGCTTGCGCACTCCACATCGGCAACAGCCCGTTACGGGTTTTGGGTGTCAAAAATCTAAAGCTGAAAGCTTACAATTACTCAAGCTCGCCAAGCCGCCCGCGCAGCCATTCAAGGCATCCACGGCTCAGCAGGTATGTCGTTGCCGGGCCATCTGGTTCAGCGGAAAGCAACCCAACACTGCAGAGGATCTTGAGGTGTTGCGAGAGTGTCGATTGGGCTCGGGCAACATCATCGGGCAGGTTGAGGAGGATCTGGTTGCCAGTGCAACCTGGGTGGCTGCGGATGTAGCGCACAATCTGGAGCCGCACTGGGTTAGCCAGTGCTTTGCATATCTCGGAGAGTCGTACATCCTCACATAGATCGGGGTCCGCCTTCATCGTCGGCCTTCTTTCGATGGATGGCCGGAGTGTACGACCCATGTACAGGGATGTCAAGGGCTACGATCTTAGCGATTGCCCAATACCAATTCGCGCCGCACAAAAATCGCCACCGCCAGCATCAGCAGTGCAATCGTCAGGCCAAGTTGTGCAAACGGCACCGTCGCAGAGATCCCGCTATAATCACGATTGACCGAGAGCGCAAACCCAGTGAAGGCTGGCAGAAGCGGCGCGCTGAAGATTGTCCTCAGCACATTGATGATTGTCGCAATCGATGCGGGCAGCAGCGCCATGGTTGGCCCACTGATTAGGCTGCCAGAGAAGGCCAGCGCAACCAAAGCCAGCGCCAACAATCGCCAACCAGCCGTCAGCACCATTGGGGCAAGCAGGGTCAGCAGTGCTGATAGCAGCGCAATATTCAGCAGAAGCGGCACGCTGCCAAGAATCCAACCACGCATATCCAAGCCTGCAATCGGGTTGATAACCGCAATTATCAGGCATAGCAGCCCGTAGGCAGCCGCAACTACGCTGGCAACCGCCGCAAACAACCCGATCAGGTAGCCACTGCGCCCCAGGCCATGCACAAGTAACAGATAGCTCTGCTGCCTATCGCCTAATGCGAAGATTGCCGAGGAACTATAGAAACAGAGGGCCAGCGTCGATGCACCAGCAATCGAGAAGAAATACTCTGGTGTTGCTGGCAGGCTGCCATCTGGCCGAAAGAAGATCACCGCACAGCCAAGCGCGGCAACGGCTTCGATCAGAATGCGCCCAGAGCGGGCATACTCAGCCAGTGTGAAGGCAGCATATTGAACCGCTTGGAGCAGCACTTTCATGGATTGTGTTGATCCTCGCTCTTCAAAAGTTCACGCAGGAGCGTATCGCCAGTACCGGGCCGGCCAGGAGCGGCATTCGGCAGCTGCTCCTGTGTCGGTAGTTCTGCACTCACCGGCGCACTCAATTCAACATCAGGGGATGTGTTCGTATTCTCAATCAGGGTGGCCTGTGGAATACCATGCACAGCGCGCATATACAAATCCTCAATCGGACGCCCAAAGGGCTCTAGCGCAATCAGCGTAATCCCAGCGGTAATCAGCGCACCAAGCACCTGTGCCTGAAGCTCTGGAGAATTGGGTTGTAGTGCAATCTCATGGCCCTCACACTGTACAGCAGGTGAAAGTGCCTGAAGCTGTGCCGCAACATCTGGTGGCAGCGCAGCAACACTAATCAGCGCATTCCGGCCAGGGCCACGCAATGAGCGTGTTTCGGCCTCCGCCGCAAGGCGGCCACCAACCAGAATTCCGACCCGATCACACAGATATTCGGCTTCTTCCAGGCGCTGCGTAGCAATCAGCGATGTGAGGCCGCGCTCGCGCAAACCAGCCACAAGATCGAGCAGTCCATGCTCGCCAGGAACCTCAAGCCCATCGATAGGCTCATCCAGCAGTAGCAGCGCTGGGCGAGCTAGCAATGCCTGAGCAATACCAAGCCGCTGAAGTTGCGGTCGCGTCAATGCTTCAATCATCTGCCCAGCGAGATCGGCAAGCCCCACAGTTCGCAGATCCTCGGCAATCCGCTGATTGAGTGCGCGCCCACGGATCGGGCCATACTGACCCAGAAACTGTAGATATTCGCGGATTGTGAAGCGGCTATGGTAGCGCTGGCCCTGTGGCAGATACCCGATTCGGCTGCGAACCTGGCTAATATCTGCGGTGCCAAGCATCCGCACACTCCCACGATCCCTGCGCAGAAACCCAAGCAACACATGCAGCAGGGTTGTTTTGCCAGCCCCAGCAGGCCCGACAAGCCCATAGACACACCCTTCGGGAACACGCAGGTTCAACCCACACAGCACAGGGTGGCTATCGAATGATTTATAGAGATCGTCGGTCTCGATACTAAACATAGTGTTCTAGCTTTCAGCTCTCAGCTCTCAGCTCTCAGCTCTCTACCAATAGATGCTCTACCAACCGCAATGTTGCCGTGAGAGCATAGACGTTTCATCTGCACCAAAAAGCTGACGGCTGATGGCTGATGGCTTCAGGTAACAATCAAATACACTAACCCTGCAACTGCGAGTGGCAGCGCCTGCCACCAGCACCAGGAAAGCCCCACAGGAAGCGGTAATCGTGGCAGCATGGACGCCCAACGGAGGATAAACCCACACCCGATTGCGCCAAGGAATGTCAGCACCAGAGCGACTGGCGCACCAAAGACCCATAGTGGATGTGCTGCGCTTACCAGCAATCCAAATAATGCAACCGCTCGAACGAGACGTGCCAAGCGTAGCAGAGCCATACCCGGCTCGTCAAGCCCAATTGCTGGCCGATCTGGATCAAGGCTTCGTTCCGCGCCAAATGGGCCAAGCCCGGTTGCAGCCGGTAATGCCAACAGCCCAGCTACGAATGCAAGCAAACTCCCAGGCAGGTCAACGGCTGTGGTTCCTGCATAGCCAGCAACCGCAATCGCCACCCAGACAACGCTCCGCCCTGCGATGCCCAACTGTGCTTCCCGCGAGGCGGCCCGCACCGCCAATGGCATCCCAGAAGCAAACCCAGGCAACAAGGGCGCTAGTGCAGCCACCTCCAACACAACCCAGGCCACTAACACATTCCCGACTGGTGGGCGAGCAGCGGGATGTAGCGGCCAGGGTGTTAATACCGCAGCAACGACTGCCAGCGTAATACTCAGGATGGCCAGTGCTACATAGTGACCGCGCCGAATCGCACCCAGGGATTGTAGCGCTGGCAATCCTATTCGTGCGGGCAACGCTATCAGCACACTCAATAATACTATTGAGAGCAACCCCGGATAGAGTAGCAGCGCAACTAATATATCCACAACTATAGCAATCCTTTTTGATATATAAACAGGCCGCAGGCTGAGGAAGGGTGATCAATGAATCGGGAAATCTTGGATGCCCCACCATCCGCAGGCTGAAGCCTGCGGCAAAGGGGCGATCCCTCATACATCCCCTAGCCGCAAGAGATGATCCCCATAGCCGCAGGCTTTAGCCTGCGGATTCTCGAAGGATCATACACGCACAAACGAAAGCCCACGCACAACATCCTGAATTGCCTCTAGCAGCGGTTGTGGGTAGAGCCCAATCGCCAAACAAAGCGCCAGCAGAACAACCGTCAGCAGGGCCATTCCACGAGGTTCGGCCTCTAATCGCCGCTCGGCAGGCCGATCCAATTCGGTCTGCCCAAGTAGTTCGATCCGTTCCCCCTGCGCCAGATCCTCTGGTGCGCCAAACAATCGCTCACGGGCCAGGCGCGTTAATGCCAAGGCAGCCATCCCTGTGGCCAGGAGTAACAGCGCCAAATAGATGCCGCCTTGCCGCCCTGCCGCTTCATACAACAGTAATTTGCCTGCAAAACCACTAAGTGGCGGGAGGCCAAGCAGCGCAGCGCCACCACCCAACAGCCCCACACCTGCCACCGGCCAACGCCACAGGAGATCACGCCGAACGACATTCCCTGGCCGGCCATCTGGCCGCTCCAGCAGCGCCATACTCACGAACAGCAGCGTTGTTGCAATCAATTGACTAAAGGCCTCAAACAATGCGCCAGCTAATCCATCGCTGCTGGCGGTTGCCAGGCCAAACAGGATCATTCCAGTATTATAGACCAGCAAAAACCCAATCGCCCGACGCATGCCATCCTGCGCCACTGCGAGTGCCGCCCCAAACAAGGCAGTTATCACGCCAATGATCATCAGAATCGTCATTCCGCGATCATTCTCGAACACAATAATCGGAAAAAATTGCAGCGATTGAACCAGGAACAGCAAACTGGTCGTGTTGATCACCGTTATCACAAGCAGCGAGACCATCGGAGCCGCGTGTTCGGCCAGATCTGGTAACCATGAGTGAAATGGGACAATCGCCAGCCGCAGCCCGAATCCTACCACCATCAGCGCTAGCGTCAACCGAGATGGCGAAACACGCCCTGGTAGCGTCCCTGGTGCATAGATTGTGATCAGCACAAACGCCATATACATCATGACGCCCGCCATAACCATCAGCACCAGGTATTTGAGCGCTGTTGCAATAACGGCGCGGCCAACAAGCCCTGGGCTACCAATTGGCAGATCGACAATCGCCAGCACCGCAATCACGCCAGCGCTCACTAGCAGTAATGCAATCGTGAATGGTTCCTGCAGCAATAACAATGTTCCGATCAAGCCAACAATCAGCAGCGCAACTGGGATATAGTTCTCGCCATGTGGGACAGCATAGGTGACAAGCAGCGATGTTGCTGCAATCGCAAAGAAGGCCAACAGAAACAGCCGTACCAATGGAGCCAGCACGAGTGTCAGCCCCAACAGCCGCACAGGGCGATCAATCGGCAACCACCAGACCAACGCAGCCTGAATGATGATCGTCACAATCCCAAGCACAATCGCCAGGCCAGCTTGTTTGCGAAGAACGAAGCTACTGGCAGCCATTGCAATCGGGAATAATATCAGCAGTGCATAGAGCATGAGTTATCGTTTATACAATTCGTTTAATTCAAGCGTCTTCAGCCGCCCATACAGCAGCCCGCTCAAATAGGCAATCGCCAACGCCAGCACAACGGTTGTCAACGCCAGCAGCGCAAGCGGAATAACCTGGACGGCGCGCGCAACCGCTGTATAGAGCAGCCCAATGCTTTCAACACACAGCAGCAACCCCAGCCCAACCTTCAGAATATCGGTGGCCGAGACCATCGTAAACAGGCCAACCAGACCAAGCCAGTACCATACAAAATCAATCTCTTCGGTTCCGATTGGATAGAGCCTGGGCAGCGCCAGGCTTGCAATCGCCACCAGAACCAAGGCCCAGATCGGCACAATATAATCGCTGATATGGAATGGCTGAATAGCACGCTGTTGCTGCGCCCGCCGCGCTGCCCGACGCAATTCCGTTAGTGAAAACTCATCCAGATCTTCCAGATTATACTCGCGCGAAAATGTCAGCGCCGTGATCGACAGGATCGCGGTTGCCGAGACACCCGTGATCAGTTTAATCAGCACCATTGTACTGATTGGATATGGCCCCAACAGGAGATCTGGCCGAATAAACTGTTGCTGGGTCAGAAACAGTGCAATACAGACATAGGTTATCAACAGCGCCGGGAAGGAGAAGCGCCAGTTGCGCAGCAACAATACCAGGCCAGCACTCAGCGCGATTCCAATCACAACTAGGTTTGGAGCGGCAATATTCATATGAACACCAGCACAACAATAATCAATGCTATCGTTAGGCCAGCCAGGTAGTAGCGTTCCTCAACCTGCGCCAGTAGGCGCGTGAGTAGTTGGCTGCCCTGCAATAGAGCCTCCCAACCCATGTTCAACGCTGCTGTTGGTGTCGCCAGCCACGCCAACCCACCCAGGCTTTCGGCCAGAGCATATGGCAGTGCGGCACTTCCCGCGTGTTCATCGGGGTTTGCTGGTGTGTGATCCGAGAACCGTTGCACAAGCAGCGGGAGGGCGATCAGCACAACAATTGCGCCAGCAGCAGCCAGCATCGAAATCGGGCTGGGGCGGAGCAATGCTGTGCCGATCAGCTGTGGTGCAACACCAAGGGCCAGCAGCGGAAGCACGGCGATAGCAGGAAGGATGAGCGCAGTGCGAAACGGCAGCGCTTCTGGTTGGCCAACTGGCCGAGCGCGCCAGAAGATCGCCAGTGGTGCCAGATAGCTCAACCCCAGCAGCATCGCGCCCACCAGCAGCACGCCAACAACCCAGGAAGATCCCTGCTGTACCAGCAACGCAACGATCTGAGTGCGCATCCAAAACCCACCAGTTCCAGGTAGACCAACCGCCGTCGCTCCTGCAATCAGCAGTGCTAGCCCAGGGATTGGCAGTGGTTCTGATAGCACCGCAATGCCCAGATCATCGGTACCGGTACGGCGCTCCAATAGGGCAATTGCCAGTGCAGCCGCCAGCGTTGTACATGTGGTACAGAATAACACCCCTGCCGCTGGGCCACCTGTGCCAAGCGCAACCAGAAAGACGCCCAACTGGGCACCATGCTGCCACGCAAGTAAGCGGCGTGCCTGGCGCGCGCCAATAGCACCGGCACCACAGGCCAGCACCGAGAGCAAGCCAATCAGCATCAGCGCGGTGCGCCAGGGAGCTGGGAATCCGACCTCCGTCATCATCGTCAGGAGTGTCTGACCGCCAACAAGCGGTAGCCCGAGCGCCAACAACGCACCACCAATTCCGGCTGGTGCTTCGCTCATCGCACCAGCAACTGCGTTAAATGGCGCACACCCAAGCAGCAGCAGGCAGGCAATCGTGAGGCACAACAGGGCCATTGTAGAAAGGGGAACCCCAGATGTGATCAATAGCCCGGTCGCCAACAGCAGCATTGTGGCGACAACACCAGCCAGAGCGACAATCAGCGGTGCATCCGAATCGGCGAGTGCCCCACTCGCCCGCAATGCCGTTGCCGATGCAAACACCGCCATCATCCAGGCCACCGGTCGGAGGATTGGATCAGTCGTTGCCATACTCAACAGTGTTGTCACCACCACCAGCGCGAGTGTTGCTGGAAGGCCACTAAATCCACGTAGATCGGCTGGCAGCGCAAAACCGAGTGCTGCCACCATCAACGCACCGCCCGCTAGAATAACTATTGTAATCGGCCAGTTGATCGGATCGAGGCGCAGCGACAGATGGATGGCACGTTCGGTGAGTTCAAACAAAGGCAGATCAATCAGCGCCATTGATTGGCCACTAATGCGTACACCAACCAGGCATGCGGCGGCGAACGCAAGCCCAAGAGCCGTACCAAACGCACACCAGCGAGTGGAGATGAACCGATTCAGGCCCAGGCAGGCCAGCACGGCAACGGGAGGCAACATGAAGGCGAGTGCAAGCAGCATCCTATGGCAATCCTATTGCCGTGCTATAACTCAGCACAATATGGGCAGTGATCCGCTGAGGCAATAATCGCAACTGTATTATCAATCAGTGCCCCAGAAAGCAACGTTCGGATCATCAGGCGGTCGAGCTGCCTTGGGGTTTGAATCATAACACGTTTCAGCCGATCCCCAGCGCCTTCGATACTATAGCGCAGCGGCCCATGCGGACCTTCGACCTCTGCCTGAGCGATTCCAGGGCCAGCTTCCGCAAGATCATGCTTCTGCGGTGGATCGGCATCCGGCAGTTCTCGTAGCATCTGTTCTGCCAGTTTCAGGCTCTCGTAGGCTTCCAGCAGCAGCACCATCAGGCGCGCATACAGATCGCCACCATCCTGCGTTATGGCCCGCACCGGCAGTTCTCGGTAGATACCATATGGCTGATCAACGCGAACATCGCGGGCAATACCAGAGGCCCGTGCAAGTGGGCCGCGAACACCAAATTGCTCTGCCGCAGAACGTGGTAGTGTTCCGATATCGACGGTTCGCCGCAGTATCGGGCTGCTATCGATCAGGCGCTCAATCGTCTGGTACAGCACCCGATTCAGCTTGGGCAGTGTCGTCAAGAGCATATTCCGATCAGCTTGTGTCAGATCATGCAATACGCCACCGGGCGTCAGCAGATCGGGCGCTTCCGGGTTGCCAGCCAGCACTGCCAGCGCCTGACGGGCTGCAACCGCCATGTTCGCCAGAGTCTCTGCGACTGGCTCCACACCAAGTGCCCAGATCACCCGTTGCGCCGCTTCCAGATGCGCTGCCAGCCGTTCCAGTTCAGCAGCACAGCCACGCAATGCCATGGCGCGTTGGCCAACCTCAAGCCCACACAGTTGCTCGATCGCGCTACACAGCGCAAGCGCATGGGCAATCGAACTACTTGTGCAGATCCGTGCAGCACGGTGAAGGGCTTCGGAAAAAGCCAAGCGTGGGAGGCGCTCTGCCCAACCCTGCATCTGATGATCGGTGGAGAACTCAATATCGGTCGTCCGCTCGCCATTGACCGTCAGGACAAACCGTTGTGGGCCGCGCCAGGCTGGATGCGATGGACCGAGCGCCAGGGTATAACTCACACAACCTCCAGAAGAGATCACTAGGAGGCGCATTATACCACGGCTACACCAGCACCCTCATAAACCGCACATATGCCGCATCCCAATCGGCATTATGGTGTGGCTGGTAGTGTTCCAATGTCAGTGATTGAGCCAGCGCCCGCCGACCAGCGGCAATATCCGGCAGCATCCCGGCGGCAATCGCCTGAACCATGATATTACCCAATGCCGTTGCTTCCACCGGCCCGGCCACAACTACACGGCCACAGGCATCGGCGGTCATCTGGCACAGTTGGCGGTTGCGGCTGCCGCCACCAACAACCCGGATGGTCGTGATCGCCTGGCCGGTGAGTTCCTGAATGGCGGCCAGCACCCAGCGATATTTCAGGGCCAGGCTTTCCAGGCAGCAGCGTACAAGTGCGCCAACATCATCCGGTATTGGCTGGCCGGTTGTTCGGCAGAAATCACGCATAGCACCAGGCAAATCGCCGGGGCGCATGAACTCGGGCGCATCTGGATCAATGAAACTACGCAGTGGCGTTGCTTGTTCTGCCTGCGCCAACATGGAATCCCAGGAATAATCGTGCCCCTCACGCCGCCACTGTCGGCGGCATTCCTGCAACAACCACAGCCCATTGATATTCTTCAACAGCCGAATCATGCCGCCAACCCCGCCCTCATTGGTGAAATTGAGTGCTAGCGCCCGAGCGCTGACAATAGGCTCAGGAACTTCCACACCCATCAGGCTCCAGGTGCCGCTACTAATATAAGCACTGCTGGCATCCAGATCGGGCACAGCGGCAACAGCACTGGCCGTATCGTGGGTCGCTGGCACAATCACCGCAGGCGTGTTGCGCAGACCCGTCTCGGCAACAATCGAGGCCAATAATGGGCCAAGTAGCGTTCCTGGGCCAACGACTTCGGGCAGCAGGCGTGATGGAATACCGATCCGTTCGGCAAGCTCGGTTGCCCAGCGCCGATGATGGCACGAGAACAACTGCGTGCTTGTCGCATTGGTATACTCAGCAGCCCGGCGGCCAGTAAGCCAGTAGTGAAACAGATCTGGCATCATCAACAATGTCTCGGCAGCAGCAAGCTGCGGATCGCCAATCTGAACCATGCTCGCCAGTTGATAGATCGTATTGATCTGCATAAACTGAATACCCGTCTCGGCAAAGATTTCCGCGCGCGGTACCTTGGCACACACAAGATCGACCATACCATTCGTGCGGGGATCGCGGTAATTATAGGGGTTGCCGAGCATGCGGCCCTTAGCATCCAGCAGCGCATAATCCACAGCCCATGTATCGATCCCAATGCTTACCAGCGGCGTAGTATGCAATGCAGCATAGCGGGCCAACCCGGCCTTGATCTCGGCCCATAACCGCAACGCATCCCAATGCAGATTACCGATCACATCAATTGGGCCATTCTCAAAGCGATGGATCTCTTCCATGTCCAGGCGAGTGCCATCCCAACGGCCAAGCAGCGCCCTTCCACCCGATGCGCCCAAATCGAAGGCGAGAAATTGTGCAGTATCAGACATCGTTGGCCTCACTTCTTCTTTAGCTCTCAGCTTTCAGCTCTCAGCTCTCAGCTCTCTCACGATGAAAGTTTGGATGAACAACAGCCATTGCAGTAATAGCAAGAACGTTCATCTGCACCAAAAAGCTGACGGCTGACAGCTGACGGCTCACTCGTGGTACGATTATAACGAATTTATCGCCCCAAGGAGCAGCACTGTGGATGTTCTGATTATTGGCTGTGGCGTCTCTGGCCTCAGCACTGGTATTCGCCTGCTTGAGGCTGGCTATAACGCCCGAATTATCGCCAGCGATCTGCCACCGAATACGACCTCAAATGTTGCGGCTGCCGTCTGGTATCCATACAAAGCCTATCCCGAGGATCTTGTATTGGCCTGGAGCAAAGTAGCCTATGCCGAGCAGGTACGCCTGATCGATATACCCGAAAGTGGCGTCATCATGCGAACGGGCATCGAACTCTTTCATGAGCCAGTTCCTGATCCCTGGTGGAAAACAGCCGTTCCAGATTTCCGCCGAGCGACAAGCGCCGATATGCCGCCTGGCTTTGCCACCGGCTTCATCTTCAGTGCGCCTGTGATCGAAATGCCAATACATCTGACCTACCTCATGCGCTGTTTTACTGCTCTCGGCGGCCAGATCGAACAACGTGTACTGCATAGCATCGATCAAGCCCTAGCCGAAACGGATCTTGTCGTCGATTGTGCCGGCCTTGGTGCCCGCAAACTTGTTGGCGATAGCAGCCTGATTGCGATACGTGGCCAGATCGTGCGTGTCGAACAGGTTGGGTTGGATCGCTTTATCTTCGATGACTATGGGCCAGGCGGTGTTACCTATATTGTTCCACGCGCCAATGATATCATTCTTGGCGGCACAGCCCAGGAGGGCGATGAGAACATTATTCCAGATCCACCAACAGCCCAGGCGATCCTGCAACGCTGCATCGCACTCGAACCGCGCTTAGCCGAGGCCAAGATTCTGGAACATCGCGTTGGTTTGCGCCCTGGTCGGCCACATATTCGGCTTGAACTCGAACATCTGGCCAACAACAAACGGCTGATTCATAACTATGGCCATGGTGGCGCTGGTGTAACGCTCTCGTGGGGCTGCGCGGATTCGGTGGTACAGTTGGCGCGGCAATAGTATTCAGGAGTCAGGAGTCAGGAGTCAGGAGTCAGAATACGGAGCCAAGAACCAAGGTAGTGGCAGGGTAGAGACGCTCCGGTGGAGCGTCTGGGCAAGCGAACAAGAACCACAATGTCTGATCGCCCGCAGCCGTGGCATGACCAAATAGTGTTGGTGGCCACAATGATCCATTACGGGTTGGGTACCCTCTGGGTGCCGTAACGCCTGCCCGCTGGAAGGTTCCGGGAACCGGGTGCCCTCTGGGCGGGAACGGTTCCGGGAACCGGGTGCGGGGCACGTAGCTCCGCAAGAGGAAAGAATATGAGCTACTACGATGATGTCTACCAGATTGTGTTGCAGATCCCGCCTGGCAGAGTTTCAACCTATGGGCGGATTGCGGCGATCACACCAGTACCACGCGGTGCCAGGGGTGTCGGGTGGGCGTTGGCAGGGCTGAGTGCAGCAGAAGCCCGCAGCATTCCATGGTGGCGGGTCGTCAACGCATCTGGCCGGATCAGTAATCCATTTCATGGCGAGTTACAGCGTGCGCTGCTCGAAGAGGAGGGCATCGTATTCAGCGAGCCAGGGTCTATTGATCTGAAGCAGTTTTTGTGGGAACCTGAACTATAGCCATCAGCTATCAGCTTTTTGGCGCAGATGGAAAGTCTTACCGGCACTACAATGGCTGTTGTTCATCCAAATTCCAATCGTGAGAGACCTGAAAGCTGAGTGCTGAATGCTGAAAGCTAAGGAATGATGCGCGAACAACAACCCCAATCTGCTACCATCAGCGTTGATGCTGGGCGTGAGATCTGGCGGATTCCGAAGGGATTGCGCGGCTTTAATTTCTGGGGCACTCGCTCGGATGCGGCCTTCTTTCCTGAATATCAGGCGATTGGGCTGGATCTGCTGCGCTTCCCGCCTGGGCGAACTGGCGATGAAAACGAGCTGTCGCAGCAATTGATCGACGAATCCGGCATAGTTGCCAAGGGCACCAGTGCAGAACTAGTTGTCGAGGTGCGCTTGCGCGGTGGCACCCCCGAACGGGCCGCTGCGAATGTTGGCTATATGAACCAGCAACGCCGCTATGCCGCTCGCTACTGGGAGATCGGCAATGAGCCGGATATCTATGGGCGCAGAGCTGGCGAACCAGATTTTAGCCCTGCCTGGTATGCCGAACGCTTTCGCGAATATGCACAGGCCATGAAGCGTGTCGATCCATCGATCAAGATCTTCGGGCCGGTGCTGAGTAATAAACTGAATGACTGGATGCCGCCATTCATCAGTGCCTGTGGCGATATCATTGATGGGCTGAGTTGGCATTTCTATGGCGGTAATGGGCGTACCAGCGAGGCCGATCTGCTTGGCTCAACGGCAACATTTGATCAGCAGGTCGCACAGGTTCGCAGATGGTGGAGCGACTCGCAGATCAACCCGCTTGGCCGTGATCGCACTATTCCACTGCTTATTTCTGAGTATGGTGCCTCATACGAAACCAATAATTCGCGCAATCTAACAACACTACCAGCCGCATTATGGACCGCCGATATGCTTGGGCATTTGATCAGCAACAAGATCGATCTGGCAGCCTATTTCACACTATGGGGCCTCAATTTTCATGGAGTCTGGGATCGGCGTGGTGGCATTCGGCCAGTTCATCATACATTCCGCATGTTCAGCTCATTCGGCAGCCATGTCATCCAGGCCGCCAGCGATCAGTCGCTTCTGCCAATCTATGCGGCCCTACGCGATGATGGCACACTGAGCCTGATGCTGATCAATAAAGATCCAGCGATCACATACCGTGCCGCACTCGATCTACAAAACTTCCAGATCAGCGGGCCACCACAACTGCTACGCCAGGCATCTGGCATCGATGGCATACCAGTGGCATATAATGGGCCAGGCGATCATGTGATGCTCGATTTACCGCCCTACTCAACAACGCTGGTTCTTATACCGGGGCAACCATCGAACAATATGGCATATGCATTGGGGCTTGGTGGGTTGGTTGGCGCAGCGGCGCTGGCTGGTGCCGCTGCCCTGATTCGACGCAAACGACGCGCCGCTAGGATGGCAAACGAATCGTAAACAAACGCTGATAGTGTGGGCGTGTGCGCTGAGGCGCTGCTTCGAGATTTGGGAGTTCCAACCAGCCAATATAGTAGCGATCCATGCTCAGCAATGAGCCCGTTGAGCACAACGCTCCATCTGAATAATGAATCGGCCGCCAACAATTCGCATCGTCGGTGACAACGGTAATGAAGCGCAGGCCATCCATGCCAACAGTGACCTCAACCGGTGGCAGGCTGCCACGCCGAATGCCAGAACCGGCCAGGCCACACGACATGACTAGCACTATTATCGCAAATAATGCCGCGCCAATCACCCATCTTGAACGCGAAATATGCATGAACGTATTGTAGCCTAGCCGTCAAATTGTGCGATATAACACAAACTTGACACATGTTAGGGCTATGTTATACTTGTGACCGGTCACAAAACTTCCAATTTCATATTGTAGCAGCTATGCTCATTATTCCCGACAGTGCCGTCGGAGGCTTTTGCTATGCGACGAATCACAATTCGGGAAGTTGCCAGGCGAGCGGGTGTTTCGTATCAAACGGTATCGCGGGTGATCAACAACAGCCCGGATGTCTCAGTGGAGACGCGTGAGCAGGTGCAGCGTGCAATTGCGGATCTGGATTATCATCCAAATGCACAGGCGGTCAGTCTCTCACGGAATCGATCCAATATTGTTGGAATGATCGTTGACCGGGCGGGCGATTCATTCTTTGGGCCGATGGTCGATGGTGCATGCCAGGCGTTAGCAGAACGTGGGCGCTTCATGTTGCTGGCCCAGACGGACAATCTGGAGCAACCATCGGCAATCGAAGCATTATTACGTTCACGGCGGATCGATGGATTAATTCTTGTATTGCCGCTTGAACCGAGTTTAGAGCAGGCCCGCAACCTTGTTAAAAGCCAATTGCCATTGGTGCTGGTTGATCTGCAATATGACATCGATGCCGATTATATCTCCGTCGATAGCTATCGCGGGGCATATGCTGCGACCAAGCATCTGATCGAACTGGGGCACCGCCGAATCGGGATCGTCTATAATCGCCAGGATATTCCCGT